>CAYVBJ010000068.1:0-12026 GCA_964449075.1 uncultured Balneolaceae bacterium
AACCAGGTGCTTTGAATCTGAACCTGAATCTTATGCCCCTTTTTGAATGTGTGATACACATCTTGCAATGGAAATTCTATTGGTGTGATTTTATTCGGCTCAAAAGGCTTTGGCACTTCAAAACTCTCACGGAACCTGCCGCGCATGGCTTCACTTCGAACCAGCTGATGGTAATTGTCCAGCTCTACACCCTCGGGTGTATGTTCGGTTTCAGAGACACTGGGCGGATATACATCAATCAGTTTTACAAAAAAGTCGGACGCTGTTCCGGTGGTAGAAACATACAGATTGGTTACTATATCGCCTGCAAGAGTAATATCTTCTTCCAGAACTTCTGTCTCAAAGGTGATCACATCAGGGCGGCGGGCTGCAAAGCGCTGATCGGAAGTCATGTAATCGCGTGGTATGAAAACAAGCTCTTTCTCTTCTTTATAGGGGACCGGGTTGCTGATATCACTTACATACTCCGTAAACCGTCCGTCTGTTTCATTAGGAATCTCAGTTTTGAGAGAACCATCATCCTGAAAGTACCAGGTACTCTTTTCTGAATGTGCCGGGGGCCACTGGCCAAACGTGCTCCACTCACCAAGACCGGTATCATACATGTATGCTTCAGGGGGCGCATCTATCTCTGCTCCTTTTAGATACTTCATGAAAAACGGGTACTCAATCTCTTTTTTATAGAATTCGGAAATTCCCTCGCCAAAATAGATATCGCCCACACGCTGATGCGGGTTGGAACTTGCCCACTGACCATGACTCCAGGGACCCATCACAATCGTATTTTGAATCCCGGGGTTATTTTCCTCGATAGTTTTGTAGGTATTCAGCGGCCCGTAAAGATCTTCCGCATCAAACCATCCGCCCACCGTCATTACCGGATGGGTAATATCATTCAGGTGGGCCAGAATGTTGCGGCTTTGCCAGAATTCATCATAGTTTGGATGATTGACCAGCTCCTGCCAGAAAAAATTATCTTCACCAAAATAGTCGTCAGCATTGCTCAGCGGAGTTAAATCTTTATAAAACAGGTATGCATCCTGTGTGAAGGTATCCGGAAAATCGTACCAGGAAGTGTCTGTCGGACCCTCATGCTGAATTCCAAAAAGCGGGGTTACATACCAGTATCCAAGCGTGTAGGCACCATTGTGATGAAAATCATCAAAAAAGAAATCCGCGATCGGTGCCTGGGGTGATGATGCTGCCATAGCAGGATGCGCATCGGGTAGTGCGGCTGTTGTATAAAAACCCGGATAGGAGATACCCCATTGACCAACCTTTCCGTTGTTATTCGGTATGTTATTTAACAGCCATTCTATCGTGTCGTTGGTGTCTGAGCTTTCATCAATTTTCTGTTCATCAGCCTGGTTTGGTGTCATCGTCGTATAATCACCTTCCGACATCCACCTTCCTCTAACATCCTGGCAGACAATAATAAAACCCTCTTTCTGCATATATGGATTGCTGATAATCTGTTCCGGGACTACGTTATCATCATAAGGGCGGCAACTGTATGGAGTGCGCCTGATAAGTATAGGAAATTCTGAGGCATCATCTTTGGGTGCATATACGATCGTATGCAGCTTAACACCGTCCCGCATTTCTATGTCATATCGTGATTTTTCATAATCCGAACTACTGAAATTATTCTCTTGTGCCGCCGCCGGCAACGTTAAAAGGAGAGAAAGTGACAACAGGCTTACATATGTTAAGATTCTATCCATAGCTCCATATCCGTTTTTTTTATTTGGTACCCATTCTTAAAAATAGCAGTCTGAATCTATTATTCAATCTGAATAGTAACTTGCAACCAATTTTTACATATGGTGAAACGGGTACTTCCGCTTAAGGAAAAACTTTCAGGTTCTGAGTTTTCAGCAGATCTCTTTAAAGAATTATTTACGTGCTATTCGCATGATCATGTCATGCATGTTCATGTGATTTTATGACTTCGCAAAGATTGGTAATTATGTGTAGCACTCATAAATAACCAAGTAAGGAGGCTGTCATGCTGAAAAAAATAACTCTTATCATCGTCTTTCAATTTTTAATCGGTTTACAGCTTGTTGCCCAACACGCGTCTGTTGAACTGAGCTATCTCTCATTACGCCCGTTTATTCATTTCCAGCTTGATTTTGATACTCACGGTTATGATGCATACAACTCTTATGAGTCATCTTATGTGAACGGGTATATGGATGGTGTTAATAAGTCCCGCCACTACCTGTACGACAGCTACCATCCGTATTGGTATGAAGAGGCTTATGAAGCCGGTTACCGGGATGGCTTTCGGGATCACAAGCTGTATGTAAGTCTTCGCGGGTATTCTTCATACAAAAGACACAGGTTTAACAGGCGTGATTATCATTCCCCTTACTATTCAGTAAGAGTCTGGCTTGATGGTCTCTCTGTGGCATTTCTGAAAGCACCGGCTTATAAATTACCGCACCGGTGGGAGTATCACGCACATCCGAAGGTAAAAAAGTACCGGCGGCAGCTGGCAGTAAATCACCGGAAGGGTTACAGTGGTTCCTATAAATATCATCATGCAGACCGTGTGTATAAAAAACGTACGTATCAGTCTCGGAAAGAGAGCAGGAGGTACAAAAAAAATCTTTACAGAGGGAATTCTCACGAAAAGAGATCAAACAATGGCTACACATACCGGAAGAAACATCTTAACAAATCCGGGAATAAGGGCAGGGTTGGTCAAAAGCATGCAAATCAAAATTCCCGCTATTCGGCCGAAGATAACCGTGAATATCGTAAACGAAGTAATAGCCGAAAATCAATCAGAGATCGAAGCGATAGCAGAAAAACCGAACGGAGAAAAACTCAAACCAGGAAAAAACGCCAATAATTGTTTAAGCTCTACGCGTATTTAAACTACAATGAATCAGAACTGACATTGAATAAAAACTTTATTACTTAAAACAGGTCAGTCGTACGGATCCTTCTCAACCAGGGCACCATCTTTCAGGTTAATAATCCGATTACCGTAAGCAGCCATTTTTTCTGAATGGGTTACCTGGATGATGGTCACGCCATCTTCTTCATTCAGTTTTTTAAAGAGTTCCATGATCTGTTCCGACTGTTCGGAGTGAAGATTGCCGGTAGGCTCATCAGCTAACAACAACTTCGGGCTCCCGATCAGCGCCCTTGCAACACCCACCACCTGCTGCTGGCCTCCGGATAGCTGCTGCGGAAACAGGTCTTTTTTAGCCACAATGTTAAAACGGTCGAGCATATCGGCAACCATAGCTTTCCGTTCTTTTGATTTCACCTTCCTGTATAAGAGCGGCATTTCAATATTTTCATAGACGGTCATCTCATCGATCAGGTGGTAGGCCTGGAATACGAAACCGATATATGATTTATGGTATTCCGATTTCCGTTTCTCGCCGAGAGAATGAACCGCATCATCAAAAAAGTGGTACTCACCTTCGGAAGCATCATCCAGGAAACCGATGATATTGAGTAGTGTGGATTTCCCGGCTCCGCTCGGCCCCATCACTGTTACAAATTCACCTTCCTGAATATCAAGATTGATATTTTTCAGGATAAATGAGCGTTGAAATCGTTTATCAATGTATTTGTCGATGTTTCTGAGTTTGATCATTTTTTTGAGCTGTCGGTTGTAAGCTTTCAGCGGCCGGCAGCTGAAAGTTTTCATTTTATTTAATTATCTATGAATTTAAAGGGATATTAAACCATATAAAGATACCCTGAACAAGCATAAAACGGGCCAAATTTATAAGCCCTTTCTATCATAAAATAAGCCGATATCATAGGGATTCACGAACGGCAATGAACAGTACCATGTACGAAAACGAACAGGTAAAGTTTTAAATTATATTTATTAATCATGAATCTCGACTTTACCAAAAAAGAATTGAAACGGTTAAATTTAGAAATTATTTAGCGGATAGAGTAAGACTGACGAATCTTTTTATTTGTTTTGGATAAATATAGGCTCAGGTATTAGAATAATATTGTTTACTAAACAACATATTTATTGTTTAGTAAACAATAAATATGTATTTTTTTATCAATCACATTTATGATATTAAAATCACTCATACAAGAAACTGCAGAGGCTCAAAAGAGTAATCTTTTGCACCTCGATACAGGCTTGAGAAGGCATCAGCTGGAAACAGTATCCGATTTGACCTCCCACGCTTTTATTATATCCGGTATCAGGCGATGCGGTAAAAGCACTTTACTTCATCAATTGCTTAAGGAGAAATATCCGGATGCTTTTTATATGAATTTTGAAGACCCGCGATTATATGAGTTTGAAATCAATGATTTCACCCGTCTCGATGAGCTTATAACCGATCAAAAAAGCAGGACTCTTTTCTTCGATGAAGTACAGGTAGTAGAAGGATGGGAAAGGTATGTACGTCAAAAGCTGGACGAAAATTTTCAGTTGGTGATAACCGGTTCAAATGCATCTCTTTTAAGCAGTGAATCAGGAACAAAGTTGACAGGCAGACACATCACAAACGAGCTCTTTCCATTTTCCTGGAGAGAATTTTGTGAATTTAAATCCCTTGAATCTTCGGAATCAAATCTGAAGAAATATATGGAAACCGGAGGTTTTCCGGAATATGTAAAAACTAAAAATGATGACATTCTGCTACAGCTTTTTGAAGATATCCTGGTCCGGGATATTGCTGTTCGTTATGGGGTAAGAGATTTAAAATCACTGCAGCGCCTCGCACTTTATTTAGTCTCGAATGTTGGAACTCTGGTGACCGGAAATAAGCTCCGAACACTCTTTGGAATCGGCGCCACAAGTACGGTCATGGAATACTTTTCCTATTTGGAACAAACATGGCTGTTTCATTTCATTCCAAAGTTCAGTTACTCAATTCGTAAGCAATCCGTTAATCCAAGAAAAGTATTTGCGATTGACACCGGGTTGATCAACGTGAACTCTAAATCCTTTTCAGGGGATTACGGAAGAATTCTGGAAAACCTGATTTTTTTGCATCTTCGAAGAAACTTTAAAGAGATCTGTTATTTCTCAGAAAAAGGAGAATGTGATTTTGTGGTTTTTGACAAAGGTAAGGCAAAAGAAGTTGTCCAGGTTTGCTTTGAGCTGAATCCGGACAATCTTGACCGTGAACTTAACGGATTATTTGAAGCACTTACTTTTTTTAACTTGAACTCAGGTACTGTCATAACTCATAAACAAACCGACCGTTTTGAACGGGATGGCAAAACAGCCCGGGTTGTTCCCTGTCATCAGTTTTTTGAAGATGAGCTGATGTGAATCTGATTTTTCATGAAACAGATCGTAAGTTCGGCTTCTCGCAACCGCCAATGAACGTCCGTTAGTTGAAAACGATCAAAAAAAAGCCGGAACTCGTTTGAATTCCGGCTTTTAAAGTTGTTTAATTGAAAGATAATTTAGTTTCTTTCCCGCAACTTAATATTTCGGAACCAGACGTCATCTCCGTGATCTTGCAACGCAATGTACCCGGGTTCAAACTTTCCGAAAACATCTGAGTATTCCGCAAATTTGCTGTTATTTATCATCTCTTCCCATTCGGATGTTCCAAGATGGTACTCAACTACCGCTTCGCCGTTTTGAAAATGCACAACGGTGCCTCTGTATACAAGAACTTCGGCTTTGTTCCACTCGCCGTGTCCGCGGAAGTTTTGAGGATCTGCCGGTATCAAATCATACAGACTTCCGGCCTGCCTGTTTCCATCTTCGCCTAACATGGCATCGGGATGGTTTGCATTATCCAATATCTGCATTTCGGGAGCAGAGTGCCAGATTGGCCTGTCTTCAAGCTCTTGGGCAAGGTAGAAGATTCCTGAATTTCCGCCCTCTGAAACTTTCCATTCAAGTGACAGATGGAAGTTTTGGAATTTTTGATCATAGAGAATGTCACCACCTTCTCCTCCTGCTTCTCCGGTTCCGGCTCCTTCAACCTTTAGAGCGCCGTCTTCGATGATCCAGCCTCTTTCCGGGAAGGAGTCCCGACTGTACCCTCTCCAGCCTTCCGTAGATTCACCGTCAAAAAGAAGCATCCATCCTTCGTCGATTTCCTGCTGGGTTAAGGTGTTAGGGGGTACTTCTTGTTCTGTTTGTTCTGCTTGTTCTGTACTCTCAGTCTGACTGGTTTTCGAGTCATCTGATGTACAGGCGGATAGTAATCCGATAGTTAATAGTGCTGAAAAAGCACTGAATAAATATGATCTGAGTTTCATAGCTATATTTTTGTTAAGGTTAATAGGTAATACTAGTTAAGCAGGCATATCCGGCAGACTCCAGCCATCTCTGTACCTCTTTTTGATAAGTCCGTTTGAAAACTGAATGGCATTGATCGGGTCCGTTCTTTCCTGCATAAATGTCGGATGGCCATCTTCAATGCTGAATCCGTCTTCTATAACGATCTGAATATACTCATTGGGATTAATATTTGTAAACTTCATCTCCTCACCGTCCCACTCGAGTTCTTTATTGAGATTCTGCAAGCGTACGGCAAGCACTCCCATAAGAACCATCTCATTAAATGGCCCCGATTTATCGAACGAAGATTTGGTCTCTGTTCTGCTGTCGGGACTCTCTTTACAAGATCTTACCCAATCGAGGTAATGCGCTTCTTCACCTTCAACTTCGCCAATTTTAACACGGCGTTCTGTTTTAGGCACATTCGGTTCTTTACCGGACAGCAACCATGGATCTGAGCCGTAACATCCATGCACAAGAATATCATCCGTTCCATGAATCAGAACTCCGCCTCCACGGTGGTTCATATCCCTGCCTTCAGGCCATCCCTCCGGTTTCAGTGGCTGCAGACCGCCATCATACCAGTGAACTTCAACTTCCGGAAGCCTTCCGAAGCTGCTGTTGCGCTCGGGATAGGTAAGCCGGACCCGTTGTGCATTCGGTGCTGAATCTCTCAGCAGAAGTGTAGAGCTTCCCTGTGCTTTAATCGGATATCCAAGCTCAAGCGATTTAAACGGTGCGTGAAGGATATGGCATGCCATGTCGCCCAATGCACCGGTTCCGAAATCCCACCATCCGCGGAAATTCCAGGGTGTATAGATGTCATTATAAGGACGCATTTGAGCAGGTCCTATGAACAGGTCCCAGTCAATAGTTTCAGGTACGGGCTGGCCTTCGGGGGGATTTAATCCCTGCGGCCAGATTGGCCGATCGGTAAAGGCTTCGATTTTGGTTACGTCACCAATAACGCCATTTTGTATCCATTCCGTAACAAGGTTAATACCCTCACCGGAAGCGCCCTGGTCGCCCATCTGCGTAGCCACTTTGTACTCTGCCGCCAGATTAGTAAGCAGTCTTGATTCATAAACAGTATGGGTAAGAGGTTTTTCAACATATACATGTTTACCCATGATCATTGCATGTGATGCAACAATGGCGTGAGTGTGATCGGATGTGGCAACGACTACTGCATCAATATCGTCACCCATTTCATCAAACATTTTACGCCAGTCCCAATATTTTTTTGCATCCGGATACTCTTCGAAAACGGGCTGAGAATATTTCCAGTCAACATCACACAATGCAACAACATTTATTTGGCTGGCCATGGGGCGAAGAACACCTGCGCCGCGCCCGCCGATACCTACACCTGCAACATTCAGTGTATCGCTTGGCATTTTTTTATTTTTATTCCCCATCCCGCTTACAACCCTGCTTGGAACAATGGTAAACCCGGCAGAGAGAGCAGCTGCCTTGCTTAGAAAATCACGGCGGGATAAACCGCTTACTTTCCTGTTTTTTCCTGAATCCTTCATGATATGGCTTGTTTATTTATAGATTTTATTGAGGTGTTATTGATTAATAGCTCACTTCCGGCTATTAATAAATTTGTTGGTTGATTACTGCTTTTTATATAATTGCAAAATACATAATCATATTAATCTTTTCTTTCTATTTCATCAATTTAAAAACAATTGATTTCGCTGAAGAATTAAATAACACTTTTAAATGATAATTGAAAAATTAAAAAGAATTAGCAGCTCACAGTAAAAAATTGTTAACATCAAGAAATAAGTTAGAAGACTGACTTTTTTTACGGATAAGCAGGTCATTTTAAAGTAATGAGCAAGCTTAACCAAAAGAAGTTCCAAGCTGGTAAACAAGCAGTGAACATATATATGCAAGAGTGGTCATATAAGTAAACATTATGGCCGGCCACTTCCAGGAGTTTGTCTCCCTTTTAACGATGGCAATTGTGCTCATACACTGCATAGCAAGCGCAAAGAAAACCATTAGTGACAAGGCAGTCCACACACTGTAGACAGGTTCTCCTGTTTCACTATCTACATCCCGCTGAAGTTTCTTTTGAAGCGAAATAGCATTTTCCTGATCCTGAACGCTGTATATTGTATTCAGTGTACCTACCATTACTTCCCGGGCTGCAAACGAAGTAATCAGTCCGATTCCGATTTTCCAGTCGAAGCCCAGCGGTTTAATAACAGGTTCAATCAGTTGTCCAAACTGTCCCGCATAACTTTGGCGAAGTTTATATGATGCAGCCATCTGTTCATTTTGGGCGGACGGAGCTTCAATATTCTGTGTGGTGCGTTCTTCAGTAAAGTTCGCGGGAAGGTCCGTTTTTGGAAAAGAGGCCAAAAACCACAGCACGATAGAAATGCCAAAAATAATTTTTCCCGCTTCTGTCACAAATACTTTCCCGCGATCGAATACATTTTGAAAAACACCCGACCATTTGGGCATTTTGTAGCCGGGTAACTCCATGATGAAAGGGGACGGCGTATCCGTTTTTATGAACTGCTTCATGACAAGCGCGGCGAGAATTGCCATCACAATCCCAAAAATATAGAGGCCAAAAAATGTGATTCCCTGCAGACTAAAAATTCCGAGAAAGCTTGTGCCCGGGATAAAAGCTGCAATCATGAGTGCGTAAACCGGCAATCTTGCCGAACAAGCCATAAAAGGCAGAATCATAATCGTGATTATCCGGTCGCGCCAATTTTCAATTGTCCTGGCGGCCATAATTCCGGGAATGGCACACGCAAAGCCGGACATCAGCGGAACCACCGAGCGTCCGTGCAAGCCGATCCTGGTCATGAATCCATCCATTACAAACGCTGCGCGGGCCATATATCCGCTTCCTTCAAGAATTGAGATAAACAAGAAGAGAAACATTATCTGTGGCAGAAAAATCACAACACCACCCAGCCCGGCAAGCACTCCTTCAACAAGTAAATCATTCAATATACCTGGTGGCAAGGTGCCTGAAACCCAATTTCCCATCCCGATAAAAAACAGGTCGATCAAATTCATAAATGGTTCAGCCCAGGAAAAAACAGATTGGAACATCAACAGTAAAATCAAACCAAATATGATAGGGCCAAATACTTTATGGGTTACATATTCATCAATTCTGTCTGATAAAGTGACCATATTATCGGACGATTTAGAAACTGCACCGGCAGTACATGATTCAATAAATTCATAGCGTTTCAGCACCTCTTCTGCAGTGTAATTTTTCCCGGAGTCTTCCAGAACTGTGCAGGCTTTTTGAACAACCTCCCGCAGTTTGTGCTGTTTCTCAATTTCAGGAACCATGTTAATTGCCTGATCATCACCAATAAAGCGGAGAGCTTCTGTCGTCCATATTCTTTCAGAGAGATTTGTATGTGGTTTGATCCAGTCATTAATAACGATTTGAACAGCCTTCCGCAGCGGCTCCCCGGGATTCCAGCGAAGCGCCTCAGGTGCAGACACAGCATTGGATGAGATATAATCGCGAAGTTTTTGAATGTCGCCTGATTCTTTGGATATGATCGGAATCACAGGAACGCCAAGCTTTTTCGACATATCTTCGGCATTCACCCGAATTCCCCGGTCTTCTGCTACATCAATCATACTCAACGCAACAATCATGGGAATTTCAAGATCCATGATCTGTGAAACCAGGTAGAGGTTCCGGTCGAGGTTACTGGCGTCTGCCATCACAATAACAAGGTCTGGCGCCGGTTCATGTTTATATTTCCCGGCTAATACATCGTAAGTGATCCGTTCGTCGATCTGTTTGGGATTCAGACTGTAGGTGCCCGGCAGGTCTGCAATCCTGAATTTTTTACTGCCAATAGCTGCGTAGCCAATCTTTTTTTCAACTGTTACACCCGGGTAATTGGCAATCTTCTGTTTTAAACCGGTGAGAGCATTAAAAAGTGTTGACTTACCCGTATTGGGATTACCGACTAATGCAATCGTTTTTTCTCTATCCACAGCAATAATTACTATTCAATTTCAATGCAATCAGCTTCCGCTTTCCGCAGAGAGAGGGAGTATCCACGAATTTTCACCTCTATGGGAAATCCAAGCGGTGCTGCACGTACTACTTCTATCTTCGCGCCGGGTATCAGGCCCATTTCAAGCAAGCGAAGCATCTCCGGGCCTTTTACATTTTTAATGGTTGCGACGCCTCTTTTTTTTAACTCTGAAAGTTTCTTCATTTACTATCCCGGCTTTACCAAAATCGACTGGGCAAGTGCGCTGTTTATAGCGAGTTTGGTATCGCCTACCTGTAAAATGATATTCTTTTGATTTGAGATGATAACTGCGCGATTTCCTTCTACACATCCCAGTTCCCGCAGGCGTTTAGCCTCATCTATGCTGCACGACAGGATACATATGTCGACGTTATCACCGGGCTTTACAATCGTAAGCGGGAGCATCATTGGAATTTTTCTTTATTATTTAAAACAAATCTAAATAAAGATAGGGATTTATTAACTCATAGTGAAGAAGAGGATAAAGCAAAAAATTCAATCGAGACACTTACTAACCGGCACTACCAAAAACCCGCAAGCCGATAGCTTTCTTTTCACCCCGACAGTATAATACAGTTACATTTAAATAGATCGCTAACTGTCGGGATTTCACTTACGCGGGAATCGCTTTCGCTCGGTGCGCTCCGCTCAACTTTTCCGTTTTCAGTTTTCACTCATAATCACTCAGATCTCAGCGAATCCACCGGGTTCGAAACCGCTGCCTTTACCGACTGCCAGCCAACCGTCAGCAAGGCAATGAGTATGGCTGCACCACCTGCCAGAAGAAAGATGCCGGGACCAATTTCAATACGATAGGCAAAATCTTCCAGCCATTGGTTCATGGCATACCATGCTAACGGCACGGCAATCAAAAAACCCAGTAGTACCAGTTTCAGAAAATCCTTGTTCAGCAGTGCCACGATGTGAGTCACTGTCGCTCCCATCACTTTACGTATGCCGATCTCCTTGATGCGGCGTTCTGCAGCAAAGGCGGCCAGGCCGTAGAGACCCAGGCAGGCTACAAAAATGG
The DNA here is from genome assembly GCA_964449075.1 of uncultured Balneolaceae bacterium. Lineage (GTDB taxonomy): Bacteria > Bacteroidota > Rhodothermia > Balneolales > Balneolaceae > CAYVBJ01. Next base: position 11,324 of record CAYVBJ010000068.1, read on the forward strand.
CGATAAAAGTAAATAAAGAGACAATCTGCCCCAGACGTCGCTCCGTGCGATACATCGCATCAAATTTCTCATCAAGAAACTCGTAGCTGAATGACAAATTGGGAGCATACACGGCAATCTCCTTTTCCAGGAAATTCATGGCTTCAGGTATCCGGTCGGATTGCAGCCGGGCCAGCAGTCGGCCTGGACTGGACCAGCCGCCGGATTCATGGATCTGCAGAACTACCGGCTCGATATCCCGGTGAAATGATGCAATATGAAAGTTCTCAATCACCCCGATCACCTCTCCCTCATTATCTAATGTAAAACGCCTGCCAACGGCATCTTCGGGCGACCACCCCAGCTCCGCCGCCGCTTTCCTGTTCAGAATATAAGCTCTTTCCTGATCGGAAGGGTATTCCCTGGAAAAATTACGGCCGGCCAAAAGTTCAATATCCAGTACCTCAATAAAATCATAATCCACTACGGCAGGTGCTATGGTGATGCCTTCTTCAGTTTGAGCCCTGTTATCAGGTGAAAGTGTTTCAGGGTCATCTGAAAGCCGAATGTGAAAATTTCCCGGTGATCCGTTGGCAACCGCAGCCCCCGCCACACCGGCGTGAGAAGCGGCCCTGTCACGTAATGTATGACGCATCTGCCAGGCCTGCTGGGTTGGTAAATTGATAGCCACTACCTGCTCACCGTCGAAACCGAGATCCTTCGA
>CAYVBJ010000068.1:12126-13483 GCA_964449075.1 uncultured Balneolaceae bacterium
GGGTTGGTAAATTGATAGCCACTACCTGCTCACCGTCGAAACCGAGATCCTTCGACTGTGTGAACCGAAGCTGTTCATAAATTACCATTGATCCCATAATAAGAACCAGCGCAATACCAAACTGACCAACCACAAGTCCTTTACGCAGCATTGCGCCCGAACGGCCTCCGGGTAAATTTTTTCTCAAAATTACAGAAGGGGAGAAGCCTGACAAATAGAGGGCGGGATAGACTCCAGCCAGTAATCCCACGCCGATAGCTCCGAGTGCAAGCCATACCAGGAACATCATATTTTCTCCGCCGGTGATGTGTGTCCCGAATAACTGGTTGAACCAGGGCATAGCCACTTCAGCCAGCAGAAGAGCCAGCAGGTAAGCTCCAAAACTTAATAACACCGATTCACTCAAAAACTGCATTGCCAGTTGCCCCTTGCCCGCTCCTGCAGTCTTGCGTACACCCACCTCCTTTGCGCGAAGTGAAACCTTAGCAGTGGATAAATTTACATAATTCACACAGGCTATAATCAGTATGAAGAGTGCAACCGAACCAAAAAGATATAGATACTTTGCATTACCGGTAAAACCGCTGTTATAACTCATCTCTGAGAGATGAAGTGAAGTCAGTGGAATAGATATAAATTTGGAATTTGCATTATCATAGTGTCTGTTCGCAATCACATCAAGATGTTCATCCAACACATTCCGTGCTTCCGGACCGTTTAAAAGTGCGTACGTAGAAAAAGAGTACGCTCCCCAGGAACCGGGTTTCCTGTATCGTTCCGGAAAGGTCTCAAATGAAACAAGGGCATCAAATGTAATGGAACTGTTTTGGGGAGGATTGTCCACAATACCTGATATCTCCAGCACTATCGTTGTATCTTCCTGCATCCAGTATATTGATTCGCCCACCGTATTAATCTCACCGAATAACTGTTGGCTGGTGCGCTTCGTCAATACTATTTGTCCGGGTGCCTCCAGAGCAAATTCTTTGTTTCCATATAGCAAATCAAATGAAAATATATCAAAGAAACCGGGTTCAGAATATTGGATTTGATCGATCGTGATGTAATCCTGTCCATCCCGGCTCAAATTTAAATTCTGAATCGACCTGAGGCGTGTTGCTCTTTCCACCTCCGGCACCTCCTCTTCCAGGGCCATCGCCAGTGGGTATGGCGTTGAAATCATCGTTCCGAATTGCTTGTGTTCAACACCCAAAGTGACGATTGAATCTGAATTTTCGTGAAACCGGTCGTAACTAAGCTCTTCGCGGGCATAGAGTGCAATCAGTATGCAACAGGCCAGACCTACAGCCAGCCCCGACAAATTGATAAAGGTGTTACTTTTATGGCGGAGCAAATT
>CAYVBJ010000069.1:0-13416 GCA_964449075.1 uncultured Balneolaceae bacterium
AACAGTATCAAATAGCTTTCAGCAGATGGATGGAAGAGTTAGAGAAATTTGTGCCTGGCGCGATAAATGTTGTTGGGCAGTAATCCCGGTCTCAAAACGCAAGCAAATGAGATGTGAACCAGACAATGCATTCAGTTAACCTTTGAATTCAAAAAAACAAAAAATAATGACAGACAAAGAGTATTTTCGCGGAATTAATAAAATTACCTATGAAGGCCCCTTAACTGATAACCCGCTTGCTTTTACTCATTACAATGAGACGGAAGTTGTGAATGGCAAGACGATGAAAGAGCACTTGAGGTTTGCCGTGGCATACTGGCACTCATTTGTAAATGAGAACAGTGATCCCTTTGGCACGGGTACGAGAAAATTTCTATGGGAGAAGTCATCAGATCCGCTGGATAATGCGAAATATCGTCTGGATGCAGCTTTTGAATTTTTCACAAAAATTGGGGTCCCGTTTTACTGTTTTCACGATCGTGACCTGGCACCGGAAGGGAACTCGGTTTCTGAATCGGAAGATAATTTACGGGAACTGGTTACACTGGCCAAACAGTACCAGGATGATACGGGCGTAAAGCTGTTGTGGGGAACAGCCAACCTGTTTGCCCATCCGAGATACATGAACGGTGCAGCCACAAACCCGGACTTTAAAGTAGTTTGTCACGCAGCTGCCCAGGTTAAGGCTGCACTGGAAGCAACGGTGGAACTGGGTGGAAAGAATTATGTGTTCTGGGGCGGACGCGAAGGGTATATGCACTTGCTCAACACCCGGGTGAGGCGGGAACTTGATCACATGGGTGCGTTTCTAAGAGCAGCGCGGGATTATGGCAGAAAAATCGGATTTACAGGTACCTTTCTGATCGAGCCCAAACCGATGGAGCCAACCAAACAACAATATGATTTTGATGCTGCAACCGTAATCGGATTTCTGCGCGAACAGGATCTTATGGATGATTTTAAGCTGAATATCGAAGCCAATCACGCCACCCTGGCAAGCCACAGTTTTGCTCACGAACTGACCATCGCGGCCGGGTCGGGTATGCTTGGCAGTATTGATGCAAACCGGGGCGATCAACAAAATGGATGGGATACCGACTATTTTCCTACGGATCTCTATGATGCTGCCCAGGCAATGATCGTAGTGCTTGAGAATGGAGGGATTGCTCCCGGCGGGCTAAATTTTGACGCAAAGATCAGGCGCAATTCAACTGACATGGAAGATCTTTTTTATGCCCATATCGGGGGGATGGATACCTTTGCACGGGCACTTTTGATTGCCAATGATATTGTTGAAGATCCACTTTATAAGGAATTGCGTGATGATCGCTACAAGTCATTTGATAGTGGTAAAGGAAAACAGTTTGAAGAGGGAAAACTGGCTCTCGGTGAGCTCCGCAATTTTGCAGCTGAGAACGGAGAACCTGAACAGCGAAGCGGCCGGCAGGAGCTGCTTGAAAATTTAATCAACCGGCATATCAGGTAAATGATTATGGTGCAAAATCAGATTCTTAGATCTTCTCAACGATTAATCCGGGATAAATAAAAAAATAATTGAATTAATTTGAGAAAAAAAGTAATTTGGCGTAGTTAATAATATAATATGGCGTAAATATGGCAGGTAAAAATAGATATCCATTCCCCGATGAAAAAGATCGAAATATCATAAGTGAGCCATATCTCGCTTGGGGTTTACCCAAAGCTGCCTCAAAAATCAGCCACGGGTTATCTACAGATATCTTATCAACCTTGCAAAGGCGTCTTCATCTTTCCAACCAGGAGTTGTCAGAGCTTTTGATGATCTCACCCCGCACTCTCGATCGCCGCAAAAAAGAATCCACACTTCCATCCGATGAGTCCGAGCGAAGTTACCGCATAGCCAGGCTCACCGATCTGGCATATCAAATTTTTGAAAACATGAGTAAGGTTTCAGAATGGTTCGAAGAGCCAAATTATGCACTCGGAAATAAAAAACCCATCGAACTCGTCAAAACCGAGCCGGGTGCTAAAATTGTCGAAAATGTTCTTGGCCGTATTCGTCATGGCATCACAGTGTAAGCATGAATAAAGTACGGGTTTGGCGGATTACTCATAAAAAATTTGCTGAAAATGCATTCTCCGGGGAAGGTGCTAGAATCTATGGCGGACGCTTTAACAGTGCCGGCCATCCTGCGGTATATACATCCGGCAGTCTTTCACTTGCTCTGCTTGAGTCGCTGGTACAGACAAATGATAAATCCTGGTTTTCATCTTGCGTGTTCTTTTCTGCTGATATTCCGGATTCGTTCATCAAAGAGGCACCACCTGACCGGCTGCCGCCCGGCTGGAATGCAATTCCTTGTGAGCCTGTTTCACAGCGATTCGGCGATCAATGGTTACGTGACCAGGAGACAGCCATTTTGAAAGTGCCCAGTGTGGTGTTGCCGGTAGAGTGGAACTATGTTTTGAATCCGCAACATCCCGATTTCAGTAAAATTGAGTTTTCTGCAGAAGATGATCTGCCAATGGATAAGAGATTGATGATTTAGTAGAAAACTGGGTGTTGAAAAATTCATCAAATTTTATAAATATAAGTCATTCTGCAAGTTCAAACAGTGATTTATCAGATTGCAGCGGAACTGCCGGATGTAATTCTCCGAGCTCTGTTGATGGTTGTGCAATCACTTGTGAAGATGGGTTACTAATATTTTGCAATCGCGATAATGAGATAGATAAATAATTCAAAAAAATAAAAAATAGGGGTCTATTCTAATATAATAGACTCCTATTTAAGGTTGATTAATATTTTTGAGTTTAGATTTTATGAATAAAAAAAATGTTTCTGGTATATTTATAATTCTACTGATAAAAATAATATTCAAATCTTCAGGTTTAGTAATTGCTCAATCTGTTGTAAATATCGAAGTTAGAAATCAATTTCCTAAAATAAGTGATATAAATTATTTACAATCACCTCAAAACTTTGTTTTTGACAATCAATGCAATAAACTTTTTATAAATGATCAACCCGCTTCTCAAATTCTTGCTTATCATTCAAATGGAAAATTTATAAATGAAATTGGTCGTGAGGGTAAAGGACCTGGTGAATTAATAAATCCGTCAGGAGTGGTTTTTGGTAATGGATATATTTTCGTTAATGATCAGGGAAATCAACGAATACAAATCTTCAAGGAATCAGGAGAGTTTATCGAATCTATTGTTTTAGATGAATTCCCCTTTTGGGGTTATAGCTTTGCCTATCATGACGAAAAACTGATTTTTTTCCCCCGTTATCATTTGGGTCTTGCAGGTAAAGATGCGCTAAAGAACCATAGCTTATTTAAAATTCTTGATTTAAATAGGAAAAAAGTTATTGATGAATTCGGTGAATTTCCGATCGTGACTGATAATATGCATTACTTGGGGGCACGTGTTCAGATCAGATTCTATAAAAAACATTTTTATGTACTGTTCCAATCTTATCCTTTACTCCGGAAATACTCGTTGGATGGAGATTTAATTTTTGAAAAAGATATTTCGGAATATGCGGACGATTATAAGTTACTAATCGAAAAAAATTCAAGTGAAAGCTCGTTTACCCCCGGCAGTTTGGCAGTCACTTTTTTATATACCGGATTTGATATTATAGAGAACAGTATATATGTAGCATACTTTGACGACAAAGCTGCTGTGATTGATGAGCTGGATTTAAATGGTATCAAAAAACAACGTTATCGCAAAGAGATGGAATCAGAATCGTTTTCATCCTTTCAGGATTTTCGAGTCTGTAATTTTGATAACAATCTTTTGTTTTATTTTTTGGTAAACAAACATATACCAAAAATCATGGTATTTAAAATAAAATAATGATACTTCAATATATCTTCGCTTTATGAAAATCTATTTTAAAAATAGTTTTACTTTATATCTTTTAATTTTTGGAATTAATTTTACATTTAATTCTTGCACAGAAGAATCTCAATCCGATCAAACAGTTAAAAATAATACTTCAGTTATTTGGAATGATTTAATTATTGGAAGTAAAAATCAATCAGATGAGTATCAATTAGGACGTCCAATGGCTGTTCGAACAGATAAGGATGGAAATATTTATATAGCCGATAAAGCAAGTCTTACAATAAAGATCTTTGACAGTAACGGTAGATATAAGAAGAGTATTGGGGGTCGTGGAAGGGGGCCGGGTGAATTTCAGGAATTTAGTGTGAATTTAATGGGAATTACACCTGATGGACATTTTATTTTTTTAGATAGAGGTAAATTACAATTTACTATTTTGTCAAAAAATGGTGAATTTATAAAATCTTATCCATATAATTTTATAGATCAAGTATATCCAAGTTCAATAAGCTATTTTAATGATCAGATAATCGGTTTATACGTAGATACAGTAAATGATCCAACTGAAGAAAAAATCAGTGAGTTTGAAAGACCATTATTTCATATTTACAGCCCAGATTTTCAGGAAAGGCGGGGGTCCTTTCTTTTATATGATAAACTTGGTCATGATAATTTATTTGTATTTTCAAATTTGGTTTATCAGCCAGGTAGTTTTGCAATATCGAAGTCGGCTGATAAACAAAGATTGGTTTACTCACCCGGGATTTATGATGGTAAATTATATGAATTTGTTCATACTAATGAAACTGGGTGGAGGTTTGAGAAAGCATTGGAAGGATTTAAATCCAAAATAGGTTCTTATGAAAGATACTCTCATGAATCTGATTATGAAAGAAATACCAAGCTAGGGATTCCCGGATTGAGAAAAATATATTATGGCACTAATAGACCCCATACCGGCAGAGTAATTAGTATGGATGCTGGCATTTATTATCTTGACAACGAAGAATTAGTACATTTCTATATAATTTGGCCTAAAGATGATAATATTAAACCTGATTCAAAAAATTCTCTTGATTTGTATTTTCAGATTTTTGATTCAAATGGAGATTTGAAAAAGACAAGCTATGTAACATCTATTGAACGTAGTAAAATTCCTAAGATTCCACTTGTAAATTGGAAAGATTCAGAAAATAATTTTTATCTGATCAATTTGCCGGAAAGTGACATTCCAACAGTACAACGATTTTCCATTGAGATGTAAGTAATAGTTTTTGCGTAAGTTTTTTAATAGAGAAGAATTTAATAGAATAAAGAGATCTTTTAAGTATTATGCTTTTAATTATCTACAGATAAAGTATTTGTGAATTAAAATCTCACTCATCCCTTCTTAAACTCCTCAATAAACTCCCGGGTAAAATCTGACAATACCAGCCTGCCGCTGATTTCTGCGCGCTGTTCAAGGGTGGAGTGCCAGTGGCCGGTGCTGTGCCAGAGAATTAGGCGCAGTTCCCGCATGGCTTTGGGGTTGCTGGAGGCCAGATCAACGGCCAGTTTGTCAACGGTGTCATCCAGCTCATTTATGTTCTCAAAAACTTTGTTAAACAATCCGTTGGATTCGGCCCACCCCGCATCATACCAGGAACGGGCATCGGTTGCAAGAGCGGCAAATGCAGAGGTTCCTATCTTGCGCCCTACAGCAGGACCCACGACAAACGGGCCGATGCCTACGGCAAGTTCACTCAGTTTCACCGATGCAGAACTGTGTGCAAAGGTGTAATCGGCTGCAGCTGCGAGTCCTACACCACCGCCTACGGTTTTTCCCTGCACCCGGGCGACGATAAATTTAGGAGATGTGCGCATGGCGTTCAGTACATTGGCAAATCCCATAAAGAAATTTTTTCCCTCATCCATATTCGAAATGGCCAGAAGTTCATCAAAAGAAGCTCCTCCGCAAAATGCTTTTTCCCCGCGGCTTCGCAGTATAATCACCCCCGAATCTTCACTATCCGCTGCTTCTTTCATTGCAAGAGATAGTTCAGAAAGAAGTTCTCCGGGCAGTGAATTTCCCTTTGGATGATAGAATTCGATGGTTGAAATATTGTTTTTGATGGTATGGGTAATAGAGCCGTTTTCAGACATGTCAGTTTTTATTTTTAAAGTTTAAAATTTTAGCCAAAGAAACTCCCCTCTTGGGAGGGGCGGGGGTGGGTTCACTGTAAGTAAACCCAAGGCTAAGAAATTTTTGAACAATCAAGGTATTCAGGTTTATCGTTTATGGCTTTACATAAAGTCGTTGCGTGAACCCACCCCTCGTTATCCGCTGGACGCGGATGAACGGGTCCCCTCCCCGGAGGGGAGTTGTTGATTTTTTTACGTATGGCAGAATTATCCAAAGAAGTTCCCCTCCTTGGAGGGGTTGGGGGTGGGTTTTCTGTGAATGATACCTGTGATAAAAAATTGGTTTAGGAGTCATGTATTGTAGTTAAGATTTTCAGTGATGGTTTTTCTTTAAGTCGTTGCCTGGAACCCACCCCTCGTTATCCGCTGGACGCGGATGAACATTTCCCCTCCCCAGAGGGGAGTTTTTGAGTCCAGTATTCAATTTCTGTGAGGACGTTATCAAGGTCATGTAGTACTTCTTTTTCGGTAAAACGTATGACTTTAATACCGAAAGATTCCAGTCTTTTTTGTCGTTTAACATCATATTCGATTTTAAAATCATGGCTTTGCCCATCTATTTCGATGGCCAGTTTAAGTATTTTGCAATAGAAATCCACTATGTATCGATCGATTGGTTTTTGACGATCAAAATCAAATCCGTTGATCTGCTTTCTTTTCAGGTATTTCCAGAGAAGGGCTTCGGCCGGTGTCAGATTTTTCCGAAGCTCTTTTGCCCGTTCTACCAGTTCCGGCCTGTATGGAATGATTTCAGGATTTCTGTTACTCATGGTTTTCCGATTTTAAATGAATGCCATTTTTAATAAAACTCACCTCCCGTCAGTTGACGAAGGCAGGGGTGGGTTTTCTGTGAATGATACCTGTGATAAATAATTGGTTTAGGAGTTAAGTATTGTAGTTAAGATTTTCAGTGATGGTTTTTCTTTAAGTCGTTGCCTGGAACCCACCCCTCGTTATCCGCTGGACGCGGATGAACATTTCCCCTCCGAGGAGGGGAGTTTGGATCTTAGCTTTTATCTATGTTTAGTTTCTTTTTTCGTTCTACGAGGGTTAAAATTGTGTATTCGGCTACGATCTCTTGTTCCTGGTTGCGGACTTCCACATCGAACCAGATCATGCCGAAGGGCTTGGGATCGGACTCGCGCTGCTGGCGGACGGTTTTCTGCTTAACAATCAGTTTTACCTGGATGGTATCGCCGGGAGCAACCGGGGCTACGAACCGGAGTTCTTCCAATCCGTAGTTCAGCATCACCGGGCCGGGAGCCGGGTCCACAAACATACCGGCTGCGGCCGACAGTACGAAATAACCATGGGCTATCCGTTTGCCGAACATGGAATCTTTAGCGGCTATTTCATCAAAATGAGCGTAAAAGTGATCCCCGCTCACGGAGCCAAAGTTGACAATATCGGCTTCGGTTACCGTTCTGCGGTGGGTAACAAGGTGCTCGCCGATACTAAGCTCTTCGAAGTATTTCCGGAATGGATGAATATCCGATGGTTTTGTCACAGCTCCTTTAATGTGCTGTTTCGCAATGCTCATCAGTGTGGTAGGGGACCCCTGCAGAGCTGTTCGCTGCATGTAATGTAGTACTGAACGTGCACCGCCCAGCTCTTCACCACCGCCTGCCCGGCCCGGTCCGCCGTGAACCAGTGATGCAATGGGCGATCCATGTCCGGTGGACTCTTCAGCACTATACCGGTTAATCACCATAAAGCGGCCGTGATACGGTGCACAGCCGAGTGCGATCTTGCTTGCCACGGTATCATCAGAAGTGAAAAGAGAACCCACAAGTGAACCGTCAGATTTATTGGCAATATCGATAGCCTCCTGAACTGAATGATAGGGCATGATGGTTGTCATAGGACCAAATGCCTCAAGATCATGCACTTCGTCAACCTGCATCGGTTTGTGGCACAGAAGCACTCTTGATCCCGTAAAGGCACCTTTATGTTGACCGTTCCCGTTTCCGTAAACGGTTTCCGTAACTTCCATCAGCTTCTGAACCTGCTCGTCGAACCGGTCGGCCTGCAATTTACTGGCAAGCGGACCCATCCGTGTCTCTTCGTTTGCCGGATCGCCGATTGTGGTTTTGTTAAGACGTACACGGAGAGCTTCAATTACCTCATCCGTTCGTTCAGCAGGCACAATAGATCTGCGTATGGCTGTACATTTTTGACCGGTTTTAACAGTCATCTCATTTGCCACTTCCTTGATAAAGAGTTTGAACTCTTCCATATCCGGGGTTACATCAGGTCCGAGGATGGAACAGTTTAGTGAGTCGGCCTCCAGGTTAAAACGCACACTGTTGGCTATGATATTGGGATGACTTTTCAGCTTTTTGCCGGTGGATGCAGAACCCGTGAAAGAGACCACATCCTGGCTGTTGAGATGATCAAGCAGGTCGCCCGGTTTATCGGCCGCGATGAATTGAACGGAGCCTTCAGGCAGGATTCCGGATTTAAGAATATCCTCAAAAACGGCAAATGCCAGCCATGATCCAAGGGGGGAAGGTTTAATGATCGCCGGCATTCCCGCAATAATGGTGGGAGCCAGTTTCTCAAGCATTCCCCATACCGGAAAGTTAAATGCATTGATGTGAACAGCTGCGCCATGACGCGGAACACAAATATGCTGGCCGGTGAATGTTCCTTTCCGGGAGAGTTTCTCCTGGCTGCCATCCACATGCCATGGTAAATCGGACAGCTCGCGGCGCGATTTGCTTGAGATGCCAAATGCGGTGATAATGCCGCCTTCAATATCAATCCATGAATCCCGCCGGGTGGCTCCTGTTTGCGTAGAGAGTTCATAATACTTTTCCTTTCTCTCCAGCAGGTATTTTGCAAGGAATTTTATTTTAAATGCCCGTTCGTGAATCGATAACGGCCGAAGATTTGGTCCACCCACATTCCGGGCGTATACACACATCTCATTGTAATTCACATCCCCATCAATGTATGTGGCAACCGGTTTCCCGGTAACGGCACTGAGCAGTTCTTTTTCTGTTCCTTTTTCGATCCAGTTACCGGCGGCGAAGGTTTTGACTTGTGTTGACATTTTTTACCAGAGGTTTCATTGTTTAAAGGGAAATGGAATTTTAGATCACTAAAAGTATCAATTCTATGGACTGATCTCCAAAAATATTTAAACAATTTCGGAAGCGCTTCTATACTATTGTCTAAAAGAAAGCACTAAAACCACGGGTTTTTGGTAAGTTTCATATCCTCTTTCCCGGCACTTGCCGGCTAATAATGAAATACTATCCTCTACAGGATATCTTTTAGTGTGGAGCCGATTTCAGCGGGACTGTCAACTACGGTAATACCTGCATCCCGAAGTGCTTTTTTCTTATCCTGGGCGGAGCCTTTGCCTCCTGAAATAATTGCGCCGGCGTGTCCCATTCGCCGTCCGGGAGGAGCTGTGCTGCCTGCGATGAAAGCTACCACCGGTTTGTCTACATGTTTGCTGATATATTCGGCTGCTTCTTCTTCGGCTGTTCCGCCAATTTCACCGATTAACACTATCGAGCTTGTTTCCGGGTCATCCTGGAAAAGTTTTACGGCATCTGTATGTGTGGTTCCAATCACCGGGTCGCCGCCGATACCGATAGCGGTACTTTGTCCAAGGCCTGCCTTTGTGAGCTGATCAACTGCCTCGTATGTAAGTGTTCCGGAGCGTGAAATTAACCCGACACTTCCGGGTTCAAAAATCATTGCAGGCATAATTCCCACTTTTGCTTCTCCGGGAGTAATTACACCGGGACAATTGGGCCCTATTAAAATGCTCCCATGGCTGTCAACTATCTCTTTGGCAATGATCATATCACGCGTGGGAATTCCTTCGGTAATACAAATAATAACTTTAATTCCTGCAAAAGCAGCCTCGGTAATTGCATCACCCGCAAATGCCGGGGGCACAAATATTATGGAGGTATTTGCACCTTCTTTCTCAACGGCATCAGCAACTGTATTAAAAACAGGCAGATCAAGATGCTTTTGCCCTCCTTTGCCCGGCGTTACCCCACCAATAACTTTTGTTCCGTAATCGATCATTTGTCCGGCATGAAAAGTTCCTTCACTGCCGGTGAATCCCTGGACTACAAGGCGCGTATCATTACCAACTAAAACACTCATTTAACAGGTCATTTAATTTTAAATTTTCAGATTTTTTTATCGTTATGAATATACCACGATGCGGTTCATTTGCCAAACTGATTAAAACCTAAAATCTAAGATAGTTATTCTGATTTGAACAAAATTTGAAAACAATCACTAAACGAATTAAGAGTCAAATTGAAATTTTAAAACAGGTATCACGTTTTTAAAATCAAACCCTGAATCTCGTCTATTTAATTGCTATTATTTACTCAACAATTATGATGATACCAGACGAAAAAAAAGAAGAAATACGTGAAGCAGCCGATCTTGTGGAGGTGATCGGTGACTATGTACGGCTGAAGCGTTCCGGAAGTGGGTATGTTGGTCTGTGTCCGTTTCATGATGAAAAAACACCATCTTTTCATGTTACTCCAAGCCTGGGTATTTATAAATGTTTTGGGTGCGGTGAGAGCGGAGATGTTTTTAATTTTGTGATGGAGATGGAAGGAGTCGGATTTCAGGAAGCCCTTCAAACTCTTGCAGACAGGTATGGGATTTCTCTTCCTGACCAGAAGCAACCGGGAGATTCTGAAGAATATAAACTCAAAGAGGGGATCTATCATGCACTGCGATTTGCCGGCCTCTATTTTCATCGTCAGCTTCTTGAATTACAGGATGCCCAAAAAGCCCGCGATTACCTCGAAAATAGAGGATATGCGGGTGATACCATTAAAAAATTCGGACTTGGTTATGCACCTGCTGATGGAGATGCACTTCTCCGGGCTGCCAGGGCAGAAGGGATTAAAGAAGAGTATCTTGCAGAGGCCGATCTCATTAAACCGAGCCAGAGAGGCAGCGGATACTATGATACATTTCGCAACCGGCTTATGTTTCCCATTTTTAATCCTTCGGGTAAACTGATTGCATTTGCAGGTCGTGTTCTGGGCAAGGAAAAATCTGCAAAGTATATCAATTCGGCCCAAACTCCTGTTTATAACAAAAGTGAAGTTGTTTATGGTGTTAATTTTGCTAAAAATGAAATTCGAAAAAATGAGGAGGCAATTCTGGTTGAAGGATATACAGATGTTATTACCATGCATAAGTATGGAATTAAAAATGCAGTTGCTTCCAGCGGTACGTCTTTAACGCCGAAACAAATTAATATCCTGCAGAGATATGGCAGTAAGCTGGTAATGATTTATGATTCGGATTCTGCGGGACAAACTGCCATGAAGCGGGGAACGAATATTGCTCTCAGCGAGGGAATGGAGGTCTATTTACTGGAACTTCCTGAAGGAGAGGATCCGGATTCATATGTGAAGCAGTTTGGCAAAGAGTCATTTGAAAAGCTGAAACAATCCGATTCGGAAGATTTTGTCACCTTTGCAATTCATCAGGCCGAAAAAAAGAATATGATGGATGATCCTGCAGGGCGAACCCGGGTGATCAATTCAGTACTGCAGAGCATCTCTGTAATGCCTGACCAGCTTTCGAGACAGGTATATGTACAACATCTGCATCAGATCACACAAAAATACAGGAACAGCAGTGACCGGGAACTGTTTCAGCAGCTTGAAAAAATTCTCAGAGAAAAAAAATCAAAACACAGAAGTCAGCCAGAAAAAAACGTGAGGGTTGATAATTTCAGTGTGCGCAATCAATCTGCAGTGAGTGAATCTGACAAAAGGGTAAGGTCTTCAAAAAAGAAACCACTTTACGAAATGGAACTGATCCGTCTGCTTCTGCAATTCGGCAGACCGATGCAGAAATTTATTGGTCAGAACTGTAATGAAAACCTGTTTGAGGATGATGAATTACGGGCATTTTATGTAGATATCATGCACAGGTACCAGGAAGAGAATGATAATTCAATCGAACATTATTCTCACAGGGAAGATCCCTTTCCAAAATTACTGGGGGATATTGTACTTGAACGATATTCTGCAAGTGAAAGAATTCAGGAAAAAACGGGACAGGCGATGATAAAAGACAGAAATCCTGTTAAAACGGCTAAATCGACATTAAAAACACTTCAGTTGCATCATCTTGAGCGGCTGCGGGTTCAGTTTGCGGAAAAAATTAAAAATGAAACCGGGGAAGTGAGAGAAAAGTACAGACGATTACAAGAAAAGACACAACGACAAATTACCCACAGCCACCGCTCTTCTGCAGACATTCTGTTTCCTGATCCTGAGGACGGATATGGCAAGAAAAGTCCAATGAGTGATCTTGTTTTTGAATACAAAATGAAAAGTGATAAAAATAATGAATCGTGATCTCGAGATTGCATTAGAAGCAGCTGAGAGGGGAGTATCTGTTGTACGCAGCTACATGGGAACAGATTTCAAAGTAGAGGAAAAAGGATTTAACGATCTTGTTACAGAAGCGGATTTGGCATCGGAGAAAGAGATTATCGGTTTTTTAAAAGAGAAATTTCCCTCTGACGATATCCTTGCTGAAGAGACAGAATCGGCACAAAAACTTTCAAATAAAAGATTGTGGATTATTGATCCTATCGACGGAACCACTAACTTCACCTATCGCTTTCCGATATTTTGTGTATCTGTAGGATTATGGGAAAATGGAGCTCCAAAAGCAGCCGTTGTTATTGAGGTGAACCGCAACGAAGTGTTTACAGCAACAGCGGGCGGAGGGGCGTACTTAAATAACAGGCCAATATCAGTATCTACGCGCACAGAACCTTCAAGTGCCCTGCTTGGTACAGGTTTTCCCTACAGCGATTTAAGTCTGGTAGACGAATATATGATCTTGTTTCGGGAATTAACGAAAAATGTGAAAGGGATCCGCCGGCCCGGAGCGGCTACCTATGATCTCTGCTGTGTTGCTGACGGTCGTTTTGATGGATTTTATGAATATTCTTTAAAAGCCTGGGATGTGGGGGCTGCGGCACTTATTGTTAAGGAAGCCGGAGGTATTATTTCAGACTGGAACGGCGGCGACGATTGGCTTTTTGGTCAACGCATTATAGCGGGCAACCCGTCCATTCATAAATATCTGCTGCAAATGATCCGTAAGTTCCGTCTGTCCGGAAGATGATTTCCGTCTGTCCGGCCATTAGCCAGTCTTGAAAAAGCAACTCAGCCAATGCCCTGAGCCGGGCTGACGGAATTCAGGGCAACTGGCAAAACAGCACTGAGATCCTGCCAGCGTCTCCGGTCAGCCGGCCTTCGGGATTTTAGGGTTGAGCAGGGATGGTGCTTACGGCCGACAGACCGGGGGTGCGATCACCGTCTGTCCGGCCATTAGCCAGTCTTGAAAAAGCAACTCAGCCAATGCCCTGAG
>CAYVBJ010000070.1:0-13412 GCA_964449075.1 uncultured Balneolaceae bacterium
AGGTTTATAGGTTTATAGGTTTATAGGTTTATAGGTTTATAGGTTTATAGGTTTATAGGTTTCAATAAATTGCACTCTTTTTCCGATTCAATACAACAAATCGTTAAACAAATACCAATTTTTCATTGGTTAAACGTTTCTCTCCGTCATACCGGTAGGCGACCAGTTTGCCCTCTTTGGCTACACTGTAATCAAGGCAGTAGATGTTATGACGATAAACAGATGGAGTGTCTCTGAGCCAATAGTGGCCGAAAAAGACCGGCTTTTCCATTTCATCATAGTAGGAACTGTTAAACGAATCCGGTGTTTCTACCGGTTTGTCTGACAATCTTTCTGTCACATGCGCAGCCAGACTTGTCCATGTATGCCGGACCGGGTCTTCCCACTATCGACCGGACAATGTCTAACGTTTTGGGAATTTCCGGACCAGGATCAATGTAATCTCCCACAAAAAAAGCAGTACGATCCGGATGCTTATAACTGCCGCTCAGCTTTGAATACCCCAGTTTATTTAACAAATTCTCCAATTCATCCGCATGACCATGGATGTCCCCGATAAAATCGATTCTGTTTTCTGCTATCATTACAGCTGTTTATAAAAAAGTTGATCAGGTTGATGATTTCTTATTTTAGAAAAACACCAAAAACTTAAATAAGCATCATTCTTATTTAAAGAAATCGGTTATTTCTTTAATAAGACCAGATTTTTAGAGAGATCAGTGTGCCGCTTTGAAGCCGGTGTTGAACAAAAAATTCTGTTCACTATTTCATCCTGTTCACGTTACGTGAACAGGATCCGGATTTGTGAACAGTTTAACTTTTGTATACTTAGTCACGATGCCAGTCAAAAAAGCTGGGGAGGCGCGGTCAGCCAGATTTTCTTCTCCATCTCCAATTCAACAGTTCATCAATTTTTCCCGAACCATCGGATTCACAACCCGAATTCTGGCAAGCTCACAAGCCAATGGTTTTAGAATGGAGGCCCCCTATAATCCCCCCGCTAAAGCGGCGGGCAATGGATATTTTTGCATAATGATCCGGACATAAAAATAATTCTCAAAAGAAATCACTCAGTCTCCCCTTCACTCCATCTCTCTTCCTCCCGTTCACCCTTTAAACACCTGCTCCCGGTGCCAGTTCAAGAAAGCGGGAGAGGGACGGTCAATCAGGTTCTGCGGAAGGTTAGACAACGGCTTGCCGTGATAGCCATAATACTCCCGCCCATTTTCATACTCCTCGCGGATCCGGCGGCTGACTTCGAGATGGTGGTCATCGGATACAGTCATGTAGCCTTGATCGAATAGAATATGCATGTCGGATCTCAAAAGAAGGCCGTTTTTGGTGAGGTTCGCACCGGATTCGGAATATGGTTTGATATGCGCCGCTTCCAATACCGGCAGGGTTTTCTCTCCGGTGATGGCACACCGCCGGTTGTAAGCCGTTGTTACCATTGCACGGAATGCGCCCTGACCGATCCTTGCACGAATTTCATAGGTACTCCCATATTGAACCTCCGGCTCATGAAATACCAATTCACCTTCTCTCTTTTTCAGATCACCCAGCCACTCCCGGACCTGTTGCCAGACCCTTGCTCCGATCTGTTCACCCGTACTGTATGATTTGCCCTTCACAATATTTTTGCTCCAGTTCTCCGGAATTGGAATCCAGTCTTCACGATCAAAAAAGAAGGGTTCCGTTAGAATCGAGCAGCCGATAGTTGGATTTAAACCGTCACCTTCTCTGAATTTCATGATCGAAGACCTGAACCCGTCATACGTAGCTGCACCGTTTTTGATCTCAAAAGCATCCCAGGCAAGTGACAGCGGCAGAAACAGATGCTTCACAAAAAAACCTCCGCCCACGATATAATCATACGGGCTGTGAAGTTTAAACAAAAATGGCGCTCCCTCTTCAATCACTTTGAAATTCGACTTATCCCTCGGACGCCAAAAGTTTACCTCGTCCGGCCGGTGGCGAGCCAGGAAGTGAAACCAGGAATCATCTGTGACGCCGATGTAGAATTGCATGGATTGAAAATTACTTTAACTAAACGCTAACTTCAATATTAATCAGATTTCTGACCGGAGTATACAAATCAACTTCAATTTCTGCATTTGGTGCATCAATACTCACAATTAAACTATAGCGAACCTGTTGATTATATCTTTCCAGTTTTTTTCTTGTTTTCCACCATCCTCCAACTGGAAAAACTGCGATTTTGTTTTTTGTAGCAAGATCAGGCCCATTTGTATATAACCAGTCTCTATGTACAGAACCTTTATCTCTTACCTCAGGACCCAAAATCCAATCCTCTGAATCTGCCTTCTCATATTCATCATCACGAGCAAGTTTATTAACTCTAGCAGCAAAAGCGGTAGCTGATTCATTCGGTCTGCTCATTTTAAATCTCAAGCCTACCGATTGATAAGAATAACTCTGACTATACTCTTTTTTTCCTGGATTTGGTTCGATGAAGTAAGAGAGGGTGACATTAACACGAATCTCTTCTTCGAATAAGCTGTTCAAAGCTTCTACAGGCCAAGGTAATTCATATAAATGATATTGATTAATTTTCGGCTCATTTGATTCCTCTCTGATATAAGGCTGGATAGTCCTTTCCGATATTAATGTCAGGCGATCACTTGCACTATATTGTGCTCTTGCCAAATCTGGTACTCCATAACCGTAAGTTCGAATCAACTTTCTTTTTTCTTCGACATTATTAAGGCCATTTCCTCTTTTCATGACATCATTCCATTCAGAGGAATGAATAACTAAACCACGAATTGTTTCCGGCCAATAATCACGGTACTCAGAATATAGCTCTGCAGCAAACTTTGAAGCTAAAGCAGTTGCAGCACTTGTAGCGTGATTGTCTGAAAAGGGATGCCGTTGAAAATCAGCCCCAACAGAGAGCAATCTCAATGAATCAGGTTCTATCAACCCTTGTGAACTTATCCCCAGATTTCCTCCTTCAAAGACTACATCTGGTTTGTTTGCCCATTTTTTATCTAAATGAACCCCAGTCGTACTAAATGGAGAAAGGCTACCTCTGGTAGCAAGCGGAAAGCTGTCCGGGTGCTTTTCCTGATCTATTTGGCCCTTTTCTGTATAGGCTGCAATTGTTAAGGCATTAAATGCTTGGGAAGGGTCATTGATGAGAGTTTGCATATTCTTAGTAGGATACTCCCGATAATTATCGAGCCATGCATTACCTGCAGAAACTAAAAAAAGTGACTTCTCATTTGGTTCTTCAACATCACCGTAAACTATCTGATCAACTGCAGATGACCAAGATGAAGGCTCTCCCTTATGATCATGATCTTTTGAAGAAACGGCCATGCAGTAAACCCTATTATTATCTGGATTTAGTACTACTGGTTGATTTGTCGCTTCAATGGTTATAGCTCCATATAACTTCTCATCATTAGGATCATCCGGATTAATGATTTTAACCGATTCCAGTTTATGGAAAAGCTGTATCTGTTCATCACCTGTTAAATATTCCGTCAAGTCACCATATAGTACATTTCCAGCCATTTGAGTCCCATGGCCTCTTTGATAAGAGTCCGCATTATCCCAATCCGGTTTTATTTTATGCAAATCACGATCTGACAGAAAAGGAGCGAGAAGCGGATGTCCTCGATTAACCCCGCTATCTAATACGCATACAAAAACACTTTCTTCATTTGTATGATCTTCTATTCTATACTGTAAATTCTCAAGCCAATCATCTGAGTCTTCCAATTCCTCTTTTAGAAAAAACTCAGCTGTTTCTTTTGGCTTTCTAAGCTCAGATAGTATATCACTATAAAGCAAAGAACGAGAAAGTTGATCTGAAGTACCTTTTGCTAAGATTATAATATGTTCTGGAAAAAGAATCCTTCTATTACCTACATCAGCACCAACTTCTTGCAAAAGCTCCCTGACCTGCTCATCCTCTTTTTCATCCGAATTAATATCGTCTCTTCTTAACCAAATTTCCCACCATACATTATCATCTTCATCCGGAAAGGGATCAATCGGTTCGGTCCAAAAACATTCAAGGGTAGCAGCCCTGATAGATGCTATATTTGCAAGAAGAGGTTGGTTTTTCGGCTTTCCTGTCTTTGTATCTTCATTAATGAATTGTTCAATTTTATCTAAAAACTTCGACACTCCTTTTTTATTGATGTAGATACCAATCTTTTGGATTTCTTTGACTTCCCCATCAATTAATCTTTTTTCAGTCCTGCTGTAGCTTAGCTTATAATGACCATATCCATTGTCAAAACTATCCGTTTTAAAATAATAACCTGGCTCTGATTCAAACTCTAGATAAATGATATCCTCGTTGAATAGATCTTCATTTTCTTCTTTAGCTCGGTTCTCAAACTCAGTTACCGCATTTGTAAACTGTCTTTGCACAGAGGCTCCATGTGTTCTTCTTACTCTTTGGACAACCTGAAACTTTGAGCCGCCACCCCTAGGATTTTCAAAATTCTCCGAAGTAAAAAAACGTTCGAATATTAGATGTGGATAATGTTCATCAGCCATGCATTAAGATTGATTCAAGGTTTGCCGTCTCTCAATAAATTGTTCTATTAAATCGGTAGAAATTTTATCATTCCCAGAAATAATCATCTCTTTCAAAGCTTCATCACAAGCTCTTGTAACATCTGCAAAATTTAAACCCACTGCTTTTTCCGCGAGTTTATGAAATTCTTTTTTACTAATACCTTTATGATGCTTCAAATTTCTTTGCAAAAGTGTTGCAATCTCTTCCTTATCGGGCAACGGATACTCTATAATATCATCAAATCGTCGGAAGAGTGCTTTATCCAGTGATTCCTGCATATTAGTTGCCGCAATAATGAGGCTGTTTGACCGGTCTTTTTCTATAAAAAGTAAAAAGCTATTGAGAACCCGCTTGATCTCTCCCACATCGTTTCCGTACGAGCGGTGCGATCCGATGCTGTCAAATTCATCGAACAGAAATACACCACGCCGGGTATTCATAAAGGTGAAAATTTGTTTGAGCTTGGCAATGGTTTCTCCCATATAGCGGCTTATTAATCCATCGAGACGGATAGAAAATAGAGGAATGGCCAGTTCGGATGCAAGGGCCTCGGCTGTCATGGTTTTCCCGCATCCCGGTGGGCCGGTCAGCAACAGCTTGCGGCGGGGCATCAGGTTGTATTGACGCAGTTCGTTGAACTTTTGTTGTTCTTTAATGATTCGCTTTAGCGTATCCCTTACGGACGGAACCAGTACCATATCGTTCAATTTGTAGGTATGAGGCACCAATTCAACCAAATCCTGTATCTCTCGTAACTCCCTGGAAACCGGATGCTGCAGCACATTTGTAACTGCAGATGAGTTCCGCTCGGATTTTGTCTCCTCTACAAGCTTTTTCAGCTCCTCAGCCACTTTCGTATGCCCCTTACGGGCTTCTGATGCTGCAATTTGCATAGCAATAGAGTAAAACTTAGCCTCATCGTTTTCGGCAAAGCTTTTGATCAGGTGTTTTATTTTTTCTGCTGCAGCCATGATTTATTTCATCTTTTAAATGGAAGATATTAAAATCGGTGACAACTTGCGTCACCGGCAATATTAATCTATCATCTACTCATTAATTTAATCCAAAGAGAATATCAGCGGCCGGACAGGTAAAAACATATCCACTTATTTTTTTATATAGTCTCAGGCCCATTTATACTTTTCCATGTATTTTTGAACGATTGATCAAGATTTTAATGAGGCGAAATGTATTTCAAATAACTTATAAAGTCAGGAGTAGTTAGATCTTTGACTAGAATTATTCACAGACCAATATCGAAATAGGCATATATATGAAAGATTCCTGCTGATTATTTGAAATCTATATATTATTCAATAAATCGCTTATTGATATTCATAACATCAAATAATCATGACAAAAAATGAACTACGAATTACTTTCCGATTTAGATGACTATCAAATATTAGAGGGCATGACAGCATATTTTGATAATGCAAAAGACTTATTCGAAACAGGAGAAAATCTTGCAATACAACAAAAATATGGTATAGCAACCGCTTTAACAATTTTTTCCATTGAAGAGTTAATTAAATCATATGCTACTTTTTTATTTTATACAGGTGTAAAAGATGAAGAGATTATTGATCTGACTTTTAAAGGAGGGAATATCCATAAAAAACGCCTAAAAATCGCTTTTGCAAATGCAGCTCTGATAGACTTTTTTAATGAAGTTAATTTGGAAGATATTTTTAATAAAGTAACAAAAATAAAGAATTTAGAAACTGATCCTGATATTAATAATTTTGATCAACTTATGGAATGGATTGAAGATTTTGTTCCAAAAATTGGTCCAGATATAATTACTGAATTGTTACAGAAACATGAAAGTGTTGAATCAAAGTTAGAGAATCAATTAAATGATCATTCAAACTGGTTTCTTCATGCGCAAAAAATTAAAGAAAAGGGAATCTATGTTGATTTTATTAGTAGCAAATGGTCAACTCCTCAAAAGTTGAATAAAGAAGAGTTCGAAAGAGCTCAAAGACATGCTAATGAGATATTTGTAAAAGTAGGTTATCCCATAAAAAAAATGATAGACAGTGGTGAACATGAAAGGAGGGTTTTGAGACATCTTTTCAAGTTAATTATGGGAATAAAATAGTCCATAAATATTCAAATATTCCAGGCTGTGCCAGAGTGAGCTAATGAACTGGGGTAAAACCAAGATCAATACCGACATTCAAATTTGAAATTTATAAGCTAAATGTTTTTCAGTAACAACTCTCTATCAATAATAATCCTAAATTTCGTCAGGTCTCTCAGACGCCAAAAATTCACCTTATTCGACCAGTGTAAGGTAAGTAAATGAGTACAGAAATCATATGCAACACTGATGTATGATTTCACTTTAGTTTGCAGTCAGTAACTTTATAACTTCTTTATTTCCGATCAGTTTTGCAGCATCAATTGAATTATAACCCTTGTTATTTTGGATATAAGGATTAGCACCTTGCTGTAATAGTAGGCGAATCATTTCAGAATTGTTAATAAACACTGCATGTGTCAATGCTGTGTTTCCCAAAATATCATCTTTTTGGTTTACATTTCTAATTTGCTGTATAATTTTTTTAACAGCAGCTACTTTACCATTCTTTACCGCATGAAAGAAAGCTTTTATGGTTTGCCTTTCAGATTCTTTTCGATTGATAAGCTTATTTATTTTTCGGAGAATTTGCTTCTTTTGGTTAAAATCTGCTTTATTCCAGACTTTATTGAATTCCTGTTCAAATCTATTTAGTTCCATAATTATCTCCTATTTATGATATGTAGTAATGATAACCCCATCATGACTTTCAATAATGACCTTGCCGTCTAGTTTTTCAACTTTATGTATCAGGTGCTTAAGTCTTGCAATGATTTTATTCTTTGTGCTACCATGAATTACATAGGCCTTTGCATCTCCGATTACATCCTGAGCTATCCCATAATTCATGATTAACTCTATCTCTGATACGGGAATGCTTCTCTGTTGGCTTCTGATTTTTGCGTGATTTGTAATATTCATATCTGGTTACATTTTGATTAAGTGTTCTGAGAGAAGTCATCAGGATCAATAGGAGTACCCTTATTTAATTCATTATCAATAGCCATAGATACATTTTCTGCTATCTGACTTACAAGACCCCATCTTTCAAGAATTGGATCATCATCATTTAGCAAACTTTTCAAATCCTTATGAGCCTTATCCATTTCTATTATTGCTTTATTGATAATCTCTTTTGCTTTGGCATGGCTCGCCATTCCTGTTTTGATTTGATCATATATTTTCCTGAGTGCAATTTCAAGGACTGTATCTCTTGAAAAGACTTGGTCTTTTACAATACTATTCAATTTTTCGAGTGCTCCTTTACTGATAACCTTTGTTTTAGGAATCTTTTGTTCTGTAAACTCCTGAATTTCACTTCTAACAACTTTAATTGTGTCTTGTAATAGTTCATCATCATTAAGAATCAAAGAAAAAATCTCCTTTTGAGTTACACCAAAACTTTCTGTTAAATAATCCAGCATATCGTAAGCCTCAGCGGTCAACTGAAATGTTGTCCGTTCTGATTTCAATAAACTTAAATTTTTAACTGATTTGTTTTGTGCCATATTTGCTTGGTTATTTTAATTACTTATATAATATATTTCAATAAAATAACAATTACAAATAGTAATACTTTAAAATTAGTAATATACAACAAGTAACTACTCTATTATCCATATTTAAAATCAAATAGATGTTTCAAAGGATTGAATCCCACTCTTCAATTTCATATCGTAATAATCACATCAAAAATAGTACAAACCTGAAAAATTACATCTGTGCATGACGGACAAACAAAAGCTGAACCAAAAGCTTTGGAATATAGCTGATACTCTTCGGGGCAAAATGGGTGCAGACGAATTCAGGGACTATATCCTTGGGTTCATTTTCTACAAGTATTTGAGTGAAAAAATGCTACGGTACGCCAATAAGATCCTGGAACCGGATAACATGACCTATCATGATATCAACCTGAATACCAAAGAGGGCCAGCGGTATCTGGAAGCGGTGAAAGAAAACTCTATTGATGACCTTGGCTATTTCCTGGAACCAGGTGAGTTGTTTAGTACCCTGGTGATGAGGGGTAATGGAAACGGTAAGGCCAAATTCATTCTCGATGACCTGCAAAAGGTTCTGATTGATATTGAACAAAGCACTATGGGCACTGACAGCGAGGAGGATTTTGAAAACCTGTTTGAAGATATGGACCTCGACAGCAGTAAGTTGGGTAAAACTCCCGAGGACCGAAACGAGATTATCCTGAAGGTGATGGAGAAACTTGACGAGATCGATTTTAAACTCGATGATTCTGAAAATGATGTATTGGGTGATGCTTATGAATACCTGATCGGAAAATTTGCCAGCGGTGCGGGAAAAAAGGCTGGTGAGTTTTATACGCCACAGGAAGTAAGTTCCGTGTTAGCCAAGCTTGTTACGACTGGAAAAGATCGGCTCAGAAATGTGTACGATCCTACTTGTGGTTCCGGATCATTGCTGCTGCGAGTAGCCCGTGAAGTGAAAGAAGTGGGTGAGTTCTTTGGGCAAGAAAGTAACCCGACTACCTATAACCTCTGCCGGATGAACATGATTATGCACGATGTGCACTACAGTCGGTTTGATATTAAAAATGAGGATACGCTGGAACGCCCTCAGCATATTGATAATAAATTTGAAGCCGTGGTGGCCAATCCCCCATTTTCAGCTAAGTGGAGCGCTGATCCGCTGAAGATGAATGACGACCGTTTTTCTGCTTATGGAAAACTGGCTCCCAAGAGCCGGGCTGATTTTGCCTTTGTGCAGCACATGATCCATCAAATGGATGATAACGGGGCTATGGCTTGTATTCTTCCGCATGGTGTCTTATTCAGAAGTGGTGGTGAAGGTATCATACGTGAACATATTATTAAGGAACTAAATTACCTGGATGCCGTGATTGGATTGCCTACCAATATCTTTTTTGGCACCTCTATTCCCACCTGCATTCTGGTGCTGAGGAAACAGCGTACCCATCCAGAACATGTGCTTTTTATTGATGCGAGTGAGCATTACGAGAAAGTCTCCACCCAGCATAAACTTCGACCTGAAGACATTGCCAAGATCATTGATACCTATAAAGAATATGTAAATGGCGATTGGGAAGAAGCCTACACCGGAGAGTTGGAAGAAAAGTACAGCTACATTACCAACCGGGCTGAAATTGCTGATAACGATTACAACCTTAACATTCCCCGCTATGTGGATACCTTTGAGGAAGAGGAGCCGGTGGACTTGGAAGCCGTAGCCAAAGAACTGAAAACCTTGGATAATGAAATGCAGGAAACTGATGCAACCATTGCCAAATACTGCAAAGATTTAAGGATTGAGGTTCCATTTTAAAATGAAAAAAATAAAAACGAAAATTCCACAAATACGATTTCCCAAATTTGAAGATGATTGGGTAAAAAAAAATCTCAGTGATATATGTAATTACAAAAACGGGAAAGCCCATGAACAAGAAATTGATTCTGAAGGTGATTTTATTGTTGTAAACTCAAAATTCATCTCTTCTAAAGGTACAGTTCGAAAATATACCGATGAACAGATATGCCCACTTTATGAAGGAGATGTAGTAATGGTGTTGAGCGATGTCCCAAATGGAAAGGCATTAGCTAAATGTTATTACATAGAAGCAAATAATAAATTTACACTTAACCAACGAATTTGTGCTTTAAAATCAGACAAGTTAAACAATAAATTTCTTTACTATAGAATTGACAGAAACAGATACTTCTTAATGTTTGATTCTGGTGTCGGTCAAACAAATCTTAGAAAAACTGATGTACTAGATTGTCCTCTATATATACCACCCTCAATTGAGGAACAAGAAAAAATAGCCGATTTCCTTTCTTCCGCAGACCAGAAAATTCAGCAGTTAAGGCGAAAGAAGGAGCTACTGGAGGAGTACAAAAAAGGCGTAATGCAAAAGCTCTTTACCCGGGAAATTCGATTTAAAGATGAGAATGGGGAGGATTATCCTGATTGGGAAGAATACAACGTCGGTAAAATTTTAAAACTGTTTGTAACCAATTCTTTTTCAAGAAATGATCTAACGTATGAATCTGGCGAGGTTAAGAACATCCATTATGGAGATATTCACTCTGAATTTAAAATGGGATTTAAGGTCAATGAAGAAACGGTTCCATATATCGTTGAAGAAAAGAAACTGTCAAAATACGATGAAGATCAGTATGTAAAACCTGGTGACCTAATTGTAGCCGATGCTTCTGAAGATTATGTGGACATTGGTAAAGCTATCGAAGTATTGGAAACAGGTGATGAAAGAATTCTGGCTGGACTTCATACTATTCACGCTCGAGACAAAAAACCGTTAACCGTTGTTGGTTTTAAGGGTTATCTATTTAGAAGTGAAGCAGTAAGGAAACAACTCAAAAGAGTCTCACAGGGAGCTTCGGTATTGGGGATTTCCAAAGGAAATTTTAAAGAGATCAATGTTAAACTACCCTGTCAGGCTGAACAGCAAAAAATTGTAGAATTCCTGCAAAACATCGACAAAAACATTACACTTGTTGAGTCCAAAATCGAAAAATTTCAAATCTTTAAGAAAGGCTTACTTCAAAAAATGTTTGTTTAAGCGGGGAAACTATGTTTCAAATAGATCGAGAAAAAAACGACTTAATAAAACTTGATCCCAGACAATTTCAGGAACTGGGTTTTAAGGAGCGAGAGCATTTACAGGAATGGATTGAAAAAAACCCGGAAGTTCTTGATCCTGACATTCTTATCATACAAAAAGAATATGATGGTTTTAACGATACGCGGGAGCGACTCGATCTATTAGCCATTGATAAAAGCGGAGGATTGGTTGTAATAGAAAACAAATTGGATGACAGTGGACGAAATGTCATTTGGCAGGCTCTAAAATACGCCTCCTATTGTTCAACGTTAACCACCGCACAAATAATTAAGATCTTTCAAGAATATCTGGACCAAAAAGGCACAGATGAAGATGCCAAAGAAGTTCTGTTGGAATTCCTCGAACTCGATGATGAAGAGCAGTTACTCCTTAACGATGTGGATCAACGGTTGATTTTTGTAGCCAATAATTTCCGTAAAGAAGTAACTTCAACTGTACTTTGGCTGTTAGATCATGACATTAATGTACAGTGCTTCAGAGCAACTCCTTACAGCCGTGGTGAAGATATGTTCCTGCAAATTGAGCAGATCATACCCCTTCCGGAAACAGAGGAATTTATCATCGATGCACGCGAGAAAGAGCGTGAAGAAAAGTCTAAGAGCAAGGTTGTAGCCGAGAGAAACGCCAAATTGATAGATTTCTGGGGTCAGTTAAAAGCAGAACTCCATCGGAGAAATTTTGATCTTTTAGACCGTGTAACCCCAAAGCCCTATTTCAGCATTGGTTCCTGGATAGGTAAAGGCAAATTTGCTTTCTGCATTGGAAGAAACTCTCTAAGAGTTGAGCTTTATTGTCAGGACGACAAAGACAAAAAGCTCTTTGATGCAATGCGCAATGAAAAAGAAGAGATTGAAAAAGCTTTTCCAAAAGAGATTATCTGGGAAAGATTGGAAGGAAAAAAAGCCACTCGAATAAAACATGAAGTTCAATTTACAGAACTGAATCCAGAGTATGATACATTTTATGACCGGGATGCTTGGGATATTTGGATTGAATGGTATGCAGATGGCATGATTGAATTTTACAATGCACTTTTACCCTTCTGGAAAGAGGTTAAATAATGAGCCGACAATCCGAACATATCCTCGAGCAAGAACTGGTTAAGCAATTAACCGGTTTGGGCTATGAGTATGTGAAGATCAATGATTCAGAGGAATTGCTCGCTAATCTCAAACAGCAATTAGAGCATTTCAACGGCCACTCCTACACCGATCAGGAATTCAATCAGATCTTGAATCACCTGTCAAAGGGCAATGTGTTTGAAAAAGCCAAAACCCTGCGGGATCGTTTTGCTTTAAAACGGGAAGATGAACAAACACTGTACGTTCGTTTTTTTAACAGTGAAGACTGGACGCAAAACCAGTTCCAGGTAACGCATCAGGTCACCGCAGAAGGCACCTATAAAACCCGGTACGATGTTACGCTACTGGTAAACGGTCTTCCCCTTCTTCAAATCGAACTCAAACGCCGGGGACTTGAACTTAAAGAAGCTTTCAATCAGATCAACCGCTATCAGCGGCATTCCTTTTGGAGTGACTCTGCCCTATTCCAATACGTTCAGATCTTTGTGATCAGTAATGGCGTAAACACCAAGTATTACGCCAACAACCGGAAGCAGTCGTTCAAGCAAACCTTTTTCTGGGCCGATGAGAAGAACAACAACATCACCAAGCTCGAGAAATTTACCGATGCATTTCTAAACAAAGATCACCTCGGTAAAATGATCGCTAAATACATGGTGATGAACGAGACCTTCCGCATTCTGATGGTCCTTCGCCCCTATCAGTATTATGCCGTGGAAGCCATCATCGATCAGGTCAAGAATTCCGAGAAAAACGGCTACATCTGGCACACCACCGGTTCCGGTAAAACCTTGACCTCTTTTAAAGCCAGTCAGGTGATCATGAACCAGCCGGAGATCCACAAAGTGGTATTTGTGGTCGACCGTAAAGACCTGGATTATCAAACGGCCAACGAGTTCAATGCCTTCAAAAAAGGCAGCATCGACATGACCGAGAATACCAAGGGGCTGGTCGATCAGCTCAAGGATGTCAACAACAAACTGATCGTAACCACGATCCAGAAGCTGAACTTTGCTATCAAGCGCAAGCGGTATCAAAAACAGATCGAAT
>CAYVBJ010000071.1:0-12836 GCA_964449075.1 uncultured Balneolaceae bacterium
CCAATCACTTTCCATATTTCAGCCCTGCGGTGATGATACTGCCAGGAAAGCCTCTTTCGGGGAGCCACGAGCAGAATTTTAGGGCTCAATTTTGAGAAGCTGGAAAAATCCCCGGGCTTCAGGTGCGGGAAAAAGGTTCTGATAAACTTCGATGACTGAGATTCATCAATCACAAAGAATCCGCCCCACGGTCGTGAATCATCTTTACTAATAATGATGAAATCATTTTTTTCGATAAAAT
Source organism: uncultured Balneolaceae bacterium (assembly GCA_964449075.1). Classification (GTDB taxonomy): domain Bacteria; phylum Bacteroidota; class Rhodothermia; order Balneolales; family Balneolaceae; genus CAYVBJ01. The sequence continues at coordinate 242 of CAYVBJ010000071.1, forward strand.
TTTTAATGTAGGAGAATACCGTTGATTTATCAGAATCCGAAGGAACAGGAAGCAGGTTCATGAAGTGAAATGTGAAAGGTGAAAATTTGTCTGATAGAGAATGAACTTGATTTTTTATGACTGATTCAGAGCTTTTTACCAATTAGAGAACAGTTTCCGGGAATACTTCTTCGGCACCATGAGGCGGTCGGGCAAGTGTCCAGGTTTCGAAGTAGAATTTGCGCTCTGAATTAATTCGTTTCCCGTTGACACTGAAAAACCGGAATTCATCGGAAACCAGGTTTTGCAAGGGAAAAAAGAGATCTTTATAAATATTTTCTTTTGAGAAGAGATGGAGATCATACCCGTTTTTGGCTTTCTCTTTGTATAGTACCATATCTCCTTTTAAAAGAACCTCCGCAAGTTTCTCTTTTCTGTGTCCTACATTGCTGTTATCATCTATATCCAGTTCACCTGTGTTCAAATTATCAGTTGCTCTGTCAGTTATGATGATTGCTGAGCCAATCTTTTCATCATTCACAAAATCTGATAATTTAGAATAACGTGAAACAGCAGTGTGATAAACCCTGTCTCCTAAAGCGGTTTCAACAGAGTGTATGATCTCATCAGATTTTTTCAGCATATTTAGTCCAAATTTCTCTTCATGAATGCGTGTTCCGGTAAGATAGAACTTGGAGTAGGTTGGATCGGGCTTAAAAAAATCTTCAATGGATTGTTGGGTTTCTGGGGTACTTCGGTCTGTATGGCGATCCCGTAACGTGTCGAGACGCAGATCATGTTCATAAATCAGTTTAAAAATATCCATATTCTAAATTTATACACACTCAAGTAATTGATTTAGTTCAGTTATTACAAGATCAGGCTTCAGATCTTTACAGCGATCATCATCTTTTCGCCATTTCAGTGAACGTTCATCGCCTGCAAAAAGTGCTGTTTTAAATCCAAGCTCGCTTGCCGGATATATATCCTTTAACATATCATTTCCAATATATAAAACCTGCTCCGGTTTAATATCCGGGTTTGAATTCGCAAGTTTCTCAAGAAATGAATCATAAAAACGCATAGATGGTTTTTTTAATTTCTCTTCAAAAGACCAGTGCAAAAGATTTTTATTGAACTCCATACCACTGAGACTTTTGCCGGTTAATGCTTCAAAAGCTATGGGTGTATAAAATTGTGAATTGGAAATAATGCTCAGCTCATGATCTTTTTCTCTCAGGGAGGCAAGAAGATCTTTTAGGTTCGGCATTGGCCAAATGGGATTCATACGTGCCTCAAACTCAATGGCAAATTTGGATACTACCTCTTCACCAATGGTTCCCTGGATCAGGCGTTTCTGTTTCAGGGAAGAGAGCACATCCGTCCATACAGCACGGATATCCGGTTCGGGAGTGTCGTATCCCTGTTTTTCCAAAGCTTTACAGTGATCATCAACTATCACATCATAGAGGTCGAACCCGACATGAGCGGCGTGCTTATCGATTATGGTAAGTTCGCTGTTGTCAAGCGCAGCAGTAAATGTGTCGACATCTGCTGTTCCATCATCTATTCCGATGTCTCCAACAGCAGAAATAAACATGGTTCCATAGAAATCAAATGCAACACAGGCTATCTCAGGTAGTTTTACCAGAGACGGTTCTGTGCCGGTCTGTTTTGGTTCGAGGGGTTTGGACAGTTTTTTAAAGATAGACTTAAATGTCTCGTTCGTTGTAGCTTGCATAAGATCGTAGCTGGTCAGTTATTGTTCTCGTCCGAATTTTTCCCGGTATTCAGGAATTGTGATCATGGGAGGGCGTTCAAATTCGACTATTTCCATTTTGAGTTGCTGGTAATGATCTTCCTGTGCCTGAAACTGGCGCAGAATTTTTTCGTGTTCAGCTTTATCAATGATACCCAGAGCTTTGGATCTTTTTATAAATGTCTGTAAAATACCAAATGACATTTTACCGAGTGCCTGTGTAGGCTGGTTTTCATGAACCCGTTTGTCGAGGTCTGTCTGGGCAAATGCTTCAAGTCCGAACTTATGATGCACATCAATTAAATGAGAAGTTTCGACTCCGTAGCCGATAGGAAAGGCAATCTGTTCAAGAACTTCTCTTCTGACAGCATATTCACCGGAAAGGGGTTGAATAATGGCAGTCAGCTCCGGGAAAAAAAGAGAAAAGAGCGGTCTTATCAGAATTTCCGTTACACGCCCTCCGCCGGATGATCTTGCTCCTCCTGAAACCGCAAGAGGCCTGTCATAAAATGCTTTTACATATTTAATGTCGTTCCGGTATATGAGAGGTGCAACTAATCCGTATACAAATCGAGGGTGGATGTTACTGATATCGGCATCCACGTAAACAATGATGTCGCCCGTAAGCTGATAGATAGCTTTCCAGAGATTTTCACCCTTTCCCTTTTTTTTCTCGATATTGGGAAGTATATCATCTGCCAGGTACGTGTCGGCGCCGAAGCTTTTTGCAACCTCCAGGGTATTATCATCAGAACCCGAATCAATAACGGCTATTTCGTCAATCAGGGGATACCGGTTTACCAGCTCGGAATTAAATATAATCAGTTCTTTACCTACTGTTTTTTCCTCATTCAATGTAGGCAGACAAAGAGAAATCCGAATATTCTGTTTTTCTTTTTCGCGGACCAGTTTTTCGAGATCCCAGAATTGAGAGTGATGATAGGTGTTGTTATCAATCCATTGTTGTAAATCAGCCACAAAATCCTCCGTCTATTGCAATTATCGTCGATATCAATTGAGCAAGACCAGTAAAAGCCGGGTCAATTTTTATTGATTCATTTTTTTTGTTGATGTGATCACCAGTGGTAATACCAAGTGTAAGTGCAGGTATTTTTTTATCAATAAATGCTGCGAGTTCGGACGTACTCGGCGCCAGTCTTGGCTTAATATTTAGTGATTTCATGATTTTTCTTACACACTCATTTAACGGATGAGCATATGGTATGCCACCGGGGCTTCTTCCTGCAAAAATATCCAGGTTGATATGATCACCTGTTTTGGATGTCACTTCCATCACAATACTTTTTATGGTATTTCCGACATCATTCACAACCTCTTCAGACTCCGATCGTACTTCAAAACCAAGTGTGGCATCTCTTGCGATGGTGTTGAAGGAGGTACCTCCGCTGATAGAGCCCATAATGATACTGGTTCTTGGCCTGGACGGAAGCCGGGTATCATTAATCTTGTTAATAACTTCATTCAAAGTTAAAATGGCGCTGGCATCACCAAAACGTGACCAGTCGTAGCTCTCAGGGACTGTACAGGTAATTTCACCTCTCAGCATTCCAATAGATGAATAACTCAAACGACCAAGTTCTACTCCTTCTACACAGAGCCCGGCTGAGATATTACTGAAGTGATTGTTTTCCAGAAAAAAACGGATTCCTTCCAGGTTTCCCCTCCCAAGAGATTTGGTGCCGCCAAGCAAAATAAGATTGTTTTTCAATTTTATATCAAGCTCATCCAGGATTAGTGGTATGCTAACCAACACAGCTAGTCCAAGACTGTTATCTGCTACACCCGGACCGATAACGGTATTTTTTAATACTTGCAGGGTATGATCAATTTTATCGGAAAAAACAGTATCTGCATGCGCATTTATGAGAATTGAATTTTCTCCTTCTGATCCCTCCAGAACCCCAATTCCATTACCGGCATCATCAACAGAACTTTCAGATAATCCTGCCTCAGTGAATCTGTCCACAATAAATTGAATTCTCTGTTCTTCATGAAAAGTGGGTGCGGGATTTTCTCCGATCATGATCAGATTGGCAAGTAATATATCTTTAAAATCTCTCATTTTTTTTGCCAAACCCGGTAAATGATTAGTCAGGTCATCAAAATCTTTATATTCCATAAATGTAATTCTGCATTTTAGATAACATATATAAGGTTTAAGGTATTAAAAACTTTTATTAGTTACCGACATATATATAAGTTGCATTAAATCTTTATGATCTTAAAAATAACTGAAATTATTTTGTAACCATTCACATGTATAATCATCATATTATCAGGTTATCTAAAATTCTTGAATTTTTTTAGTCAGCGATCGCGATTAATTACGTAAAAATAATATGGAAAAACCGGGTTCAGGTAAAACTGAAAAGGATTTAATAAGTGATATACTTGCCGGTAATCGTAATAAATACCGGATAATAATTGATCGTTATTCTCCGATGGTGTTTCACATTGTGCGCTCATTTGAAAAAAATGAAGAGGAGGTGAAAGAGTTGGGACAGCAGATTTTTGTAAAAGCTTATGAAAAGCTTGACAGTTTTAAGGGTAACGCCAAATTTTCAACATGGCTCTACTCCCTGGCATTAAATCACTGCAGGGATTATGCAAAAAATATTCGGCGGTCAAATATAAGGTTCAGTGAAACAGAGGAAGGATATCTGGAGAACAGCATGATTGAAGAAGAAAAAGCGGATTCAAATATTGAAGCGGTAGAGATGAATTCCGCGTTATATAATGCAATAAAAAGATTATCTGAAGAGTATTCAGAACCGCTGTTATTGAAATACAGGGATGGAATGTCGTACCAAACTATTTCTGAACGTTTAAATGTATCCGTGGCGGCACTGAAAGTGAGGGTACACAGAGCACGAAAAGAATTAAAACAGTTGATTGAAGTGTAAAGGTGACTAAATATGAATGCAGATAACAAAAAATCAGAAGAGACACTCTTAATGAAGTTCCTTGATGGTGATTTATCTCCGGAAGAAGAAAGAAAAGCACTGCATATTATTGCAGAAGATAAAGAGATGCGTTCGATGTTAAAATTTGACCGGGTGTTGAACAGTTCACTTGCAGGTAATCTGGTCTTGGATAACTCTGAAGTTCCCGATGGTTTTACAGACCAGGTGATGAGCCGGATAGAAAAGATGGAAAATGTCAGGAATACAGTACAAACCGGGCGCTCTGTATGGGATATATTCAAACAATGGATTGAAATTTTGATTACGCCCAGGGAATTGCATTACAGACCCGTTGTTGTGTCTGTATTTATCGCTGTTCTGGCTGTTGGCTTGGGATACTTTACAGATTTTAATCCCGGAGTAAACAATGGAGATATCACTTCAGAAAATACTGAATTTCAGCTGGCCTCCGGTACAGATAGTGAAGAGAGAGTCTGGATACGGTTTATATATATCGATGAAGATGCAAATGATATGGCCGTGGCAGGTGATTTCAGCAACTGGGAACCAATATCCCTCGAGAAACAAGTTGTAGATGGAAAGCAGCTTTGGTCGGGGTTAATACCTATTACCAAGGGCGAACATAAATATATGTTCGTGAAAGACGGCGAAGAGTGGCTTACGGACCCACTTGCAGAAGTAAAGCGGGATGATGGATTTGGAAATAAAAATGCTGTTATCGTTTTATGAAAAAAATTCTCGTTGCTATGATTGGATCATTTTTAATACCGCTTCATTGTATGAAGGCTCAAAGTCTGGATTCTTTCCTGACGATTGATTCCAAAGCCGGATTTTCAACCAATACCTTTTTAAACCCTTTTTTATCGGAATGGGACCGCACCGAAAATTCCGGTTATGCAATGGTTTCGCCAATTGGCCAGCTGTTCTTCAGCGACGGCCGGTTTTCAATGGATGTAACAGGCGGGTTTGTCTTCGAACCCTTTTTTGATGACAGGGATACATGGCATGGCGGACTTGCAGTAGCAGAGGCACGATACAGAGTGGGGCGATCAGTTATTCTGGGTGTGGAAACCGGGGGAAGTTATTTTTCTTCCTTTTTTACAAGGCAGCTATTCTGGATGCAGCCAAAGTTGACCTGGCAGCCGTCTCTTTTTACAAAGGTGAGTTTTAAAGCTGGTTCCACATTCCGTGATTATGAGAATTTCCGGGAAGAAGATTTCGATGACAGGCTTGATTTATATGCAGTTGAATTTGAAACCTGGCCTGCACTCAACTGGCAAATACAGGGAGGGATTTTCGGAAATTTTAATACCAGTTTAAGTGATAATCTAAGTTCCAATATATCTGTGAGGAGAGTTTTCAGTAATTCCCTCAGGATTTCACTGCGTGTGGGTGCTGACCGGTTCAGCAATGAAATTGTTACGGGCGGTGACGGGCCCGGCGGACCACCATTTGGCGGGTTCCCAACAGAAACACTTACGGAGGAAACCGATGTCTTATTTAAAACAGGTGCTGCTGTTTCATACGAATTGTTCCCCGCATTCTCTGTGACTATGAATGCAGATCATGTCAGCTTATTTTCAACCGGCACTCAAACGCTGTCGGATGTTCATCTTTCGGCAGGCGTACGATATACGCTTCCAATCAGCGGCATCGGTGGAAAAAGGGAAGGAGCAGAGCCAAACTGGAAACTGAATGGAAAACAGGTCCTCATTCTAAAGGTTGATTATAAGGGGAGTGGAATACTATACCTGACGGGTGATTTTAATGACTGGGAAAAACCGGGAATCGCTATGAACAGGCAAAAACCCGGACAATATGCTGCGAGTATATCACCGGAATCGGGTGCATATGAATACAAAATATTGCTGGTAGAGAATGGTGAGGAAAGATGGATTGATTTTACGGCTGACACCTTCACAGTTAATGATGGGTTCGGCGGAGAAAATGGAGTGATAATAATTGAATAATTAATTGAGAAAAGATGAAGAAGAAAAAACACAAAAAACTAATTCTTTCGTTTCTGGCAACACTTTGCCTGGTAACTGCAGCATTTACAGATGCGAGCAGCCAGGAAAGGGGGCTCACAGATTTAATTTCGCAGGCTCGATCAGCTGGGATTGAGCAAGCCGACATCAGCCGCTTGCAAAACAGAGCGGCCGAACGGGGAATTTCTGATGAACAGCTTGTACGCATTTTGCGGCCTGCCGTTGAGATGGCTGAACAAAATCTGCCTGCAGACATCGTGTTCCAAAAAGCATTTGAAGGAATTGCAAAAGGCATACCTGCAGGCAGAATGATACCTGTATTGGAGGGCTTGAGAGGGCACTCAGTTCAGGCCGCATCTGTAATAGATCCGTGGATGCAAAGAGAAGAAGTAAAGTCATTTATAGCAAAAGAGGGCAAAAGAACCGAAACTGGTTTTCGAAACGAAATGATCAGGGCCGGGGTAAAATCAGTTTCCCTGGAAAATCAAACCCGGAGAATTGAGCAACTACTGAATGCAATCGATAACTCCTCTGTACTGGATAAAACCACACCAGCATCAGTATTAGCAGCAGTTAATATTATGCCCGACCTGCCTGAATCGGCCCGTCGCGGTGAAGTGATGAGTTCTTTGATTTCCAAAGCGCTCGGCAATGGGTTTAATGCTGAAGAGATGCAAAAATTGCCGGTTGCCATGAATGCTGCTCAGCGCCGAAGTCAGTTACCAGCAGCAACCGTTATGGAAGGAGTTTCTAATCAGTTACAAGGGGGGATTCCTGCAGAGCAAATACTCCAAAATTTATTTAATGGAAATGTCTCCGCCGGTCCTCCTGGCAATATTCCGCGCGGACTTGAAAACCGGCCCGACAGAGGACGCGGAAATGGTAGAAATTGAGCTACCCACCAACCGTCCCGCACGGGACGAACCCAGAATAATTTTCTTCATTAAAAAAAGCAGTTCAATTAAATTATGTCCCTGTAGGGACATGTGGTAGGTAGCAGATCAATATGATACTATACACAATTCGTTCCGTCAGGAACGGTTCGTGAAACTGGATTTGATTTGCACACCGACAAGAGGTTTGTGTGAGATGTCCACATAAATCAACATTTTGCAAAAAATCGTGTCAAGCACTTCTTATAAAGAAATTTAAATATACTGTAACTTTTACCTGATGAGCTCTTCTTATATGTAGAGAACAAATAAAACGTCACTCTACACAAAAAAAATAGATAAGTAATCCTCATTAATAAATATCATAATTATGGAAAAGTTAATCAGAAACATAATCTCGTTTGCAGCACTGCTACTAATCGTATTTACAGTTGGCTGTTCAACGAACAGTGACTCTGGAACGGGAACACTGGAAGTTAAGCTTCATGATGCGCCTGTTGCATTTGATGAAGTCAATATCTTTGTAGAACGAATTGAAATAAATAAAGAAGACTCAGAAGAAGGCTGGATCGTTGTCAGCGAGCCAAATCAGTCTTACAATATTCTTGAATTGGTGAATGGTGAATTTGAAGTGCTGGGTATTACCGACCTTGAAACCGGGTTCTATCAGCAATTTCGTTTAATCGTAAGCCGGGATAATAACAGCGTGGTTATTGACGGGGAAACTCATGATCTGTTTATTCCCAGCGGAGCACAGACCGGTGTTAAGTTAAATATCAATGCAGAAATTGAAGAAGATATCCGGTACGTTCTGCTGCTTGATTTTGACGCCAAGCGATCGGTTGTGGAAGCAGGACAGGCCGCTCCGCTCAGCTTTCTCCTGAAACCGGTTATCAGGGCGACGAACGAAGCCATTACAGGCAATATATCAGGAACTGTGACGCCCGTTGATGCGCAGCCTGCTGTCTATGCAATTGTCGGCAATGATACTCTTTCTACAACCTTTGCTGACGAGGTAACCGGTGAGTTTAAACTCATAGGACTTGAAGAAGGAACTTATACGGTTTCTGTTGAGCCGCAAGAAGGTGATTATGCTGAAGAAACTATTGACGGCGTTGAAGTACTGGTTGGCGAAACAACTGAGCTTGATGCAACAATTGAACTTACTTCGGGAACTGAATAGATAGTTAGTTGAGTTAGAGAACCTAAGCAAAAAGCCCCGGTTGGTTACCGGGGCTTTTTCTATTTCTGAGAAAAATCACCGGAATGTCTCAGCTGAAAACGGGAGTCGTGCTGAACTCCTGTATACTGCTCTTTTTTAGAGCAGTGGCTTTCAGGGTAGCTGAGGTACAAGCGGTAATTTCAACTTCAACGTAGTCACCTTTTTGAAAATCTTCCCGATCAAAAACAACCATTTTATTAGTATCGGTACGTCCGCTTACCTGCTCATCAGACCGCTTGCTTGCACCTTCCACAAGAACCAAATGGCGTTTACCAATTTCCTGTCTGTTTAACTCTTCCTGTATATTCATCTGCTGGGTGATGATTTCAGTGAGTCTCCTTTTTTTAATTTTTTCGGGCACATCATCTTCATATTTCCGGTGGGCAAGAGTTCGTTCACGTTCTGAATAGGCAAACATATAGGCGAGATCATAACGAACCGTCTTCATCAGGCTCATCGTGTCGCTGTGTTCCTCTTCTGTTTCACCGCAAAAACCGGTGATCATATCCGTTGATAGAGAAACCCCTGGTATAATACTGCGCATATCATTAATCAGCTCCAGGTATTGTGCCCGTGTGTAGGGACGGCGCATTCGTTCCAGAACACTGTTATTACCCGACTGTGCAGGAATATGAATTGAACTGCAAAGATTTGGTCTTTCCTGAATCAGATAGAGCAAATCTTTTGGAAAATCTTTTGGATGCGGGGATGAAAACCTGATGCGCATCTCAGGGTTTACACAACTGGCTTCGTCCATCAGTTTTGTGAAATCGGCACTCTCGGTTTTGTACGAATTTACATTTTGACCGAGCAGTGTAACCTCTTTATATCCGTTTTCGCTCAGTTGCTTTAACTCATTCAGGATGCTTTCCATAGGGCGGCTGCGTTCCCTGCCCCTTGTAAAGGGTACCACGCAGAAGGCACACATATTGTCGCATCCTCTCATGATTGAGATAAATGCACTAACACCATTACCTGTTGTACGAACAGGTGTGATATCAGCATAGGTTTCTTCGAGTGACAGAATCACATTTACAGCTTTCCGGCCGTCATTCACCTGGTTCAGCAGTTTGGGTATATCACGGTAAGCATCCGGTCCTACCACAAGATCCACAAGCTGTTCTTTGTCAATAATATTCTCTTTGATTCGTTCAGCCATGCAGCCGAGAACCCCAACAGTGAGATCGCGATTCTTTTTTTTGAGTGACCGGAACTCCTTCAGTCGATTCCACACTTTTGTTTCGGCATTCTCCCGTATTGAACATGTATTTATAAAAATGTGATCGGCTTCTTCGGCATTTTGAGAAGGCTTCATTCCTGCCTCAATCAGGATTGAATTTACAATCTCAGTGTCAGCAAAATTCATTTGACAACCATACGTTTCTATGTGGAACGTTTTCTCAGACAAGGGTTATTCTCATTTTTTATTTTTGGAAAGCCTAAATATATGTAAATTTTGAGCGAATTTGAATGACAGCTTCAGGATAGTTCGGGCAGTGCACCAATCTTATTACTAATTTCAGATAATGCAACAGGGAATGTATGTTCAAGATAGTAATCCAGTTCAATGCTGTAAAAATCTTCCTGGTCAGCTTTTCTCCAGACTTTTCTCTGTTCATCTATCAATGGAATCAATGTGTGGATATGATCTGCATCAAACAGTAAAAGCAGGGAATGAAGATGGTCGAAGTGACCAGAGATTTTACGAGACAAAACTATCATAAAGGGCAATGCATAGCCGTACGAACTCAATATATTATGAAGGCTGAATGAGAGAGTTTGAATTTGTTCACATAATTCAATGAGCTCTCTGCGTGATGCCGATTCAGTGGTTTCTGACCGGTACTGTTTGTAATTTCTTCGAAAACGCTGGCTAATTTCAAGCGTCAGAAGGGTTGCTGCCGTTGAAATGATCCGGCTATCAGATTCCATATTTAGTTTGGCCATTGTTCGGGATTCTCTCTCCACTGATTCAAAAGATCAAGATCTTCCTTTTTAATTAACTCTTCTTCAACGGCTACTTCAATAAGTGTATTGTAATCAGTAAGGCTGTAAACAGGTATATTCAGTTTCTCAAATTTTTCATTTGCTTTATCAAAGCCATATGTAAAAATGCTCAGTACAGCAAGTACATCAGCCCCGATGAACTGAAGAGCATCAATCACAGACATTGCAGAACCACCAGTCGATATTAAATCTTCAATAACCACTGTGGTCTGTCCTTTATCTACGCCTCCTTCAATCTGGTTTCCAAGGCCGTATGTTTTTGCTTTGGCACGTACATAAGCCAGTGGTTTATCAAGGTGTTCTGCAATCCAGGCTGCATGTGGTATTCCGGCTGTGGCAGTGCCGGTTATAACATCAACCTGCGGGTAGTGTTCCTTCAGAATTTTGCTAAAAGCAGAGGCTATTTTTTTTCGCAATTCGGGGTAGCGAAGTGTCAGCCGGTTATCGCAGTAGATAGGGGAATTCCATCCGGAAGCCCATGTAAAAGGCTTATCTGGCCTTAGTACGAGTGCATTTATATCCAGCAATGATTTTGCGAGTTCTCTCGCGAAACTCTTATCAACGATCTTAACTGTTTGAGCCATCTCCATATTTTCAATAAAATGTTTTCTTTATTTTCGAACCATTACAAAAACTATACATAAGTTATTTTGTTTTTGTAAACAGAACATTATCAATACTATAATCAGGGAATTTATTAAAACAGGTTTGTGAGAAAAATAACCAGATTCAAACACACTAAAGCGTAAATTCCTGCAATCAAATCATCAATCAATATACCAAATTTTCCGGGTAATTTCTGCAAGCGGTCAATTCCCAGCGGTTTCAGAATGTCAAAAAAGCGAAAAAAAACAAACCCTCCAAACAGGAGTAAAAAATCTTGCTGCATATTGCCGCTAAATGTGATAAACAGAAAAGGAATAGCCTGACCGGCTGCTTCATCCATAACAAATTCAGGAGGATCCTGCCCCCATTTATCAACAGCTGCATCTGATGTTAACAGGCTTGCTAAAGACGCAAGGATAATAAAGAGAAAAAGTCCTGTTTCGGGAGCGGATCGTGCAACCAGGTAAACCGGAATCAAAGTCAACAGACTGGCCCAGGTACCGGGGGCGTACGGCAGGAGGCCTGTTCCCAAAAGTGACCCTAAAAATAGCCGGATCTGGTTCATCTCTTATTTAAACAGCTTTTTATTTATTAGAAAATATTCGATACCCGAATAGACGGTAATGATAACGATGACAATCATTCCCCATCCGAAAATTCCCGATTCAAAGATTTCTCTGATGGAATCAGAGATCATTATATCTGCCTGAATAAATACACCTGCCAATAATACAACATATAAAAATATCATTTGAAGCATTGTTTTCAGCTTGGCGGTAAATCTGGTCTTAATGGGAAGGTCTTTTTTGTTGGCATAAATCCGGAATGCCGTAACCGCGACATCGCGAAGTACAATCAGGCTAACTGCCCACCAGGGAAACTGAACAGGATCCAGAAAAGGAAGGCAGATAAAACCGGCAAATGTCAAAAATTTATCAGCCAGAGGATCGAGAAAAACACCGGTGGCCGATTCGGCTTTGTAGTGCCTTGCAATATAACCGTCAAAAAAATCGGTGACTGCAGCTGTTGCAAAGACTGCAACACTCAGAGATCTCCAGAGCAATTCATCCTGGATATACATATAAAAAAATATCGGTGCCAGGATGATCCTGAGCACACTAAGTATATTAGGGAGCTGTTTCATGTGCAGAAAGATAGGGAAAAAGTTTTGAAATGCAGCTAAAGATCCGGACCCA
>CAYVBJ010000072.1:0-6269 GCA_964449075.1 uncultured Balneolaceae bacterium
AAACAGTATGAACAGGAAGTGGATACCTGGAATATACGATTTAAGAGCGATCGGATGCTTCAGCTTGGCATTGAGGAGCAGGATGTGATCCGCTACCTGGAGTCGATTACACGGGGAAGCTGGGTTACTGACTGGAACCGGCAGGATGAACGGATTGGCATCAGGCTGGTTGGAGAGCGCGGCCGGCTGTATGAACCTGACCAGGTGACCATGCGATTAAATAACAATGAAATTCCGCTCGAATACATTGCTGATATAAGACAAGAGAAAGAACCGGAGCAGCTGGAACGGATAAACCAGACACCGGTTCTGAGTTATGTGGCCGACTGGAGTCTAGCCGACTGGTGGCTGAACCGGGCAAAAGCAATGGATACAATCCGTGAGTTTTCCAGGAATACGGGGACGGAAGTTCAGATCGGCGGCAATGCAATGATGGTACAAAACCTGATGCTGGATATGGCAAAACTGCTTGGAATCAGCATTCTTGTGATCTACCTGATCCTGGCAATACAGTTTGAGAATCTGAAGTACCCGTTCATTATTATACTGGCCGTACCGTTTGCTTGGGTGGGATCGTTACTGATTATGTATCTGACTGGTACCGGACTGAATGCAATGTCTTTTATGGGGGTGCTGATATTAACCGGCATCGCTGTTAACGATTCAATACTGAAGGTCGATTTTATGAGACGATACCTGGCAGAAAGCGGAAATCTTGATAAAGCAGTGGAACTTGCCGGGCGGCACCGGTTTCGTCCCGTGGTAATGACCAGTGTTACCACCATACTGGGGCTTATTCCTATGCTGATACCATTTGGCGAGGGATATGTATTCCGGCAATCACTTGCCCTGGCGCTGATGGGCGGGATGATTACATCTACCATTTTAACTCTCTACCTGATACCGGTTATTTTCAGGTGGCTGGAGAGAAATCATAATTACAAAGTGAAAACAACTGCAAATATTTCATGAATATGTTTAAAAATATAAATTGGCGATTCCGGGCTTTTGGGAATGACTTTCTTCGTCCGGAATTCTTCCCGGCCTGTTTCACGCGAAGTGCGCAGAGGGGCAGAGAGCGCGAAGGGAATAATTTATTCAGTCTCTGTTATTCAGCTATTATTGTAATCTTTTTTATAACTGCGTGTAGCCCTGAGGATGCGGAGCGGGGAAGTTTGTCTGAGGAGGAAAAGGAGGCGATCGATGTGCGTCCGGATGTGGTGTTTGCCACTTCGGATGATCAGCCGCTTAGCATCTATATTGAGAGCCAGGGAATTGTAGAACCGAACCGGGAAGTTACCTTACGGACCAGGATCAGCGGGTTTGTTGAATCGACCATTTTGGATGACGGGGTGTTTGTGCGCGAAGGAGATGTACTGTTGTCATTTGTGGATGATGAGTGGCAGCAAGCTGTAAAGCAGGCCGAAAATGAGTATGAATCCGCACTTGCGGAGTATAACATTGAAAAATTGCAGCGTGAACGGGCCGGGAACAACAATCCGGGTGATGACCGTATGCTGCGCATATCCACAGGAATAGCAAAAGCTGAGGTTGAACTCGAAAGGGCAATGCTGGACCTTTCTTACACGGTAATGAAAGCACCTTTCGACGGATACCTGTCCGTTCAGGACCGGTTGTCGCCCGGTGCGTTTGTCAGTTCAAACAGTGAACTGGGCAGGCTGATCGATGATCAAAAAGTACTGGTACGTCTTGATGTTCTGGAAGGAGAGTTGAATGAACTTGAAGCCGGTATGAATGTTCGGCTGACTTCTCCGTCAGGCGTCAGAAAAGAAGGCAAGATCCGCACCCTTTCGCCCGTCATAGATCCCGAAAGTAAAACCGGTCAGGTGCTTGTGGAAGTACCAAACCGGGACCGGCAATTGAAACCGGGGATGACGGTCGAAGGCAGAATTCAGATTCGTACTCATAATGGAAAAACCAGGATTCCGAGAGCGGCTGTTCTTGAACGGGATGGCGGCCGTACTCTTATTTTTAAACTTAAAAACGAAACCGTAGAGTGGGTGTATGTGGAGCCCGAGTTTCAAAACGATGAATGGGTGATTGTAAATCATGAAGATATTGCCCCCGGTGATACACTTGCCGTCGATAATCATTTTGCACTGAGCCATTTGCAGAAGGTACGTCCGCGCATGGCAGGCCAGATTGTGAGAGATCAAGATGGCGGTGAGGAGCTTTGATCAGTTTACAAATAAAGCAGCAGACAAAACTCCCCTCCTTGGAGGGGACAGATTTGAACGCGTACAGCGGTCAAAACAAAGGTGGGTTCACTGTTTCGCCCGTTGATCTGTTGAGCTGACTAAGGTAAGCGGTGGCAGTTTTTAGCAGACAGTAAAGCAGTATGCAGCAGACAGTATTTATATAACGAAATAATCAGTTGAAATTTGAAATTTATGAGTTTCAGGAATTTAATTGTTTATCAGAAAGCATTTGAATTGTCGATGGAGATATTTGAATTGACGAAGTCATTTCCTGTGGAGGAAAGATATGCATTAACAAATCAATTACGCAGGTCATCGCGTTCGGTATGCCGGGCTATTGGAGAAGGATATCGGAAAAGGCAGTATCCCGATTATTTTACTAATAAAATGAGTGATGCGGATATGGAAAATACGGAAACACAGATTTCACTGGATTTTGCAGAGTCGTGTAAATATCTCTCTGCAGAAATAAACCTGAAATTAAGATATAAATCTGAAGAAATAGGACGATTGTTAAATCACATGATGAAGTATCCGGAAAAGTATCAACGAAAAACAGGCAAGTAGTTGTAAGTAGACAGTAGAACAGTAGGCAGTATACAGTAATTTTTAATTGACTATTAGCGGGCTTAAAACAAATCTTTTACTGCATACTGCATACTGCATACTGCATACTGCATACTGCATGACAAAGCCGCCTCGCAAATGAGAGCGGGTATTAAGTTCCCAGTTTTGAAAAGAGAACCGACTTACCCGCCAGCAGGCATTTTCTGAAATCTTAAAAAATGAAATTCAACCTTTAACAAAATGACCGAAATCTTTCGCCGCCGTTACTTTATTTCCCTTAGCTACCTGCTTGTGGCATTGGTGGGGTTTGTGGCGTGGATGAATATTCCGCTGGAGATGGCTCCCGATCTGCGTCTGCCTTCGGTAACGGTTCATTTTAACTGGGGAAGCACATCGCCGGAGGTGATGGAGAAAGAGATTACCCGCCAGGTTGAACAGGCGGCCACCCGGCTTCGCAATATTGAGAAAATTCGTTCCGTATCACAAGAAGGGAGATCACAGGTAACGATTACGTTCGAAAAAGAGGCACCTGTAGAATATCGAATCCTGGAACTGCAGGAGTACCTGTTTGCGATGCAGGAAAATTTGCCGCCGGATATAAACCCGCCTCAAATTAACCGGTCGATTCCGCAGGAACTCCAGGAGCAGGAGACATTTATGGCCTATTCCATAAGTGCCGAGCGGCCCACACGCGAACTGCTCCGTTTTGCCCAGCAGAATATACGGCTGAACCTGCTCGGTATTGAAGGATTGGCTGATATAGAAATTTCCGGTGCCGATGATCCGGCGCTTGTGGTAAAATTCAACACCACACTTGTTGAGAAACTGGGCTTGGATACCCGCCGAATATTGGTCAATCTGAGACAGCAGCTCGACTGGCGATCATCCGGTTTCTCGGAGACCGGCGGCAATCGTTACAGTATGCTGATTCCTCCGCAGTTTGAAACGGCTGAAGAAGTGGGTAAAATGAAAATTGATATTCCAAACAGCAGTCGTGTAGTCAGTCTGCATGAAATTGCCGATGTTGCCATCGAAGATTATCCCGTAAAATCGATCAAGCGTCTGAACGGAAAACCCGCTTTGAGTATGACCTTCATCAGGGAGAGCGGTTCGGATGCCATGAGACTCGCAGAAACCGTGCGAACGGAAATGACAAATATTGCCTCTGCATTGCCCGCAGATATTACCCTGCAGCTCGAACGGGATTCAACCGAAGAGCTGCGGGAACAGTTTACCGATCTTCAGTATCAGTCGATGGCAAGCCTGCTGCTGGTATTTATCATATTGCTCCTTTTTATCCGGCGATTCAGAGCGCCTTTTGTCATACTTGGAAGTATTGTATTGTCTCTTCTGCTCAGCCTGGGAATTCTCTTTTTTATGAATTATACGCTGAATGTAATCACACTTGCGGGTCTGACTGTTGCACTTGGCATGATCATCGACAATGCTGTGGTAGTATTTGAGCAGCTGAATCCTGGTCTGCCGGCGGATCATGAAAAACGCCTGGATCACATAAAAAAAGAACTCCCCTACACCTTTGTGCCTGTACTGGGAAGCACCCTCACCACAGTCGGAATATTTGTACCGCTCTTTTTTGCCATGGAAGAGCTTCAGATGTTCCTGGTTCCCCTTGCGGTGGCACTGACATCAACACTGGTATCGTCCGTTATCATCGCACTGAGCTGGATTCCATATTCGCTCGTCTGGCTGGTTTCTCCCCGCGAACCCGGTAAAGGTGAATCGGTAAAAAGAAAAATCAGCCGCTTTCTGAACCGGATCATGATCCGCACATTTTACTGGAGGCACAAGGTCCGCTGGTTACTGTACCTTGGCCTGATTGCACTGATGGGAATTCCCCTGTTTGCTATCGGGGAGCCTGATTGGGAAGAAACGTCATGGCCGGAATTTACCAAGATATATTTTGAAAACAGGAGCAGCATTGATCCCGTGATCGGCGGACTCAGTTATAAGTTTTTTAATGAAACCTATTTTGGGACTCCGTGGGGCAGACGCAGCGGTGAGCGAATTTTTATCAATATCCGCACTCCGCAGGGAACACCCATTACGGAAATCGACAAGATGGCGAAGAACTTTGAAGAGATTGCACGTCCGTATAGTGAAGCGTTTAAATATTATGAAACCAATATCTCTGAATACTCCGGTGCCCGGCTTCAGTTTCATATCAAAGATGAGTATCTCTATAAACCCGATCCATATATTTATTACGGTGAAGCGATGTTCCTGGCTGCGCGTACGGGAAATTCAGGAATTTCGGTTAGCGGGCTGGGTGATGGATTCAGCACCGGTTTCGGGTCTTATTCGTCCGGCCAGCGTATTTCACTGCGCGGGTTTTCGTACGACGAACTGCTTGAACTGGCAGAGGATATATCATGGAGAATGAAAAGAAATCCAAGAGTGAAGGATGTAGATATTCATTCGATTGGCTACGGGAGGAATGACCTGTTTCAGTATGTGCTGGACCTGGATGATGAACGGATTATGGAGAAAGATCTAAACCGGCGGGCTATCCTGGATGCAATTCAGCTGGATGTTAATCCAGTGAATACATTTGGAAGGGTTGAAATGGATGGAGAGCGTTACTACCTGGTTGGGCAAAATCAGCTGCAAAGCAGGTATGAAAATGATATCCTGGATCGCGTACGTAAAAGTGAAAATATCTCATTTACTCTTGATGAAATTGCGGAACTGAAACGTGAAAAGACCCTGAGCCAGATTATCAGGGAAGATCAGTCCTATCAGCGAACAGTGACGGTAGATTTTTTGGGTCCGCCAAGGTTAGCCCGCAGCTATATCGAATCGGTACTGGATGAAGTACCGGTGCCTGTAGGTGCTTCCATTGAGTTCGGCAGCGGCTTCTTTTCATGGGGAGAAGAAGGAAAGGTTCAAAATTATCTTCTGTTGCTTTTAATGACAATCCTGAGTGTATGGATGATTGTTTCTGCACTGCTCGAAAACTGGCGGGATCCGCTTGTGGTGATATTGGCGGTGCCGCTGAGCCTGGTGGGTGTAATGGCGGGGGCATTGTATCACGATCTTGCTTTCGACCAGGGAGCCATTGCCGGCACGCTGCTGGCAGTGGGGGTGGTGGTGAACAATTCAATCTTGCTGATTCATGAAAAACAGCGAACGCGTGCTCTTGGGATCCACAGCCTGAGAAGCTGGGTGATGGTCTACCGTAACAAAATGCGGGCTGTAATGATCACGTCTCTTACCACTATGGGCGGACTTCTGCCAATGATCCTGATCGGAACCAGTGAGTTCTGGAACGATATGGCGACTGTTGTTCTCTGGGGATTGGGTATCAGTTTGACACTTTTGCTGATTTTGATGGGAATCTGGGAGAGGAGCCGGAAGTGAGGGTTCTTGGTTTTGGTAATTTGAATATAATTTGACCAAGTTTTATCGGCTATCGGCTATCGGCTATCGGCTATCGGCTATCGGCTATCGGCTATCGGCTATCGG
>CAYVBJ010000072.1:6369-12519 GCA_964449075.1 uncultured Balneolaceae bacterium
CTTATCTGATACCATTAGTTATGTCTGTTCTCATTGTTAATATCATCCGGAAAAATCCTGTGCTAAACTCAAAATAATTATCATGCACAAGTGTCTAATCTTCGTTTTTTATAGCGGGTATCTGTCCCCTGATTTCCCCGGTTTGATGCCTGTGGGATGAGATGTTGATATAGAGATGACCGTTTCCAAGATGGTGTTTTAACGCATCAGTCAACTTAAAGCGATTGTCTTTTTTTGAAAACGAACCGCTCTTTTGATCTTCATTCAAATTCACATCCAGCCTGAAGATACGGTTACCCGTTTCACCCGGTTCACCGAAATTGATAAAGGCAGAATGAAACGCCTCCTGAAGGTCTGAAAAATTACCGCTTACATAGAGGGAATCATTGACCAAAGTAACTTCGGCTGAGCCTGTAGCAGGTGTAGGTACAGATGGGACTTCATGGTATCCGGCCAGTGTAACATACGAAGTGTCCTGTGCAGTAGAATATGAGACAAATATTAGAAGAAACAGAAGAGTTGTTGCGATTTTTCTCATTTCAGTATCCCCTCTTTTTTATTTAAGCGTATATATTGTTAACTGTTAAAAATCAGAAAACGTATTCTTTTATTTGTTATAAAGAGGATTTCGATTAATTATAGCCAAATGATTTGATCTGATAATTCAAGTTCTTCTGACTGATTTGAGGCGATAATCACCATTTTGTCATCATTTTTGTAATCGCTTAACAGGTTTCTTACAAGTTCTTTTCCTTTCGAGTCGAGATTGGCTCCGGGTTCGTCAAGAATCAATACAGAGGGGTTGTGAAAAGTTGCCGCAACAAGCTTTATCCGCTGTTGCTGCCCTGTTGATAATTCACCGTAAGCGTGATCAGCAAATTGAAGCATCTGAAAAGCACCTAGTAAATTTACCAGGTCTTTAAACTCACAATTCAGGTTTCGCAATTCACATAAAAACCGGATGTTTTCAAGACAGGTTAAATTACCATAAAGCTGAACGGATGGAGCAAGAAACCCAACTTCTGTGGTGATTTGGTCACTTTTCAATGATTTCCCATTAATATTCCATTGAACAGTACCTGAGCTTGGTTTTAGTAAACCGCACAGACATTTTAGCAGGGTTGTTTTGCCCGATCCGTTTTCTCCGCCAATTCCAAGTACGGAAGATTCGGTGTTTACATTTAAGTCTTTAAAAACTACATTACCTGCAAATCGTTTTTTCAGGTTTTTAACCTCTAAATGTGGCATGTTTGAAAGTTACTTCAGACAAAGCTGAAATAAAAGCGTCTTTGTAAATTTGCGTCTATTGATAATATCAAACAGAATTTAAATAATTATCAATGAGAATCGTTACAGATAATTATCAAACAGGTAATGGACTATTTTGTGTTTTGGAAAAATGGACCATAAAATTAAAAGGATCATCTGAGTATGGAGCGAATAGTAAGGCATATCACCCAGCAGCTGGTAAATAAATTACCCGAACGAAAGGATTTTTTTACGCCCGATCAATTGAGGGATCTTGAAATCCCGGAATTCATTGTAGAGCGAATCCAAGTTGAAATGATGAGAAATCTTGATGACTCGGTCGTGCCTCCCTACACGGAATGGGCAGATATGAATAATGAGACAGTACGCGATGCATGGGAAAAATTCATTGATGCAATCCTGGCTGAATCACGAATGCCTAAAATTTATGCACAAAGTGTATTTGAAACGGCTGTAGCTGATACAGTAGAAATATTAATTCAGCCGCGCCATAATATTCCTGAAGCGATATTCGGACCAGACCGGGCTCTTGATCTTAAAACAATTGAAAAAAGAGTCAAAGCTGTTACTGTTTACAAGCATTTAAGCTCGGCCGTTCTGCGTTATATGAAACGCCGCAATCTTCAGGCTCTCACATATGAACAGTGCGAAAATATTATTGATAAGGTTGATGAGAAACTGGTTGAACAGTATCATCCTCTGAATTGGACTCAGCTGCTGAGTCCTCTTTTTGAGTTGCTTGGAAATAGTGTGGATACTAATCTGCTCAGATTGTTTTTTGAGGATAAAGGGAGAAACAGAATTGCGCGTAAATTTGATCTGTTAAATTCCCAGATCAGCAAAACCGAGATGATTGAAGTGCTTTCAGCACCCGATCTCCTGGATTTGGAAGGGTACGAGGATTCTCAAAATAAACTCTTTGGCGATGAAGGCGATAAAAAATCGGCAGGCTCTGAACAAAGAGGTGACAAATCTGCATCCGGCGGCCCTAAAAAAGAGCTTTATCCGGGCGGACCTGAGATAGGTTCTTTTGATAGTGAATTGGGCTTAGATACACCCGGCAAGAGTGAGAGTAAATTGTTCGACAAAAAAGCTGGAAAGAGCGATAAAGATGATGCAATACTGAGTACGTTTCACAAACGAAGGAGCTATTATGCACCCGAGGATGATGAGTTTTCAAACGAAGAGATGTCCGGAGAAGGTGAAGAGTACCAGGATGATGACAGGGATGATTCAGCTGCTATACCACGCAAAACAGCATCGGAAGAGCTACCCGATGAAAAAAAGAGAGAAAGAGATGATGAATTCATTCATACTGAATTTCTTCAGAAAGATGAGGAAGAAAAAAGTGAAGCTGATCTTTCATCAGAAATAACTGAAGATAATCCTGAAACGGAATCGGGATTATCCCTTGAAGAAAATCAGACTACGCAGAAAAATGATTCTGATCCGGAGGATGAAAAACCACTCCACAAGCTTTTTATTCTTGATGAAACGGCTTTTGAAGAAAAAGAAATTGAAGAAGAGGAAGAATCGGTTGAAGATGCAGAGTCATTGAACTCAATTTTTGTAATGGAAGAGCACGATATGGCAGAAATTCCTGAAGACAGGTTTGAAGATGCACCGGTTGAAGATTTGAATGAAAAAGAGACAGAATCAGATCATGACATTGAAAATCCGGATCAGGATGCTCCGATGTGGAAAAAATTCTTGGAAATAGAAGAGTTCTCGGGCGATATCGATATTGACAAAGTTCAGGAAAAAAGTCCGGAAGAATTGCCCGGGGATGCAGAAGAGAGCGAAAAAAGGGAGGCAAAAAAAGTTCAGATTTTAGACCTGGCAAAACTCTACGATTCTGAAGATGAGGAAAGTGCTGCTGACCAATTGCTTAGTTGGTTGTCATCAGATAAATTGCGGTTTATACGTGAAATTTTTAATGATTCTGAAGAAGCATATATAACTGCTATTAATGAAATTTCAGAGTTTGATAATTGGAAAAATGCTTCCAGATATCTTGAAAAAGATGTATTTTCCAAACACATGATCGACATGTATAGCGATGAAGCAGTCGATTTTACAGATAGCCTGCATTCATTTTTCAGAGAATATAAATCATCACAAACCACAGGAAATGGCTGAAGATAATAAAGTTGATTATTTAAAAGAGTTAAGGGTAAAATCAAAAGAAGGAGGCGGCAAAAAAAGAATTGAAAAACAACACGATAAGGGTAAACTAACTGCCCGTGAACGTATTGATTTACTGCTGGATAAAGACTCTTTTGAAGAGATTGACGCATTTGTAACTCACCGCAGCAGTAATTTTGGTCTCGATAAGCAAAAGTTTTTAGGAGATGGTGTAGTTACCGGCTATGGAAAAATTAACGGGCGGCCCGTCTACGTATTCAGCCAGGATTTTACGGTATTTGGGGGTTCTCTTAGTGAAACACATGCCGAAAAAATATGTAAAATCATGGATCTTGCCATGAAAAACGGGGTTCCGGTCATTGGATTGAATGATTCGGGGGGCGCAAGAATCCAGGAGGGTGTCTCTTCTCTCGGTGGCTATGCAGAAGTTTTTTGGAGAAATTCAATGGCATCGGGTGTGGTTCCGCAGATATCGGCAGTGATGGGGCCCTGTGCCGGCGGCGCTGTTTATAGTCCTGCACTTACCGATTTTGTCTATATGGTTAAAGGAACCAGTTACATGTTTGTAACCGGCCCAAACGTGGTCAAGACGGTAACTCATGAAGAGGTTACAAGCGAAGACCTTGGAGGAGCACTTGCCCATGGAACCAAATCAGGTGTGGCTCATTTTGCATCTGAGAATGATGCACTTTGCCTTCAGGATATCCGGACACTGATGACATATATTCCTCAGAATTGTGAAGAAAAAGTACCGGCGCAGAAACCTGTTAAACCTGACTCTGCTAAAGAGTCCAAATTGGATGATTTAGTGCCGCTGAATCCGAATAAACCCTATGATATGATTGAAGTGATTGAAGGAGTGATGGATAAGGACTCCTTCTATGAAGTTCATGAACACTATGCAGATAATATTGTTGTGGGTTTTGCCCGGCTCGATGGGCGAACGGTTGGAATTGTTGCCAATCAGCCGCTGTCTCTGGCAGGAGTTCTCGATATCGATTCATCTATCAAAGGAGCACGTTTTGTGCGTTTTTGTGATGCATTTAATATTCCCCTGGTTGTTTTTGAAGATGTTCCGGGTTTTCTGCCGGGAACAGACCAGGAGTGGGGTGGCATTATTAAACACGGGGCAAAACTTCTGTATGCATTTTGTGAAGCTACCGTTCCCAAAATGACAGTAATTACCCGGAAAGCCTATGGCGGAGCTTATGACGTGATGAATTCCAAACATATCCGTGCGGATTACAACGTAGCATGGCCTACAGCAGAAATTGCCGTAATGGGAACCAAAGGAGCTGTTGAGATCATCTTCCGAAAAGAGATACAGAAAGCTGATGATCCCGAAGCAAAACAGAAAGAGCTGGAAGAGAGTTACAGCAAAGAGTTTGCACATCCCTACCGGGCTGCCTCCCGAGGCTTTATCGATGATGTGATTCTACCTCATGAAACACGAAGCAAGTTGATTAAGGCGTTTGAACTCTGCCAGAATAAAGTTGATTCCGTACCGAAAAGGAAGCATGATAATTTACCGCTTTGAGAATTGAGAATCTGTTTTTTTAAATAAAGTGCATGCCAATTTACCAATTTCTATCGATCCTGCTTGTGTGGTTGATTACTTTTTCAGCATGTCAAAAAAGTGAATCCACAATATCTTCATCTGAAAAGAAAGAGTGGATCGAACTCTTTAACGGCGAAAACCTGGATGGCTGGGACCTCAAGATTCGCGGTTATGAACTGAATGAGAATTTCGGCAACACGTTCAGAGTTGAAGATGGGTTGATGAAAGTGAGATACGATGAATATGACCGGTTTGAAAATCGCTTCGGTCACATATTTTACGAAGATCCTTTTTCATTCTACCAGCTCCGGGTGGAATATCGAATTGTTGGTGAACAACAGTCTGACGCTGAAGAGTGGGCATGGCGAAATAACGGTATTATGTTTCACTCACAGTCGGCTGCAAGCATGGGGATTGACCAGGATTTTCCTATCTCACTTGAATACCAGTTATTGGGTGGTGACGGTGAAAATGAACGAACAAATGGTAATCTCTGTACGCCCGGAACTCACGTGGTGCTGGATGGAAAGCTGATTGAAGAACACTGCATCAGTTCGTCTTCCGGAACTTATCATGGTGATCAGTGGGTTACAGCCGAACTGCTTGTTTATGGTGATTCATTAATTCAGCATATTCTGGATGATGAAGTGGTGTTGGAGTATTCAAAACCTCAAATTGGCGGCGGGGTGGTTAGCGGATATGATCCTGATGTAAAAGAGGACGGTAAGTTACTAAACAGCGGTTATATTGCTCTTCAAAGTGAGAGTCACCCGACTGATATCAGATCCGTCCGCCTTTTAAACCTGGAAGGATGCATGGATCCTGAAGCAGAAAATTTCAAAAGCTACTATGTATCAAATGATGCTGAAAGCTGTATATATGATGGTTAACTAGTGTCGTGTCAAGGATGAAAGGACGGAATTATTTTGAATTGTAAAAACTGAAAACGCAAAAGTGAAAAATCAATTGACAACTTTTCACCTTTCACTTTTCAGTTTTGCTTCACTTATCTGACATATTATATATCATGCTACACTAACGGCCATGGAAATTTATCAGTGCTAAAATCATTATCGTTTAAAACCCGGCAAGTTCAGCTTCAGAAGCTATGTAACCAAAAGCTGGCCAGTTGCCTGTTTGAATCACATTTCGCCAGATGCTGAAGGCACGATTTTGCC
>CAYVBJ010000073.1:0-12165 GCA_964449075.1 uncultured Balneolaceae bacterium
TAAATGAGATCTGTTCAAATGAGTAATCATCCTGCATGCGGTTAATGAGTCCGCGGGTCAGAAATGCATCCGGCCGAACGCCTTCCGCTTCAGAAAGCAGTTCAGAAAGCATCATATTTTCCCTTAGCTCAAATTCACCGCTTCTCCAGACGGCTCCGGTTATGCTGACTCTGTTTTCAAATCGTTCAAGAATTTCATCGACATAAAGCACATCCCCGCTTTGAATGAGAAATTGATCCACATTCTCGCTGTTTACTGTAAGTATTCTTCTCTCAGTGGGTGTATTGCGGTGAATTCGAAGCTGCCGGGTGTATGCCCGATCGGTAAAAAAGCCGGCAAATCGAATTAAATCGGAGAGAGATTCACCCTCCTTCACCTCAAAATAGAGATCACTTCGCTTGGTCTCTCCAAACACTTCAACACGATGCCTGTAGGGTGGTATCTGTATCACATCACCATCCCGTAGCTGGATATTCCCTTCCTGTACTCCTTCAACCAAGTAATTGTAAAGGTCCAGCTCAGCGATAAGCTCATTATTTCGAAGTACCCTGACCCTCCGATACGCCCCATTTTCATTGGGCCCTCCGGCACGGTATAAAGCGTTATACACCGTAGAGAACGACGGAATTGCATAATCGCCGGGGTTTACAGCCTCACCCACAACAGATACCTGGATCGTTCGGAGCCTGTCGATAGAAAGCCTTGCAAACGTGGTCTGTTCACCATCATCATTGTTGAGGCCGGAATATAATGGCTTTAGATGGTCTCTAATAACCTCGTTGGCTTGCCGAATACTTAAACCGGCTACATTAACCGGCCCCAGATTTTCGATCATAATGGTTCCCTCCTGGGTAACGGGTAGGCGATAGGTATTTGTTTGATCACCCCATATATAGATAGAGAGTTCGTCCCCGGGGCCCAGCGTGTAGGTTTCGGGGGTGGGTATATTTTGCGACGGGGCGAACTCGGTTTGCTGCTGTCTGAAAATCTCTGCACCAAACGTTCGTTTCATTACGTCCGTTACTTCTCTTTCGGGCCGCAGGAATTCGGGAAGCAGGTCTTCTGAAAGACTCTCGTTAGCAGTATCGATAGACATACCACTACTTGGTTCTGATGGCAGCTGCTGTATACGTGTTCGCAGCTGCGAGGCTACCGAGGAGGACAAGCCTCTTGAAACAGCAAGCTGCAGCGCCTGGTCTACCGATACCCCTTCCTGTTCCGCACGGGCAACAAGTGCTCTTAGCTGTACGTCGGAGATATCATCGGCCCTGAGAGTTCGAAGGTCTTCTGTATTGAACCCCTGTAACGACTGACTTTGCACATGAAAAGGCTGCAAAATGGATAACAGCAGAATAAACAGAAGTGGAACAATGAATTTTATGTATGTCATGATACCGTGGAATTACTTTTGCGAATATGTGCAATGTTACTTTATCAGTGATAATATTGGCTAATAAACAAAGAGCTTCACTGAATTCATTTTATTTTCAAAGCTTTATACAGTTAGTAGAAAGTCTTGAATTCAAAAGTAAGGGTTTTGATTGTCGGTTGGTAATAAACTGTGATAATTTAGAATTCATTAAATATGTTCTGATAGAAAGAAATTAAACCGGTATCGAAGGTCAGTACAGATATTTAAAATGTAGCATCTAAGATTTGTTTACAAAGGACTTTATAGTTTTTTTAATACCGTCTTCGGATTTAACGGGGAGTTCTTCTCCGATCTCATTTATTAACTTTTTGTTCGATACAATAAAATCTTCTGTCAGTTTTTGCAGTCGGTGTTCATTTAACGGGATGGGCAGATGGTTGCCAAGTTTTGCAACGAACTTCAGTAAATTCAAATTCACATTGATGATTTTAGGTTCCGTTTCGAGTTCCTCAGCAATCAGCTGTATCAAATCATGTGTATATGTGGGATCATCGTCCGCAATATGATATAATCCTTGCTTAATATTTTTGGTAAGCAGCGCTTTAATGATAAACGAAAAATTATCAATCGATACGAATGAACGTTTATTATTAATCTTTCCAAATGGATAAGGATAGCCTTTTTTTATCAAGCCGTACAATAAATTTAGATTACCCTTATTGCCGGGACCGTGAATCATGGACGGCCTTAGTATGTAACATTTTTTTTGCTCGCTACTGTTTTCTCTTATGTAGTTTTCTGCCATATACTTTGATTTACCATATGGCGTAAACGGTTTTGGCGTATAGCTTTCGTCTATAACTCCAACCGGTTTCTCGGTCAGTACGTGAATCGTGCTTACAAAAATAAATTTTTTGGCATTTGGATCGTCAAGAAATCTATCGAATATTCTTTTTGTCTGTACATAGTTAACCCTATAATACTCTTCATCCTCACCTCTGTTAGAAATTCCAATAACTTTACCGGCAAGGTGCACATACGAATCAAAATTGTATTTTGCATTAAAAATATCATCATAAGAACATGTCGCAGCAAGGCCGTCCCCTTCCTCTTTTAATGCTTTCACATTCCTTGAAGCCCCCGTTAATTCAAAGTCTGAATGCGAGAGGAGGTATTCTTTCAGGTTGTGACCTACAAATCCTCTAACACCGGTAACAACCACTTTTTGTTTCATTTGAACTAATAAATATTGTTTATTTCAAAAATTTATTAATCAGTATCGAAACTCCCTCATCTACATTACATACATCTGTATCAATCTCAATTACACTGGTTTGATTTAAATCCGGCTCTTCAAATGGTGCATTATACCCTGTCAAATTCTCAATCTCACCATCTTTTGCTTTTTGATACAGGCCCTTCGGATCTCTTTCCTGCGCCGTTTTTGTATCACATTTCACATGAATTTCAGTAAATCGTCCCTCCGGAAATAAATTTCGCACACGATCTCTGTCTTTCTTATAGGGTGATACAAATGTACAGAGTACAATATTTCCGTGTTCGAAGAAGAGACGTGCAGTTTCTCCTACACGGCGTATATTTTCCGACCGGTCGTCAGGACTAAAGCCCAGGTCTCCGTTCAATCCATGTCGCACCTGATCACCGTCCAGCAGAACAGTTTGTTTTCCTTCCGCCCATAATTTCTTCTCAAGTTCTTTGGCAATGGTGCTTTTTCCGGCACCTGATATTCCTGTAAACCAAAGTATATGGGCCATGTGTCCATTTCGTTTTTCCCGCTCTTCTCTTGTAATATTCCACGGCTCCCATACTACATTGGGGCTTATCTCAGTTTTTTCTTTCTTTTCAGGTACAGATTCTTCAGGAAGAGGTGGCGCAATGGAATCCGTTGAACCGGCACGAATCATTCCGGCTCCAACCGTTACGTTCGAAGCGGGGTCAATAATAATAAAGCTTCCGGTTTTTTGATTAATCTGGTATGGATCAAAAAACAACGGCTGTGAGGTTTGCAGTCGAAGCCTTCCAATTTCATTAAGCTGCAGAGTGTTTGCATCTTCGCGCCCGATTGTATCCACATTCATTCTATAGATCAGATCTTTCACAAACACCTGGGCGGTTTTTGTCGTGTGTTTAATTACATAGGATTTATGCAGCTCAAGCGGTTCTTCATTCATCCAGCAAACATAGGCCTCAAAATCATTACTTACGTTCGGAATATTATGTTTCCTGACGATCATATCCCCACGACTGATATCAATTTCGTCTTCGAGTGTAAAGGTTACAGAATCCGCGGGCATTGCTTCATCAAGGTTTCCATCAAAGGTTACGATATCTTTAATTTTACTGCTCATTCTGGACGGCAGTGCAATAATTTCTTCCCCTGGTTTAACACGTCCCGAGGCCACCCTTCCCGAAAATCCACGGAAGTTCTGATTTGGCCTGATTACGTACTGTACTGGAAAGCGAAAATCAACAATATTGTTTGACGAATCTACTTTTACCGTTTCCAGGTGATGCAGAAATGTAGATCCCTTATACCAGTCCAGATTATCGCCTTTATCCACCACATTGTCTCCTTTCAGTGCCGAAATGGGAATGTAGTTGATGTTATCTACGTCCAGTTTCTTGGCAAATTCCCTAAAATCATGCACTATTTCATTAAATCGATCTCTGCTGTAATCGACCAAATCCATTTTGTTAATTGCAACAACAAGGTGAGGAATTTGAAGAAGCGAAGAAATAAAAGCGTGGCGTTTGGACTGTGTCAGAACACCCTTTGTAGCATCCACCAAAATTACAGCAAGTTCTGCTGTTGATGCACCCGTTACCATGTTTCTTGTATATTGAATATGGCCTGGGGTATCGGCAATAATAAATTTCCGTTTAGGAGTGGCAAAATATCGATAGGCTACATCGATGGTAATTTTTTGTTCGCGCTCTGCCTTTAAACCATCCGTTAAAAGCGCAAGATTTACCTCCTCCTCGCCGCTGCTTCTGCTTGTTTTTTCAATAGCTTCCATCTGATCTTCAAAAATCGATTTTGAATCATATAAAAGCCTTCCTATTAACGTACTCTTCCCGTCGTCTACGCTGCCGGCTGTGGTAAACCGGAGCAGGTCCATGTCGAGATATTTGTTTCCGGAACTGTAGTCTTTACCGTTGGTGTTACTCATATTTTGATTAGGTCTGAGATGTGAGTTTTTAGTTCTCAGTGTTTAATTTTTTTGATTTATCGAATGTTGAGTTGTTTTTACAATTGATGTCAATAACCTGATTAATTCGTCACATTCCCTTATTTTTTCAGTTATGTCCAAATTTGTTAATCGGCTTTCTTTCAATAAAAGCAACCAGTAGTTGGTCTCTCTTGCTTCTTTAGATGCTAGAGACATTTTGTATAAAAAATCTTTTTTGGAAAAACCTGCTGATGCTTCCACAACATTTGCGCCAATGCTGGTTCCAGATCTTAGTAACTGTTTTGATAGTACAAATTCCTTTTGTTTTACTAGTTTTTTGTAAAGTTCAATAATGTTAAGAGCGAAATTGAAGCTTTTGTTATATACCGGTCCTTGATTTTTGCTCATTGTATATAGATTTAATGAAAGTTTATAACTATTAGTATGAGCACTATTTCAATTATCCCTTACAAAATTTTCAATTAAAAACTCAGAACTAATCACTCACAACTCAAAAGTATCCCTGCTTTTTTCTGTCTTCCATGGCCGTTTCACTGCGTTTATCGTCGTGGCGATTTCCCCGCTCGGTTTCCCTCGCAGATGATACTTCTTCTATAATTTCTTCAAGGTTTGAGGCGTTTGATTCCACGGCACCCGTACAGGTTGCGTCACCAATGGTTCTAAAGCGTACAGTTTTCGTCACGATTTCCTCATCATCTTGACGGTTCACAAATTCCGTATCAGCCAACCATACTCCACGCCTATTAAATACTTTTCGTTCGTGAGCAAAGTAAATTTCAGGTATATCCATTTTTTCCTGGGCGATATACTGCCACACATCCATTTCGGTCCAGTTACTTAGCGGAAATACCCGAAAACTTTCACCTGGATTTTTACGCCCGTTAAACAGGTTCCATAATTCCGGGCGCTGCTGCTTTGGGTTCCACTGGCCAAATACATCCCTGTGGGAAAAAAACCGTTCTTTTGCCCTTGCTTTCTCTTCATCTCTTCGACCACCGCCAAGAGCGGCATCTACCTGATGCTCTTTCAACGTATCTAACAGGGTAACCGTTTGAAGTGCGTTACGGCTGGCATCCGGACCTGTTTCTTCTTTAACCCGTCCTTTATTAATCGATTCCTGAACGCTTCCAACAATCAGTTCTACACCATGTTTTTTTACAAGCTGATCTCTGAACTCAATGGTTTCCGGGAAGTTATGTCCGGTATCCACATGCATCAAAGGAAAAGGAATTTTTCCAGGGTAAAACGCTTTAAGAGCAAGGTGAAACATGCAGATAGAATCTTTCCCACCTGAAAATAGAAGGACCGGCCTCTCAAACTGAGCAGCCACCTCTCTCATGATAAATATCCCTTCATCTTCGAGTTCTTTCAGATGATTTTGTGTCTGTACGTCAGTCATTGTGTGTTTTACTATCTATTGATTTTTTCGACGAATAAATTTCTCTAAACAGCTTCATAAACTAAAGCTTTCTTGACTGTTTATCCATCTCTAAATACGACCTTTTAGTTCAGTTATACTTCCAAGGGCTTTAAAAGGGTCGCATAAAACTTATATATGGCCAATGATAAATCCATCATTCAGCATATTTTCTTTGTTATATGTAATTGGTGAGATTCTGTTTCCCTCTCTTCCAGAATACCTGAAAACAGCATCGCCTGCTCCGGTATCCCACTCCATTGTTGGGCCAAGCCGAGGATAAACATCTGCCTTTCCCTCAGCCAACAGACAAAATTTAAGAGAACTGCCGGCAGGAACCTGATCTCCGATCTGTATTCCCTTTTCTGCAAGCACTTTTTCCATATCACTGCTTCCATGAGATCGACTGCACACAATTCTCACTGGTTTATTTAAATCCGGAACGTCTGAATAAATACGTTTCCAATTTCCATTTCCATCGACTTTAAATGAACCTTTTGATTGATATCCTACATATGTAATTCCAGTTGCAGGAATATGGACAACTCCGAAAACCGGAATGTTATTCTCGATCAACGCGATATTTACGGTGAACTCCCCATTCTTCTTTATGAACTCCTTGGTACCATCCAGAGGATCAACCAGCCAGTATCTGCCCCACTCTTTTCTTACAGAATATTCTGCACTCCCCCCCTCTTCTGAGATAACAGGAACACCTGAATATCCTTTTTTTAAGCTATCCACAATGACGTGATGTGCGGCGAGATCGGCCTTGGTAAGCGGAGAGTCATCCGATTTATGCTCCACTTCAATCGGATCATCATAAAATTGTAAGATTTCTTTTCCCGCTTCTACTGCAATAGAAATGACTGTTTCTTCATTAATCATAGAAAAATATTCTTTAAAAAGGCCAAATAATTGGCACCAAAAGTATGGTTATTATGGCTACAATCAAATTTAAGGGCAGCCCGATTCTCAGAAAGTCGGAAAATCGATAACCGCCAGCACCATACACCATCAGATTTGTCTGATAACCGATGGGTGTTGCAAAACTTGCTGAAGCCGCAAACATTATTGTCATTACATAGGGCATATAGTGCACATCTAGAGAGGCAGCTACAGAGAGCGCAAAGGGGAAAATAAGAACTGCTGCTGCATTATTAGTTATCAGCTCGGTTAACATCCAGGTAACCAGGTAAACGGCAATGAGCGCAAGATAGGGCTGGTCGCCGGCAAAACCGATAAATGTACCAGCGAGATTCTCTGCCATACCCGTAACCTGCAGGGCATTGCCAATTCCCAAAGCCGACGCAATCACAATAAGTACCTGCCAGTCGATACTGCTGCGTGCATCATTAACACTCACACAACCCGTAACCACCATCACGCCGGCCGCTAAAAAAGAGGCCTGAAACATACTCAAAACATTAAAGGTAGCCAGCAATACCATGCCTGCTAAAATAGCCCATGCCAAGCTACTTTTCTTATAGTTAAGAGTTCCCTTGTTTGAGAGCGTGCTTACCAGTAGAAAATCACTGGAGTATTTATAACGTTGTGTGAAATCACGCGGAGCTTCCATTAACAGAATGTCACCTGTTTTTAGCTCAATATCTCCTACCTTTTTTTCAATCCTCTCCCCTTTTCTGGAAACGGCCACCACCACAGCTCCAAATCTGTTTCGAAACTCACCATCTTTGATGGATTTTCCGTTTAAAGGATTGGTTTGAGAAACCACAGCTTCAATCAAGTGACGGTCTCTGCGGGGAGTATCAAGCTTAAAGACCTGGTCGGTTGCCGGTTCAAGTCCCTGCATATCCTGAAGGTCAACAATTGAATCAACAAGTCCGGTAAAAATTAAGCGATCGCCTCCAAGCAGCACCTCATCCGGCTCTGCAGCCGCCATGATAGCACCGTCTCGAATAATTTCAACCAAAAAAAGGCCTGGTAAATGTCTCAGCCCGGCTTCCTCAACCGTTGTGTTTTCAATTGGGCTTCCAGATTTCAAAATCATTTCGATGGTATACTCACGCGTATTTTCGAACGATGAGTAGGCTGATGATATGTCGGGCAGGAGCTTACGCCCAAATGTAATCAAATAGATAAATCCGGCAATGGCAATTGGAACTCCAACAAAGGCTGGGTCAAACAGGTTTAGGTAAACGTCTTTCTCTGAAATTAGAAGTCCGTTAACGATCAGGTTTGTGCTTGTTCCAATCAGTGTACATGTACCGCCGAGTATGGCAGCATAACTGAGTGGAATAAGCAGTTTTGAAACAGGCACTCGATACTTCCTTCCCCACTCCTGTAGGGCAGGTATAAATGAAGCAACGATGGGCGTATTATTTAAAAAAGCACTCATCCCCATAATAGGGGTTATAATTCTGGTCTGTATACTTCGTATACCATTTGGTTTATTCAATAATCTTTTAATAATGAGCTGAACACCGCCGGTCTCTTTTAATCCGGCTGCTACAATGTAGAGTGCACCTACAGTCAGCATACCCTCATTGGAAAAGCCAACCAATGCCTGTGAGGGGGTTACAATTCCGGCGATAATGATAACAGTTAAGACACCTGCAAAAATAAAATCAGCAGGGTAGTTTTTTACTGCCAGGAGAAGAATTGAAATGAAGATTAATAAAAGTAGAAGGCCTTCAGTTATTCCCAAAATATTGTATATGTCTGTACATGGTTAAGTAGGAATTCTAGAATTATCATCACAAGATATGGTCTTTATAATACAATGAAACACTATATCAGAAAAGAGATTCAAGACCAAAATTATCTTTCTCATGAAGATAGCATTCATACTGTTAACTTCTTCTTGGTTTCTGTAGACTTTTTAGAGTATCAAATTTTATACTTGTTCAGTGCAAATTCAATTACGTTCGTATATTGTTTAAGATTTTTTTTATTCTCCATCCCGAAAGGATTTGAGTAGACCAATGAATTATTGAAAATGGGGGTTGCATTATCAAAGATACGACTGTTGAACGCTTGTTTATTCTAAGGCCTGATAATCTCGGAGACCTTGTTATATTCTCAGGCTGTTTAAAATATATTCGCAAGGCATATCCTAACGCACAGATCACAATTTGCGTAAAAAAATATGCTGTAAATCTCTTGGAGCATTGCCCATATATCGATGAAATTGTGATATGGGAACATGTACAAAAAACGATGTTCGACGATTTGCCTGAATTCAAAGGACGATGGCGGCTCATGAGTCTAATAAAGTATTTCAGGATTTTTAAACTTACTCTATTTAAACCCGAATATGATCTTTTTTTGTTGCCCCTGCGTTCTCCGACTATTGAAATGCATCAGTTTGCGAAATTTATTAGATCAAAAAGAAAGGTCTTTGTTGATGATAGAGCCAGAAAAACATTGGTAGGCGATCAACAACTTCAAAAATTATATACCCATTTACATGTAGTTGAAGAAACAAGAGAATTTGATCATGAGCTCAATATTTACCGCGATTTTTTGAGATCTCTTGGTATAGATAAATCTGAGAAAGAGTTACACCCCGAGATTTTTACGACTGCAAACGATCGGGAGTGGGCAAATAAGCATCTTCATTCGTCTGGACAATCTATATCCTTGGCTATTTGTCCCGGTGTGACATCAAAGCCTGAGAAGTTTTATGCAGCCGCTAACTATAGAAAAGCACTCTCTCAGTTTCAAGAAATCACATTTTCAGTCTATATACTTGGTAGTAAAGGTGAAATGGAGCAGTGTAAACAAGTTGAAAGAGCACTGAGTGATTGTAAGCAGGTTGCTTCTATTCAGAACATTGCCGGTGAAACAACGATTCGCCAACTTGCGGAATGTATTCGACTTTGCGATATAACGATATCCAATGAAACCGGGGCTTTGCATATCGCAACAGCGTTAAATAAGCCGACGATTGGAATATTAGGTGGCGGTCATTTTGGGAGATTTTATCCATGGGGAGATCCTGAAATTAACCTAACTGCACATCTTCCTATGGACTGTTATTTTTGCAACTGGAATTGCATCTATCCAACTATGAAATGTATTCATGATATGGAACCGGAGGTTATTTCGAATAAATTATCACAACTTCTTGAGACTCTTGGAAAACAAAATGCGCATGTATAATCTATTCGTTTTATTTTAGAAGATTAATAAACAACTGAACCTTATATGCCAATATTGGAAGATAGAGACTACCCCTATTTCTGGGTCAACGGTAACATTGAATCCCCTGAGTCATCAGAATTGATTAATCGATGGAAAAATAAAGGGGAGAAAATTGTAACCACGAACGGTTGTTTTGACCTAATCCATCCCGGCCATGTCACTTTTTTAAAAAATGCCAGATCCCTGGGCAGCAAGTTGGTCATCGGTTTAAACAGCGATTCTTCCGTGCGGAGATTAAAGGGAAAAGGCAAACCTATCTTATCCGAAGCCGACCGGGCTACCATGCTCGATGCCTTAAGTTGTGTGGACGGTGTGGTAGTATATAGTGATGATCTGCCCATCAAATTCCTTGATCTGGTTAAACCTGATATTCATTGCAAAGCTGCTGATTATTCAGCAAATGCACTTCCAGAGGCAGATACTGTTCGGAAAAATGGTGGTGAGGTGGCAATTTTACCTCTATCTGAAGGTGTTTCGAGTTCACAAATCATAGAAAGAATCAGGGCTTCTACAGAAGTTACGGGTGAAGACGAAACCGACCCTATTGATGATGCTGAAAATAGTGTTATGCAGTATTTTATGGACTCTTCGAACCTATACCGGCAAACAGCCTATCAACTGAAAAATTCTGTAATCAATTTTGCGGATATTATTTCGGAAACTCTTTTATCCGGAAACAAAATTCTGATTTGCGGAAATGGGGGAAGTGCAGCCGATTCTCAGCATATTGCGGCTGAGTTCGTGGGGCGTTTTAAACTGGAACGAAAAGCGTTACCGGCCATTGCACTAACTACCGATACCTCCGTGATAACGGCAATAGCAAACGACTATGGATTCGACCAGGTTTTTACAAGACAAGTTGCTGCACTGGGAAATGAAAACGACCTGCTTATTGCAATTTCTACAAGCGGGAATTCCAGAAACGTGGTTCATGCAGTTAATGAGGCAAAACATCGTAACATGCAAGTAATCTCCCTAACCGGCCAAAAATCTTCTACTCTTAAGACACAATCAGATCTCTGTCTTCAGGTACCCTCCGAAAATACCGCTTTAATCCAGCAGACTCATATTGGCATTTTACACATCGTTTGCGATATCGCCGAACAACGTATTTATAATACTGAAAACTTATGAGCATGCCGGCAGTTTTTTTAGACCGGGACGGCACAATTATTGAGGATACCGGCTACCCGGGCGACTCATCTCCCATTCATTTTCTTCCGGGTGCACCCGAAGCATTAAGAAAACTGCAAAAACAGTTTCTGTTGATCATTATCAGTAATCAGTCTGGAGTGGGAAGAGGTTTTATCACATTAGATGAAATGCACAGGGTTCACAATAAAATTTTAATAGAACTGGCCAAAGAAACTATAGAGATCACCGATTCATATATTTGTCCGCATGCTCCTTCGGAAAACTGTGAGTGCCGCAAACCAAACTCCAAAATGTTAATCAATGCTGCCGAAAAATGGGAAATCAACTTGTCTCAATCGTACATGATTGGTGATAAGCTAAGTGATACTTTGGCTGGAAACCGTGCAGGGTGTAAAAGTATATTGCTCGATCAAAAAATAGCACCCGATCAGATCCGTGAGGAAAGCCATTTTCCGGATTATACTGCTCCTGATTTGAATTCTGCTGCGGAGTGGATTATTAACGATCTCAAAAAAAACAAGTCGTAAAAGATTCTCTTTCTATATCGTACCTCTGTTACTATTTTCAACCCATAACAAATACAGAAATTTCTAGTACATGACTGATATTAAAATCGAGACCTTAACGCAGATTCTATCAAAGTTTGAGGGAAAAAATGTGTTAATTATCGGCGATTTTATGCTCGATGAATACGTTTGGGGATCCGTTAAACGTATCTCACCAGAAGCGCCGGTTCCAGTTGTAAATGTTGAAAAACGTACATACATGGCCGGTGGTGCAGGAAACACAGCATCCAATATCGCCTCGCTCGGCGGACATGCAAAAATTGCCGGGGTAATCGG
>CAYVBJ010000074.1:0-11660 GCA_964449075.1 uncultured Balneolaceae bacterium
TTGTCCATTAAAGGATCCATTTCATCAACACCATTTATAACATCGCCTTGATCTACAGTTTCAATATCTGTATTATCTTCTGCTGCGAAGTTAGAGTCGGTTACGGAGGCGCAGCCAGCTGTTAACAAGAGTGCGAAAGTGATTGCTGTAATTTTAGAGATAGTATTGTTGATAAGTTCCATGACGCTGTGAGTTTTATTAGTTGTTATAAGAGATTTAGATTCCGATAGTCTGTGAGAAATATAGCACGTAGTTGTTACACTTAAAAGTAAAAATTATTTTTTTTTAATTACTCTGACCCTCGAAAAGCTTCAAAAAGGAGTTGTTTGAAGCCATAAAATGCCTCTCGCGATACAATAAAGGCTATTTTTCGTCTTTTAAAGTTTTAAGAAAAAAGTTGAAAAAATTTGCTTTTCCATCAAAAAAAAATGGAAAAAAACGACTGATTAAGAAATTTTTTTGCAGTGTGGATAACTTTTTTGTGCGCGCAGAGCACGGGTTGTCAGTTTGTTGAACTTTCAGCGATCCTGATATATGATATAGCCGGAAGTGATTGTGAATTTAAGCAGTGAAAAGATTGCTTATTAAGGTTTCCAGAGGGAAACCGCCATGAGCGCGGAGAAGTACGAAGAGGTGTTCCTTTTTTGAGCAGCGATTCTTTAGTTATGCTAAGAATTAAATGGTAACTGCCATAGAGTATACCTGGTTGTTCGAATGTTTCTAAGTAATAATTGAATTTAACCACACACGTCTTGTTAAAATAACCGAATACGGCCGGGGAGTAATGTTGTGTAAATTGCGGGATTTTATTATTTGCATGATAAGTGTGATAGAAATTTTAAAAAATCATTTGTATGATTCTGTGATCAATGTATATTCCAATGAGTTATTGGATGTTGGATACAATTTTTTAAGAATGATTTATGATGAACAGGAGACGGAATGAATTTAGTACACGAAACTGTTCTCAAATCTTTGTTAATAAAATTCAGAAAAATAATTTACATTAAGAGCTGTAATCGGAATATTTGATATTAACCAAGGATTAAGACTATAACTTGTGGCACGCTTTAATTATTCAGAATTAGTTGACGCACTACAGGACGGGGACAGGGATACAGCGAATACCGTGCTCAGCGAGGTTATGCCGAGACTTGTCGACTATCTTGAAGTCGTAATGAATGCAGACAAGAGAACAGCTAAAGAGTGCGTTCAGCAAGCTTGCCTGGATGTTTTTGAACAGATTCACAAGGATAAGATCAGAAACAGCAAGTATATATTCAGCTACCTGATCAAATCAGTCAGAAATGAATACATCCGGTATACCAAGTACCAGCACAGGTTTTCATACAGCGAAGATTCACTTGATCACATTGTTGAGCCCGAACAACAATTTGAAAACCTGGTTGAGGAAGACCGTCAGCGCATACTGAAGGAGTGTCTTGAGGAGCTGGGAAAAAAGAATAAACGATTTATCCTCTATATTTTTGAATATCCGGATGCCACCACCAAAGCGCTGAGCAAGCAATTCAAACTCTCGGAAGCTAATGTCCGCACAAAAAAATCAAGGATTATCAGCCGTCTTCACGATTGCTATAAATTAAAAAGTGATGACGATGTGACCCACCAGATAGAAGAAGATTCGCTGGACTGATTTTTTAAAGCCATCCAAGCTTTACTTTTTACCTACCCATTAAATTTCAATCACCGATTCGTCTGTTATGGCAAAAATCCTGTTATTCCTGGATTTCGGAATCTTATATGTTCCGGTAAAACTGCCAAATGCGGGCAAAATCAGGTTATTCTTTTTAAGTAAAAAACAGGACAGTGTGATTTTTTGCCGGCCTTTCCCGGAAAGTTTTACAGCCGGATGAATATGCCCCGACATGACCACTTTTTCGGAATCATTTACGGAAAGTTCACTGCTATCGTGTATAAAGAGAAAGGGATTTAGTACAAGTTTATCATTAATCCGGAGATTGGACCGCTGATAATCCACTGTGGATAACAAGTCATGATTGCCTTTTACCAGTATAAAATTTACTTGCTGAAAGTTACTTTTCCAGTTGATGAATTTTTGCCAGTCTGAGTTTACCCGGCTGTGAAAAAGATCACCTAAAATCAGTACTGATGATACCTGATAGTAGTCAATCAATGATGCCAGATTATTGAGTGTCTGATCGTTCGTTTGAGCCGGGGCGGCAATTCCTGCTTTCCGGAAGTGAACAGCTTTCCCCAGGTGAAGATCGGCCACGATTAGCATATTCTGATTATACCAAAATATTGATTTTTTTTGATTCAGCAGCAGTTTTTCACCTTTCAGGATCAATTCATGATGAAACATCTTCTTAACGGCTTTCTGATTCGAGTTGTTTCTGAATTTTCCTGATCCGGTGATCCAGTTTCTCACTGGAAAGGCTCTGCCGAAGCCGGTCAACAAAAATAGGAAATGCGAAAGGGGTGAATTTATCTGTCTCCCTGAATACGATCTCCTGGTTTTGAATTCTTTCCAGGGAAGCCCTTATCCTTGTTTCATCGAGCTGATTTTGAAGTACTTCGTCGTAAGCCTGCTGCAGAAGCAGATGGCCGGGTTCAAACTCCCGGAAAACGTCGAAAAAGAGGCCGGATGACATCTGAAGGTGCTTTCCAGCTTTTTGATTTCCCGGAAATCCGGGAAATACCAATCCGGCTATCTGGCTGATGTCACGAAACCTCCTCCGGGCAAGTTCTGTGGAGTTGAGTCCGGACATGATATCTCTTAACAGGTTTTTTTCACTGTATAAATCTTTATCCAGCAGATCATCAACAGGAATGTCACGGTCTGATAGAAGCTCGAAACCGTAATCATTCATTGCAATAGAAAAGGTAATTGCATGTTTTTGCGATATACGCCACGCCAGTAGTGCAGACAGGCCTTCGTGCACTTTTCGACCCTCAAACGGGTAGATGAAACAGTGGCACCCTTCACGCGACCAGGATTTCTCAACCAGTAATTGATTGTTCCCGGGCAGGACAGACCTGGATCTTTGAATGTCAATAATAGGTTTCAAAGCCCTGAACTCTTCACAGGATTCTTCAGGATCAAGTGTTTTTTCAATCTGTTTTCTGAGAAGATCAGACATATTAGAAGAGAGCGACATTCGGCCACCCTGCCAGCTTGGAATTGCTGTTGCAGCACCTTTCGCTCGGCGCACGTATGCCGTCATCTGGCGAATATTTACCAGCTCAAGATTTCGTCCTGCAAACCAGAATGAATCACCTGTCTTAAGCCGTGATAAAAACCACTCTTCCACCAAACCGAGATTGCCGCCCTTCAGGTATTTAACCCGGAGCATAGAGTCACTGCCGATTGTTCCGATGGTCATCCTGTGCCGGCGGGCAATCTTTTGATCTGAAACACGGTAAACGCCATCATCGTCCGCATCTACCCTGGAGTATTCATCGTAGCGCGTAAGGCTGCTTCCGCCTGTGGTGATAAAGTTTAAAATCCAATTCCATTCATCGGGATTCAGAGTCTGGTAAGAGAACGTCTGTTTTAATTCATCATAGATCCGGTCGGGCCTGAACCCTTCTGACACGGCCAGCGTAACCAGGTACTGAATCAGAACATCGTAGGGTTTTAAGACCGGGGTTCGGTTTTCAACGGCCCTGGTTTGAGCGGCTTCCTTTAGGGCGGATGCTTCAAATAGTTCAAGAGCGTGTGTAGGCACAAAATAAATGTTGCTTGAAGCACCGGGCTGATGTCCGCTTCTGCCCGCTCTCTGTATGAAACGGGAGATGCCTTTGGGGCTTCCGATCTGTATAACTGTTTCCACAGGGCTGAAGTCAACTCCAAGATCAAGACTTGAGGTGCAGACCACGGATTTCAGTTCACCCGCATGCAGTGAAGCTTCGACCCAATTGCGCATTTTCCGGTCCAGAGACCCGTGGTGAAGTGCAACAGATCCGGCCAGATCGGGACAGGTTTCAAGAAGCTGCTGAAACCAGATTTCTGTTTGTGACCTGGTATTTGTAAAAATGAGTGTGGATGTACTCTTTCTTATCACGGGAATGATCTTATGCAGGAGATTAAGTCCGAGGTGTCCGTGCCATGGAAAGTTTTCCATCTCATCGGGTATCACAGTATGTATGTTTAGATCTTTTGTGATGTTGGCATGAACGATTTCTGCATCTTTTTTCCCCGCTGTGTATCCGGTCAGAATTTCAAGAGCTTCATCCATATTACCGATAGTAGCAGAGACTCCCCATATTTTTATAGCGGGAATCAGCCCCCGCAAACGGGAGAGAGCCAGTTCGGTTTGGGTACCCCTCTTGGATCCTAAAAGTTCGTGCCATTCATCCACAACAACAGATTTAAGATCTTTAAACCTGCCCGGATACCCTTTTTGCGACAATAGTACGTGCAGGCTTTCGGGGGTTATAATCAGAACTTCCGGCATCTGTTTTTTCTGCTTTTGCTTAACAGATTGTGATACGTCACCGGTTCGTCTTTGGACAGACCATGGAAGGCCGATCTCCTCCACGGCATCCGACATAGATTTTTCAAGGTCCCTGGCAAGGGCACGTAACGGAGTAATCCAGAGTAACTGAAGGCCATTTCCTTTTTTTGTTTTCCAGGTATCGGGATGCATGTCCATCCACTGCATAAGGGCAGGCATAAAGAGAGCAAATGTTTTACCTGTGCCGGTTGGCGCATTCAGTAATCCGTCGCCGCCCGAGCGAAATTTTTCCCATACTTCGGTCTGCCAGGAAAAAGGTTCCCACCCCTTTTGATTAAACCATCTAACTATTGTATGATAAGAGTGTGACATTTACTTGAAACAAAGTGTGAGAATGTGGAAGTTCCGTTGTTTTTTTCAATGTGAACTTGAAAATGCCATGAAAAAACCTCAACATAGTAACGCCGGTGTATATAGTTTATGTGAGGTATGAAAGGACAAAAGTATATTGAGATGATTGAAGTGAAAAATGAGTTGAAAGAATAAAAAAAAATGGCAGGCAATAGTGAGATTAAATTTTGCGGCTTTACAATTGACATGATGATTAAGACAATTACTTAAATTAAATAATAACAATCAGATTAAAATTTTATGTGGCTGAATATAAAATCATTTGAAGAGTATAAGGAAACATATCAACGAAGTGAAAAAGACAGGCTTGCCTTCTGGGAACATGAAGCGGGAACATTTTACTGGAGGAAAAGATGGGATAAAGCACATAGCGGCAGTTTTGAAAAGGGTGATATCAAATGGTTTGAAGGCGGCAAACTGAATATTACGGAAAATGCACTCGACCGTCATTTAAGCAGTATCGGAAATAAGACGGCATTTATTTTTGAGCCGAACCATCCCGATAGTTTCAGACGCACCATCACCTACCGACAGCTTCATGAGGATGTATGCCGGTTTGCCAATGTTCTTGAAAACAAGGGAGTAGAAAAAGGTGACAGGGTTTGTATTTACATGGCGATGACACCCGAACTGGTAATTTCCGCTCTCGCATGTGCAAGAATCGGGGCCGTGCATTCAATCGTTTTTGCAGGGTTTTCGGCACAATCGCTTTCAGAACGAATTCAGGATTGTGACGCAAAGATGCTGATTACCAACGATGGTCTTCGGCGCGGAGACAAGCACGTACCACTGAAAGATATTTCGGATGAAGCCCTTGAAAACTGCCCAACCGTTAAAAATGTAATTGTCTGCCAGAGGACCAACAGGGAAATAGGCTGGGTGGAAGGCAGAGATGAATGGTGGCATATGCTGATTCGCAATGCATCGAAAGAGCACACAGCTGTTGAGATGGATGCTGAGGATCCGCTTTTTATCCTTTACACATCAGGATCCACCGGTAAGCCGAAAGGCGTGCTTCATACGTGCGGCGGGTATATGGTCTACACAAGTTATTCGATGCGAAATGTATTCCAGGTTCAGGAGGAAGATATCTATTGGTGTTCGGCAGATGCAGGATGGATTACTGGCCACAGTTATATTATCTACGGACCACTTTTCAATGGCAATACCGGCATTATTTTTGAGGGGACACCGGTCTATCCCGATCCGGGCAGGTTCTGGGAAGTGATCGAAAAATATGAAGTGACTCATTTCTATACAGCACCTACCGCAATCAGGGCACTGATGAAAGAGAGTATCGACTACGTGAACAAATATGATCTAAGCTCACTAAAAGTGCTTGGAACCGTGGGTGAACCGATCAACGAAGAAGCGTGGCACTGGTACCATGATCATATCGGCGGAGGGAAATGCCCCATAGTAGATACATGGTGGCAGACGGAGACAGGCGGCATTATGATTTCGCCTCTTGCCGGGGTGACACCAACTAAACCGGGTTATGCAACACTGCCGCTCCCGGGAATAAAACCGGTATTGATGGATGAGAATGGAAAAGAGATCCAGGGAAATGGTGTCTCCGGGAACCTTTGCATAAAACATCCCTGGCCATCCATTGCACGGACTGTGTGGGGTGACCATGAGCGTTACCTTGAAACGTACATGAGTGCATACAAAGGGTACTATTTTACCGGTGACGGTTGTTTGCGGGATGAAGACGGTTACTATCGTATAACGGGAAGGGTAGATGATGTGCTGAATGTATCAGGTCACAGATTGGGAACAGCTGAAATTGAAAATGCTCTTGACGAACACCCCAAAGTAGTTGAATCAGCGGTGGTTGGATATCCTCATGACATAAAAGGGCAAGGCGTTTTTGGGTTTCTGATTTGTGATGATAGTGTGACGAACGGAGAAGCCTTTAAGAAAGAGCTCCACGACCTGGTAACTAAAATTATCGGGCCTATTGCGAAACCGGATAAAATTCAGATTGTACCGGGATTACCAAAAACCAGGTCGGGTAAGATTATGCGCCGCATTCTGCGAAAAGTGGCAGCCAATGATCTTGAAAATGTAGGTGATACTTCAACACTGTTAGATCCTTCAGTAGTGGAAGATATCAAAAAAGGAGAGGCATATTAGTTTAAACTCACTTAATGAAATAACCGACTGCGACTAACAAAAAACTGATAACCAGTAGTGAAAGGCGGAAGCGGGTTCGGACAATGAGAGGATGGAAGAGGAGTCCGTATGTGAAAGGAAATTTCTGAAGCCAGCTGTAGTAGTGATGACGGTGGGTGTAACCTAACGCCAAAGTGACATGACCGTGAAGAATTGTAATCATAAATGGCAGGGCGAACAGAAATGAACCCGGCATGGCGATCATGCGGTCAAGGCCGATATGGTCGCTAATAAAGTGGTAAGGCCAGGCAAAAATAAGCATTAAGGGCAGGAAGAGTGCCCAGTTTATAAAACAGATTCTGCGGTAATTTT
Source organism: uncultured Balneolaceae bacterium (assembly GCA_964449075.1). GTDB lineage: Bacteria > Bacteroidota > Rhodothermia > Balneolales > Balneolaceae > CAYVBJ01. Next base: position 7,341 of record CAYVBJ010000074.1, read on the forward strand.
TTTCATTCAGTTCAGATCCGGATACCATAATCAAATCTGTGAAGCAATCAGCATTTCTATTTCGCGAAATGGAATATTAAACATTTTTGACAGCGATTTTTTTGTAAGATGTTTCTTATATACATACGTGCCATTTCGCAATGCAGTATTTTTCCAGAGACATTCTCTGATACTCCCGGCATCGCCAATTTCGAGCAGGTAGGGAACAATTACGTTATTGAGAGCGTATGTGGCTGTCCTGGCTACGTTTGACGGGATATTTGGCACACAGTAGTGAACCACATCATATTTTCTGAAGACCGGGTCTGAGTGTGTGGTTGGCCGGCTGGTTTCGATACATCCGCCCTGGTCAATAACAGTATCCACAATTACGCTTCCGGATTTCATCCTGGAAACCATTGGCTCGATTACCAGGCAGGGTGCCCGTTCGCCTTCGGTTAAAGCTGCTCCTATAACCACATCAGCAAATTCAAGAGCTGATGTAAGATATTGGTGATTGGCTGTGGCCGTGATAATTCTTCGGTCGAGTGCATTTTCGAGTCTCCGGAGCTGGGCAAGATCATTATCCATTACGAAAACCTGTGCACCATAACCAAGGGCTGTACGTGCTGCATACTCGGCGGTTATACCGGCTCCCAGTATCACCACGGTTGCAGGTGGAATTCCCGAGATGCCTCCCAGCATAATTCCCTGTCCGTTGCTGTTGTTTTCAAGGTAATGAGCGGCAATCTGTACAGCCATAGACCCGGTAATTTCGTGCATCATTCTCACAATTGGAAATTCACCGTCTTTCCCCATGATAAATTCATAACCGATGGAAGATATCTTCTTTTCAATAAGATTCTGAAGGTATATCTCACTGGTGTTTCCAAGGTGAAGGGCCGAAAGCAAAATTTGATCAGGCTGCATCCACTCCTGTTCCTGGGCAGTGGGCGGTGATACCTTTACAATCATCTCTGACTTTTTAAATAACTCTTCTGTTCCGTAGATAATTTCCGCACCGGCATCAGCATATTCCTGGTCTGTAAAGTGTGCATCAAGCCCGGCATTTTTCTCGAGATATACCTCGTGGCCGTTAGCTCTTAAAATAGACACACCGCCAGGTGTAAGCGATACACGGCGTTCATCGGCAGAGACTTCTTTGGGCAATCCAATTTTTAAAGTGACATTGGATTCTGACTTCATCAGTCTTTTTTCCAGTGTCTGGATGCCTATTTGTTCGGTATCAAGAAGATTAAGTTCCATTCAAAATAAGAGAATATTTCTGTTTCAGATTGTAACCTCTGTGTTCAAGCCGGATTTTAAAGATTTAAAATGTTTACCTTCAGTATATGGTAAAATCATTCAGGACAAAAAAAAGCCTCGGGCAACATATTTTAACAGACCGGAATATAATCAGGAAAATTGCGGATAGCCTGCCAGCGGAATATAATAATTTAATTATAGAAATAGGACCGGGCACCGGGGCTTTAACTGAAGAACTGGCAGAAAATTATAAGAATCTTACTGTGATTGAAATTGACCGGCGTGCGGTTGACCTTCTGGAAAAAAAATTTCCCGGAATTACCATTATTGAAGAGGATATTTTAAAAATTGACTGGGACCCGGTATTAGATACTGACAAAGATATTCATGTTGTCGGAAACCTTCCCTACTATATCACAAGCCAGATCCTGTTTTCATTAATGGATATCAGGGATTCTCTTAAAAGCGTAACGGTGATGATGCAGAAAGAGGTTGCAGAAAGAATTATTGCAGAGCCGGGTACCAAAGAATATGGAATTCTAAGTGTTCAGCTTCAGCTCTTCAGTAATCCGGAAATTCTTTTTAACGTATCGCCCGGTTCTTTTCGTCCTAAACCAAAAGTAGAAAGCAGTGTAGTTCAGTTTACGTTCGAAAAAAAGAGACCGTCTTGCAAAGAAAGCAACCTGAAAAAGGTGGTCAGAACAGCATTTAATCAGCGCAGGAAAAAGCTGAGCAACGCATTGAAAGGGCTCGGGGTTGAAATTCCGGATAATGAATTCAATCTTGATTTGAGAGCTGAAAAATGGGAACCCGAAATGTATGTAAAGTTGACAGCCCGCCTTGAACAACTTGGCATTATGGACTGAAAAATCGGCTTAACAGATTCATAAATTTATTTTTTGCAAGCGGTTTTTCTCCATATATGATACAGAATTCGAAATTTTGACGGATATCAAAGTTTGGTATGGTAGTTGCTCACTATACTCACATCAACAGGCAATGAAGTTTTTATTGGTTGATCAAATAAATTACATGAATAAATAAATAACAATTAACACTAAAATAGTAAGGAGAAAATTCCTATGGCAAGTATTAAACCTTTGAGTGACCGTGTGTTGGTACAACCGGATGCTGCTGAAGAAAAAACTGAATCGGGTATCATTATACCGGATACTGCAAAAGAGAAGCCACAACGTGGCACTGTTGTAGCAGCCGGACCTGGTAAAGTTGAAAATGGTACCAAAATTGACATTTCGGTAAAAAAAGGCGATAAAATTCTGTACGGTAAGTATTCAGGTACAGAGCTTACCCTCGATGGTGAAGAGTATTTAATCATGCGCGAATCCGACATTCTCGGAATCGTAGAATAAGCATGCCCAACCAAATAATTTAAACACTTAACTTAAAATAATAGATAATTATGTCTGCTAAACTTGTTCATTATGACGCCGAAGCACGCGATGCACTTAAACGTGGTGTTGACAAACTGGCCAACGCCGTAAAAGTAACACTGGGTCCACGTGGCCGTAATGTGGTGCTTGAAAAATCATTCGGTGCCCCCACTGTCACCAAAGACGGTGTTACAGTAGCCAAAGAGATCGAATTGGCTGATAAAGTTGAAAATATGGGTGCCCAGATGGTACGCGAAGTTGCCTCCAAAACCAGCGACAATGCCGGTGATGGAACAACAACAGCTACCGTACTTGCACAGTCTATCATCGCTACCGGCCTTAAAAACGTAACAGCCGGCGCAAATCCAATGGATTTGAAACGCGGAATCGATATTGCTGTAACCGCAGTGGTAAAAGCGCTCAAAGAACAGAGCAAAGAGATCAGTGACCGCAGCGAGATTGCACAGGTGGGTACCATCTCTGCAAACAATGATGAAACGATTGGAAACCTGATTGCCGATGCGATGGAGAAAGTAGGTAAAGATGGAGTAATCACTGTTGAAGAGGCCAAAGGTACAGAAACCTATCTCGATACTGTAGAAGGTATGCAGTTCGACCGCGGATACCTGTCTCCCTATTTTGTGACTGACAGCGATACAATGACTACTGAGATGGAAGAGCCTTACATCCTGATTTTCGATAAGAAAATTTCGAATATGAAAGATCTTCTTCCAATCCTGGAAAAAGTAATTCAAACCAACCGGCCGCTTCTGATTATTGCTGAAGATGTGGAAGGCGAAGCTCTTGCAACTCTTGTTGTAAACAAACTTCGCGGTTCACTGAAAATTGCTGCCGTTAAAGCCCCCGGCTTTGGCGACAGAAGAAAAGCAATGCTCGAAGATATTGCCATCCTTTCCGGTGGTACGGTGATCAGTGAGGAGAGAGGATACAAGCTTGAAAATGCTACTCTCGATTTTCTTGGTCAGGCCGACCGCGTAAATATCGATAAAGACAACACAATAGTTGTCGGCGGAAAAGGAAAACAGGATGATATCAAAGCACGAATCAATCAGATTAAAACTCAGATCGAGAATACTACTTCCGACTATGACCGTGAGAAGCTCCAGGAGCGTCTTGCAAAACTGAGCGGCGGAGTTGCTGTTCTTTACATTGGTGCAGCCTCTGAAGTTGAAATGAAAGAGAAAAAAGCACGCGTTGAAGATGCGCTTCACGCTACCCGCGCTGCCGTTGAAGAAGGTATCGTTGCCGGTGGCGGAGTTGCATTGATTCGTACGATGTCTTCTCTTGATTCACTAAAACCAGAAAATCCTGATTATAAAATCGGATTTAACATCGTTCGAAGAGCACTTGAAGCTCCATTGAGAAGTATCTCCAATAATGCCGGAGTTGAAGGTTCGATCGTTGTTCAGAAAGTAAAAGAAGGCAAAGGATCATACGGTTTCAATGCACGGACCGAAGTGTACGAAGACCTGATTAAAGCCGGTGTGATTGATCCTACGAAAGTAACACGAACAGCTCTTGAAAATGCTGCTTCTGTTGCAGGTCTCATGCTCACCACCGAAGCTGTTGTCGTTGAAAAACCATCCAAAGATGGTGATGACGAAGGCGGTGCCGGTGGCGGAATGCCCGGTGGCGGAATGCCCGGCGGAATGGGAGGCATGGG
>CAYVBJ010000075.1:0-3315 GCA_964449075.1 uncultured Balneolaceae bacterium
GAATAGCCATATCTCTCCAGGGCTGCCTCATTTACATCTATAATTTCGAATGTATAGTAGTTGTAAAGAAACATCGGTTCTTTCTCAAAGAAAGAGAATTGCTTCGATTTACTAAAAATATTCATAGTTTAAACACCATAACATTTTGAAATCAGGTAATTTAATTGCTTTGTTAATTTGTCGATAAATAAACTAAATCCGGGTTACAAAATTATCCCTAAAGTAGGGAACTTTACAATTTATCTTCTGCATTTTATAATATGATTTATTCTATAAGTGAATTCTTAAACAGTAGATTTTGAATAAAAATAGACCTCAGCTTCAATTATATAGTATTTGAATTATAAGTTTACCCATAGCTGCGCTTTTTGTATTTTACGCATCAACAAATAGTAAGATCCTGAATGTCATTTTTATTTTGCATAAATGCCCATTCACAAGAACTAATTTACAAGTAAACGTTACACAGAAATATTTCCTATTACACAACAAATGGCCGAAGACCAAATTACGCTTACCTTACCCGATGGTTCCCAAAAAAAATTCCCGAAGAATGTCACCGGTTACCAGGTTGCTGAATCAATCTCGAAAGGACTTGCCAGAAACGCTTTAAGCATCACTGTAAATGATGAAATTTATGATCTTGACAGGCCAATTAAGAAGGATGCTGAAATAACCATAAATACATGGGATTCTGAAGATGGCCAGTATACATTCTGGCATTCATCGGCCCATTTGCTTGCCGAAGCTGTACAGGAGATCTATCCCGATGCTAAATTTGGCATTGGCCCGCCTATAGAGAACGGTTTCTACTATGACATCGATTTTGGTGATAATACCATATCACAGGAAGATCTTCCGGAAGTTGAGGAAAAAATGATTGAACTGGCCAGGAAGAAGTCTGAATTCAAGCGCAGGGAAGTGAGCAAGGATGAAGCGCTTGATTACTACAAAAACGAGAAAAATAATGAGTATAAAGTTGACCTGATAAAGGGCCTGGAAGATAACACCATCACCTTCTATACACAGGGAAATTTTACGGATCTCTGCAAGGGACCGCATATCCCGGATACGGGCGAGATCAAAGCTGTGAAATTGACAAATCTTGCCGGAGCTTACTGGCGGGGTGATGTAAACAGTAAGCAGCTGACCAGGATATATGGAATCAGCTTTCCCAAACAGAAATTGCTTCAGCAATATATTGAACAGGTTGAAGAGGCAAAAGAACGGGATCATAAAAAGCTGGGCAAAGAACTTGGCATTTATCAGATGGATCCGCTTGTAGGCAGCGGGCTACCACTCTGGCTCCCTAACGGTACGGTTTTACGTCGCACTCTTGAGGCTTTTCTCAGAGATGAGCAGAAACGGAGAGGCTATAAAGAGGTAATTACTCCTCATATAGCCACTATCGACCTCTATAAAATGTCGGGCCACTATCCCTACTACAAAGATTCCCAATTTAACCCTATGGAGGTGGACGATGATGAGTATATGCTTAAACCAATGAACTGCCCTCATCATCACAGAATTTATTCAAATGAACTGAGAAGTTACAGGGACCTGCCTCTCAGGCTCGCTGAATTCGGATCAGTCTATCGATACGAACAATCAGGAGAGCTGAACGGACTTTCCAGGGTTCGGGGATTCACGCAGGACGATGCTCATATTTACTGTACACACGATCAGCTAAAGGATGAGATCAAAAAAACCATTGAGCTGACTCAGTTTGTATTTACAACGTTTGATATGCCTGTTGATATACGGCTCTCATACCGCGATGAAAATGAGAAAAAATTTGGTGGAAAAACAGAATTCTGGGAACGTGCTGAGCGGGAAATCCGTGAAGTTGCCGATGAAATGAAACTCGACTATCGTGTTTCAAAAGGCGAAGCCAGTTTTTACGGACCTAAGATAGATTTTATCATCCGTGATGCTATTGGAAGAAAGTGGCAGCTTGGAACCGTACAGGTAGATTATATAATGCCTGAGAGATTTGATTTAACCTACATAGGTTCTGATAATAAAAAGCACCGGCCTGTGATTATTCACCGTGCACCTTTTGGCTCCATGGAACGATTCACCGGGATATTGATTGAACATTTTGCGGGTGATTTTCCCCTCTGGCTCTCCCCGCTCCAGGTTAAGGTTCTTCCCGTATCGGATGAGTTTATTCCGTACGCACAGCATTGTGTGGAAAAACTACAGGAGCAGAATATCCGTGTTGAGCTGGACGATCGGAGTGAAATGATCGGCGGCAAAATCAGGGATGCTGAAAATGCAAAGATTCCTTACATGTTTATTGTCGGTGCCCGTGAAGAAAAAGAGAAAACCGTTTCAGTACGCCGGCATAAAAAAGGAGATATTGGAACTTATTTACTAAATGATTTTATTACTACTATTAACGAGGAAATCTCAAACAGAGATCTTCCGCCAACATATAACAAAAATTAACGAGGTAACTTATCGCAAGACGTAATTTTAGCCGCCGGAGACGAAATGATGACCGGCCGAATATTAATGACGAAATCCGTTCTTCTAAAGTACGTGTAATCAAGCCTGATGATGATCATGAAATAGTTGATATAGGCAGAGCTATTGAAATCGCAGAATCTTATGGTCTCGACCTTGTTGAGATCGCACCGGATGCTCGTCCGCCCGTATGTAAAGTGATCGATTTTGGCAAATTCATGTATGAAAAAAAGAAAAAAGAGAAAGAAGCCAAAAAGAAACAGCATACCATCCAGGTAAAAGAACTTCGTTTTCGTCCGAATACGGATGATCATGATCTTGAATTTAAAACAAGGCATGCACGTGAATTCCTGGAAGGTGGCGACAAAGTAAAAGCGACTGTTCAGTTCAGGGGACGAGATATGCTATACACTGATAAAGGCAAAGAATTGCTGAATAACCTTGCTGAAGAGTTGAGTGATATCAGCAGTGTTGAATCCAGCCCTACAATGGAAGGCCGGCGTATGATTATGATTCTGACACCTGATAAAAGCTGAGTCCGGGGGTTCACGCAAAGCGCACAAGAAAAATACACACGCCGAGAAACGCTGAGCGATTCTGATAGTGTAATGATTTTCCCCCTTAACATTTCCCTAAACAGGGTTCTGTGCAAACAAGCATGACACACTTCGCGGGCTTCACGAGCCGTTCATCTCAGCGCCCTCCGCGTGAAACCAGAAAGAGATCTTCGCCGGGGTTCACGCAAAGCGCGCGCAAGAAAAATACATACGCCGAGAAACGCGGAGTGATTTTGATAGTGTAATGATTTTCCCCCTTAACATTTCCCTAAACAGGGTTCTGTGCAAA
>CAYVBJ010000075.1:3415-11459 GCA_964449075.1 uncultured Balneolaceae bacterium
TGATAGTGTAATGATTTTCCCCCTTAACATTTCCCTAAACAGGGTTCTGTGCAAACAAGCATGACACACTTCGCGGGCTTCACGAGCCGTTCATCTCAGCGCCCTCCGCGTGAAACCAGAAAGAGATCTTCGCCGGGGTTCACGCAAAGCGCGCGCAAGAAAAATACATACGCCGAGAAACGCGGAGTGATTTTGATAGCGTAATGACTTTTCCCGAAACGTACTACCCTTTCTTTCTCATCATTTTAAAGATTGATTTGAGCTCATCCCGCGGCATCAGTGTATCAATGAAATTAAACTGACCGGCGGCTAACTTCTCCCCGCCATCGATGGTGACACATTCACCGGTTATATAAGGCGCCATCCCGGAGAGCAAAAATGCGGCAAGATTCGCAAGTTCCTCCTCGTCTCCATATCGTCCGGCCGGTATTTTATTCAGAAATTTCTCCTCAAATTTCTTATCAGGCAAAAGCCGGCTCCACGCCCCCTCCGTCGGGAACGGACCCGGAGCAATTGCATTCAGCCTGATGCTGTACTCAGCCCACTCGTAGGCAAGAGAACGTGTCATCGCCAGTACTCCTGCTTTACTGCATGCAGAGGGCAGCACAAAGGCTGATCCTGCATCTTCCGCATACGTAGTTACAATATTCAGAATTGAACCCTCTTTTTTATTATCGATCAGGTAATTTCCGAAGGCATGTGTACAATGAAAGCTTCCATGAAGCACAATATCAACAATTACTTTAAACCCACCCGGAGAAAGATCCTCTGAAGCGCTTAAAAAATTACCGGCTGCATTATTGACAAGGCCCTCCATCGATCCGAAGTCAGATACGATCTCCCCGACCATCTCCTTAACCCGTTCATAATCACGGACATCAGCTACGTAGTATCTTACAGATGAAGAATTTTCGCCTTTCTCAATATCAGTTACTGCGTTTTTTAATTTCTCCTCAGTCCGTCCGCAGATGGCAATATTTGCACCCAGATCCGCAAACTTTTTGGCCATTGCCAAGCCCAGTCCGCTCCCGCCCCCGGTAATTAAGATAGTTTGATTTTGCAGCGTATCGGATGTGAACATAAATCTGCCTTGTTTTTAAAATTTATTTATTGATCTTTTTCCAACGGTGGGAGTCGTTAAGTATTAAAATTTTGAAAAAATAAATTATACTCTTTCAAAAATGCCCGCGGCTCCCATACCGCCACCTATGCACATGGTAACCATTCCGAACTTTTTCTGATGGCGTTTCAGCTCATACAGCATTTGTGTGGTAAGTTTCGCGCCAGTACAGCCCAACGGGTGACCCATTGCAATTGCGCCGCCGTTTATGTTGGTGATTTCCGTATCTAAACCAACCTCTCTGATAACCGCAAGACTTTGTGCTGCAAATGCTTCGTTAAGTTCAATCAAATCAATATCAGATAGCTTTAACCCTGTTTGGTCCAGAACTTTCGGTATGGCCTTCACAGGCCCGATACCCATGTATTCAGGAGCTACACCTGCAACTGCAAACCCAACGTAGCGGGCCATTGGCTCAAGGCCAAGTTCATCAGCTTTCTCCTTGCTCATCACCACTACAGCGGAAGCTGCATCATTCATTTGGGAAGAATTTCCGGCAGTAACTGTTCCGCCAACTTTAAAAACAGCGCCCAGGTTCCCAAGAGCATCCTGGGATGTATCCTTTCTCGGGCCTTCATCTCTTGAAAATTCAAAAACATCTTCTTCAACTTCTCCCTCAGCCGTTACATATTTGTGCTTTACATGAACAGGTGTGATCTGTTCGTCAAATCGCCCCTCTTCCCATGCAGATACAGCTCTCTGATGGCTTTGAAGCGCAAATTCATCCTGATCTTTTCTGCTGATTCCATACTTTTCAGCTACATTCTCAGCTGTTAATCCCATGTTGATATACATTTCAGGATAGTCGTCTACCAGTTCAGGATTGGGATGAACCGTATACCCGCCCATTGGCACGAGCGACATGCTTTCAACACCACCTGCTATAATTACATCTGCACCACCGGCCATAATTCGTTCAGCGGCCATTGAAATTGTCTGCAGGCCTGAAGAACAAAACCGGTTAATTGTCATTCCGGGAACAGACTCCGGCAATCCGCCCAAAGCTGCGATCTGTCGTGCCACATTCAACCCCTGGGACGCTTCAGGAAACGCACATCCCATAACCACGTCATCAATCATTCCGGGTTCCAGTCCCGGTGATCTTTTCAAAAGATCCTTAATAACAAATCCGCCAAGCGAGTCCGGCCTGGTAAACCTCAGTGAGCCTTTATTTGCTTTTCCGCAAGGAGTTCGTGAAGCAGCGACGATATAAACATCTTTTGTTGACATAGTTATAAAATTTTGAATTTATTGTTCATATATGATTTTCATCAATTTCTCAGGGGTTTTCCCTCTTTCAGCATATGCTCCATTCTTTTATGAGTTCGCTCATCACCAAAGCAATCCATTATCACTTCTCTCTCAAGTTTTAAAACATAGGACTCTGGCACCTCCTGGGGTTCACTTAAGTCACCGCCGGTCATTACATAAGCAACTTTTTCAGCTAAAACTTCATCATATGGTGAGATATATTTGGCCTCTTTCATAATATAGAGCATGAGCTTCAGTGCACTGTATCCGGTTTGTCCCATTAGTTTTATCTTTGGTTCTGCCGGTGGTTTATAACCCGCATCAGCTAAAGCCATAGCCTGCTGTTTTGCTGTTGCCAAAAGAAGGTCCCGGTTCATCACAATCATGTCGATATCTCTCAGGTATCCAAGTTCTTTTGCCTTCGGAGCCCCGTCAGACACTTTAGCCATTCCTATCGTTTTAAATACCTCCTTGATATAAGGCATAGGGTCTGCCCTGTCTTCATCTGTTACACGCTTTAACGCCCTGTAAAGCATCTCTTTTGTGCCGCCGCCTGCCGGAATCAGTCCCACTCCGAGTTCAATCAGGCCGCAATAGAGTTCATGGTGCGCAACTACTTTGTCGGCATGTATCATAAATTCAACAGCACCGCCAAACGTTCTTCCGAATGCAGCTACCACAACAGGAAAAGGCTGGTATCTCAACCCTGTAGCTGCCTGTTGAAAATTATTTACAGCCCGGACTATGAGATCCCGGTTGTTATCTTTCAGCGCCTGACCTGCTTCCATAAGATTGGCTCCATAACTGAAATTATCACCATCGTGACCAATGACAAGAGCATCAAAATCACTTTTAACAATCTCAGCAGCTTTTCCAACTGTTTCGATCAGGTCAAACCCAAGTGTATTCTGTTTGGTTCTGAATTCAAACAGGGCTATGCCGTCTCCCATATCATAAAGTCCGGCACTTTCATTGCCAAAAACTTCTTTACCATCTGAGGAGAGAGATGAAACGGTTACTGCCCCTTTCGCCGGCGGACTCAGTTTATCCGCCTTACCGGTAGCCAGGTTATAAACGGTACCTTCTTCGTAGAAATTTTCACGTCCGTTCCTGATCATCTCTTTAACGGAACCAGGAACAGTTCTTCCTTCACGTTCCATTCGTTCAGCAGATTCTTTCACACCAATGGCGTCCCATCTCTGAAATGGTCCCAGTTCCCAGTTAAATCCCCACTGCATAGCCCTATCGATGGATTCAACAGATTCCGTGATTTCCGGTATCCTGTTTGCAGAGTAGAGAAGCAGGTCGCAGTGAATTTCCCAGAGGAATTTACCGGCCTTGTCGTCCTGGTTAACCAGGTATTTGAGACGTTTACCAGCTGTTTTAAATTTCTTTTTGGCTTCCGAAACCGAATCAAACTTCACCTCTTTTTGTGATTCGTATTCCATGGTCTCAGGGTTTAGCGCCAGGTACTCCTTTCCGCTATTTGTCTTCTCTTTTTTATAAAAACCCTGGCCCGACTTATTTCCGAACCACTTGTTTTCTATCATTTTTTTGAAACCATCAGGCAGCTCAAATACGTCACGTCGCTCATCATCCGGAATTGCCGGCAGCAGATTTTCGGAAACATGATTGATTACATCAAGCCCGGCCATATCTGCTGTCCTGAAGGTTGCCGCTTTTGAATAACCGGTAAGAGTTCCAGTCAAAAGGTCTATCTCTTCCGCTTTAAAATCGCCATTAAAATACCAGGGCATAATTGCTGCCATCGAAAAGATTCCGATCCTGTTAGCAATAAAGTTCGGGGTATCTTTACAGTGAACCACACCCTTTCCAAGAAAAATCTCGCAGAATTCAGTCATAAAATCGACAACGGAATCCGATGTTTTTGACGTTGGCACAATTTCCAGAAGCTTCATGTAACGGGGCGGATTGAAAAAATGTGTTCCCAGGAAATGCCGCTGCAGATCATCCGAGCAATCTTCTCCAATTTCAGATATGGGCAAACCAGATGTATTTGAACTGATAATCGTTTTTCCCGACCAATTTTCCTCAATCCGGGACATCATATTTTTTTTGATATCCATTCTCTCAACGATCGCTTCGCAAACCCAGTCGGCATCGCGGATCAACTCAAGATCATCTTCAAAATTTCCCACTTCTATTCTCTCTGCATACTCCGGCAGCCCCAGCGGAGACGGTTTCATACTTGTCAGTTTTTTGAGGCTCTCTTCCGATATTTTATTTGGCTTGTCCGGATCATCAGACTTGAGATCCAGTATCCAGACCTGAAGCCCTGCATTCACACAATGTGCTGCAATCTGGCTGCCCATTACCCCTGATCCTAAAACTACCACTTTCTGAATGTCGTATTTGTTCTTACCCATTATCTGTTTCCGGTTATTGAAAAACGAATTTACGCCTTTTGATTGAAATTGTATTTACAGAAACAGGTTCCGCTAATTAAAAACCTGTCATTTACTTCAGTAAAAGTATCACTCTTCCTGGTACATTTTTTCGATCAGGTCAGAATATTTCTTTTTCACAACCGACCGTTTTACTTTCATCGTCGGTGTCAGTTCATTTTTTTCAATTGAAAGGGGTTCATCAAGAAGTTCGAACTTTTTAACTTTTTCCCAGGGCGATAACTGCCGGTTAAACTTTTCAACCTCTTTTTCAATCAGGCTCCGCACTTTATCATCTTCCGAAAAGGGTTCACCCGGTGTATATCCGTCCCGCTTCAGCCTTTTTTTGACATTGTCGAAAGCCGGAACAATCAGTGCGGAGCAAAATTTTTGCTGATATCCCAAAACAACAATCTGGTCGATAAATCCGCTGTTTAGTATATGATTTTCAACATTTTGCGGTGCCACATATTTACCGGTGGATAATTTAAATACCGACTTCTTTCTGTCGGTGATATAAAGGTCACCATCTTCATCCATTTTGCCAATGTCACCCGTTTTAAACCAGCCGTCATCCGTAAATACTTTATCTGAATCCACGTCCAGCTTGTAGTATCCTTTCATTACATTCGGCCCTTTTACAAGGATTTCGCCATCATCTGCGATTTTAACCTGAACGTCAGGCAGCGGCTTTCCCGATGAACCGATTTTCATATTGCCTCTCTCCTGCACGCTTACAACAGGCGATGTTTCTGACAACCCGTATCCCTGACCAATAAAAATTCCAATGGCATTTATAAAACAAAAAACCTCGGGTGAAAGAGCTGCGCCGCCACTCACCATTGCTCTGAACTCACCGCCAAACAGCTCCCTGATTTTACTGTAAACAAGTTTATCGGCGAATTTATGCGTGATAGCACCGATACCTCGCGGCGGATTATCAGGATCAAACTTTTCCGTACGATGAACGGCCCAATAGTAGATACTCTTTTTAATACCTGAGAACTCCTGGCCGCGGACTTTTACACCGGTCTGTATTTTTTCCATTAGCCTTGGAACCGTAGCCATAAACCAGGGTTTTACGGTTTGAAAATCATCCCTGATCTCTTCAATTTCTTCAATATAATATATTTTTGCACCCATGCCGATGTACATATAACACATTAAACGCTCAAAAATGTGCGAAAGAGGTAGATACGATAATACGTTCTGTCCCTTTAATTCACCTTCTTTGAACGGCATTCGCTCTATGGATGCCCTCACATTATGACTGATATTACTGTGAGTGAGCATAACCCCTTTGGGTGTACCAGTCGTACCCGATGTGTACATCAGTGTAGCAAGATTGTCCGGTTCCAGCTCAAGTTTGAGTTGATTAAATATACCGGGAATCTCTTCATCCATCTGTTTTCCAAGTTCAATTATCTCATCAAAATGCTTCAGCTTCTTATGCTTTGATTTTTCAAAACTGATGATGAACTCAACAGATTTTACATCTTTAATGATTGGTTTAGTATCGGCAAATATCTCATCATTGGATATGATATGGGCTTTGGCTTCAGAGTTTTCCAGTATATATTTTATCTGATCACCCGGCTGCGTGGTATAGATGGGAACACTGGCGGCACCAATCGACAGGATAGCCTGGTCGGCTATAAGCCATTCTGTTCTGTTTTCGGAATGGAGAGCAACTTTATCCCCGCGATTTACTCCAAGTTTATAGAGACCCAGCCCAAAAAACTTTACTTTATCAAGAAACTCATCGACAGACGTTTCATGCCATTTGCCATCTCTTTTTGTAGATACTAACGTTCCCTTTGGATAATAAGCCAGTCCCTCATCAAGAATATCGATCAGGGTTTTTTGTTCATATTTCATAAATGAAAAATTGTAGTTTCAGCATATCTCAGATCAGGTTAACACTGTTACCCTATAATTTAAACTTTCGAATGACTTTTAAAAATATGTTCTGAAAATAAAGTAAATTTCGTATCAAATAGTAAAATATATAAAACAAAATATGAGTGTGGAAATAGAAAAAGAAATTGAAGATAAAGTCAGAGTTCTTTTTAAGACCAGTAAAAGAAATATGGGAGACATCCTGGGCATTAGGTTTATTAAAATAAGCAGAGATGAAATGCGTGCGTCTATGCCGGTAGATGAGAATACCATACAGCCTTTTGGAATTTTACATGGCGGCGCTTCCGTGGCCCTCGCAGAGACACTGGCATCGGTTGGCGCATGGTTAAATGTGAAAGATGATAATAAAAAGGCGGTCGGACTTGAAATTAATGCCAATCATCTTCGTCCTGTACCTAAGGGTAAAACCGTTACAGGAACGGCTTCCCCCATACATATCGGCTCCAAGACTCAGGTATGGGAAATCCGGATAGTGAATGAACAAGAACAGCTTGTATCTGTTTCGAGATGCACCCTTGCTGTGGTCTGAGGATTTTAATCATCGTATATCACCTGCATCAATTTTCTTTTGGCAACCGGGAATATGGTTTCCCGGAACGGGTAATCCAGGTTTGTATCAAAATTAAAGGTAGCCGGGTTGGGCAAATCTTTTTTCTCTTTGATCAAATCCAGTTTGATGCTGTTGGGTGATAATCTTGCGGAACCTATTTTTATTGATTTTACATACCGGGTTTTCAGGGAGCGATATCTGTCTTCTGCGCTTCTGAATATGGATAATTCGAATTGAAAAAGCTTGATTTTGTCCGTTTTCCTATCGGGCAAGAAGAAGTAACCTTCATCCCTGTAATTAGGAATAATCCCTACATGTTCAACGGAAAGGTCATTTTCAACAAATTCATGGATGGTGATTCCCGCGTGTAACAGTCGTTCGATATGTGGCAATACCCACTCAATCAGGTCTTCAACAAGACTGATATCCGATCCTTCCACAAAAACAATTTCGTATTCAATATTTTTGTTGACCAAATCTACATTCTTTATCCTTTTTGGAAACTCTTCTCTCAAATCTTCGAGCTTTTGCTTAATCTCTTTTAAGGTTTTAAACAGTTCAACAAGTTCTGTCAGGTGAGGATAGATTTTATTCAGGTAAAATTGATCTTCTATCTTTTTGAGACCCGCCAGAATTAAATACTGCCGTTTTTCAAAATCAGCATTTACCTGGGTAAAAAGATCCAGAGACAAATATGAATTATTCAAAGGCATACCTCCTGCGATGATTTAAGGGCGATTGTACCACATACAACGCTACATAACCGGGGTGATATTGTCAAGTGCTGTTTTTAAGCTG
>CAYVBJ010000076.1:0-11033 GCA_964449075.1 uncultured Balneolaceae bacterium
TTCACTTACGATAGAAATATGTCCAAATTCGGCCTCAATTAAATTCTCAAGAGTTCTTTTAATTTCGTCATCAAGTTCTGGGTATCTTACTACTTCTATCATTGTACATTTAAAATTCTATTCAGGAGATAAGTGGTTATTTATTCATTTCTGACAGGAATCTCAATATAACTGTCATTATACCATCGAATTTCCAGCGGCTCACCCGCATCATCGATGGTCTCAAGAGCAGGCTCTTTACCCGAACCGTAGTTGATGATTTCAAAAGTAAGATAAATGAAGAAAATTTCAAACCTTGAATAAGATCCATTCTTTTTTTGCAAAAAAAGCTATTACAGATGGGTGATGGCCTGCCTCAAGAAGACAGCCGTGTTTTCGTGAAAGATGGTTGGCGAAGCCCATAAGTCAGTCCTGGTCGTAAGAACCGATCGGGCGATGCTTCTTACCCGCCTTAAAAAGATCATCAGCCTTATGCCGAGAACACGGAATCGGTATCATTGAAAGCCTGGTCTGTTTACCAAAAGTTTTCCTCAAAACCGTTGAACGACACAACAACAATTGACCTATTCAAAAATTTGATTACCTTTTTCCCAAACAGCAATCTTTAAAACACCACGCTGTTGCATTAATGACTTTTAACACAGCAAACTATAGTACGCTTAATAATCAACTTTATTAAACCACCTTAAAGAATAATATATAATTATACTCCCCTTCCTTAGGAAGGATAATTTTTCCACATAATAATTGAAAACAGGTATATGAACAGGCTGAGGTTAATATTTGCGATTAGTCAGACCTAACCTGTGCGTTGCTTGGATTCCCATTACAATAAACACCGCCTGCACAAATCAATGCCGGATCGTTCATCACCCAAAAAGACTATTCCATTGCTATCAAACAATCCCCTGCCAAACAACTGTGAGCCTATAATTCTTTACATGCGTGCAGTTTCTCCACCACCAGGCAATCATCTTCAAAGTGGAATTCAATAATATCCCAGGACGTTTCCTGTCGGATACCTGTATTCTGACCATTTCCAAAGGTGCCAATCACATGCAATGAATCCAGGTTTCCAATTTGATTAATGCGTTTTAGAAACGGGGCTGTATTAGCAATTGCATCGGCCTTTTCATCAATAAGTCACGACATCATTATCTGGGAGTTGGATAGTATTCAAAACTATTTCCGACCAAATTGCAACTCAATCGCACGAAGCTCTGGATATATTTCATGTACTCAATTCTTGTTTAGATAACTATCCATGAATTCTGAGAAATCCTCTCCTCTCAGTTTAGCTTGGTCATTCAATAAAACTGTTCGATCCGGTCCAAGTAGTATATAATATGGAATCCCTACAATACCCATTTCACTTATTACCTGGCTACTTTGCTTTTGGTGCCCATTATACCAAGGCATTTCCCACTCATTTCGAAATGAATGAACTCGATTTGGATCTTCGTCGACAGATATGCTCACAATAGCAAAATCTGAATCATCATAACGCTCATTCAATTCGTGAAGTTTAGGCATTGCAGCGATGCATGGACCACACCAAGTAGCCCAAAAATCAATGAGAAGATACGATTCCTCTATATCATAAAGATTAATTGTCCCATCACCTTCCAGTAAATTAAATTCGTTGTAAGGTAACACCTTGCCCTCTGTGATAGGTTGTTCGGGAGCATAATTTTGATAGGCAAAGCTGGTTCTAAAGTGATCAGGATAATTCGATACGAGTTCAAAAAAAGCAGAGCGCCACGCTTCCTCGTTCTCTTCCTGGTAATGGTATCGGATTAGATTATAAAGAGCTTCTCCTCGTAAAGGCTCAAATGAGCTATTCTCTACAATTGATTCCAATAAATCGGTATAATCATCCAAACCTGCAAGATTTACTGCCACAGTTAATGTTGTAAAATCAATCATCCATAGTGGGGAATCAGCTTCTATTTTGTCTAAAAACGAAATCGCGTCATCTTTGGTAAGTCCAATTTCTTCGTGAAAGAAAAATCGTGCAAAATCTGCAGCGATTGAAACTTTGGGATGGTTGAACGATTCTTCTAATCGCTCCAGATCTACCAGATAAGGGTCATAATCATGAACATACCTGCTTTCATCATCACTTAGTTGTTGTGAAACAGGAGTAAAAAATTGATTCAAATATTCATCTATCATCAACGCATATACCTGCGCAATTCCCGTTATCTCGGAAGGATTATTAGAATCGATTTTAAAATTAGAACCCTCGGCACCAAAATTATATTGAGAGGCATCAAATTGAATTTCAACTGACTCTTGGTCTTCATTCTTTATTATTTCAGAGAGGAAGGTCTCGGAAATTCCCGAAGCATCTTTATTAATAACAATTTTGCCATTTGTTCCGGGACCAGCTACGAATGAGCTTAATCTGACAAAATATCGAATCGTATCAAGCTCTGTTTCGATTGTGGCATTCCATATTCCATCAGATCTTTGCTCCATTTTTAAACCTGAGCGGGAATCAAAATTATTAAAGTTTCCAACTGCCATTGGTGACGTATTATCGGGCATTGATGATGATTTCAGTGAAACTTCAATATCAATGTTATCTATGTTCGGCATCAAAAAAGTAAACTTTGGGTGATGACCAGGAGCAACAATTCTCAGAATTACTGGCTTTTCACTTTGAAGATAAATTGAAGCTGGATCGTCTTCTCCACCAAGAATTGATTTATACGGTGTACCAAGCCAACCATCATTAGCATCTATTAATTGAAGGCCATAGAGTGGTAAAGCCTCTCCATTACTATTGGTTACGGTAACTGTTACATTATGTGATGGCTCAGAATTTGATGAACAGGCATGGCATAAAGCACCAGCCAGTAAAACCATGACAAGTGTTTTGACTGTATTCATGTAAACATCTGTAATTGATTAAAAAAACAGATAATTATACCACTTTTGAGATATATTTCCCACATAATATTTGAAAGCAGATATATGAAAAAATTGAGGGAAATAATTTGCCATTAAGTAAGATCCGACCGATGCATTGCTTGAATTCCCATAGCAACAAACACCGTCTGCACAAATCAAAGGCCCAATCGTTCATCACCCATAAAGACTATCTTATTGCTAAATCAAACAATCCCTGCTAAACAACTGTTAGCCTATAATTCTTTGCATACGTGCAGTTTCGCCACCACCAGGCAATCATCTTCAAAGTGGAGTACCAATTTAGTAAAGTCACCCCAACGAAGGGGAGAGGGGCGGATAGTAACGCACCGCCCAAATTGTGTGTTAGTCGCTTATGCGGCGGCCTAATGGTCGAAATACGCTATCGAAAAACCGAAATACGGTAATCTAAAGCGTACTCAAAAATCCCACAAACAAAATTGCAAATCCTCCGATCTCAGCTATGATCAGCGCAACCATAAAGGTAATAATCACCCAAATTGGAAGCGTGAATGATCCCAGTTTGTGGGGCTTTTTCATCTGATTATCGGTGTCTTTCAGTACTCCATGAATCACCTATGTTGAAATCGCCAGAGCAAAAACACGATGGGCGCTGCTGCCGACCAGAAGGTCACCGTCCCGGAATAGTGACTGAATTCCACAAATTTGGTCAGAACCAATGTGGCAAAACTATACATCAGCGAGGTTCGATACGCAATATCCACATAGACAGGTGCTTCTGCTTCCTTCGATGAATGGATGTGGTAATACTTCCAAACGCCTGTGATCAGACCGGTGAGAAAGAAAATTCCACAAGCTGTGTATGTAAATAGCAGTGATGGAGTAATAAGGCGATTATAGCCATTAAATTGGCATCAAAAATAACTATTAGAAATGAACAATCATAGCGAGTTTATTAAACCTGAGAAGCTTTGTTGTTTAAATAACCGTATTTCAAAAAAGCTTCAACAAATGTAATTTTTAACAGTTTTTATTCATTTCTGACAGGAATCTCAATATAACTGTCATTAAACCACCGAATTTCCAGCGGCTCACCTGCATCATCGATCGTCTCAAAAGCAGGCTCTTTACCCGAACCGTAGTTGATAATTTCAAAAGGGTGTTTGTTCACATTCAAGACAACAACGAGCCGGCTTCCCTCACTTATTTTCTTACTGATGATGTGAGAGGCGTTCAGCGGAATGGCCTCTTTTTTACCTGGAGTCAGAAGTTCTCTTTGGCTGTTGTCTTTTGCATAGCTTGCCCTGCCCAGGTACCGGGAAAGAAAGAAGTACCTGCCATCAGCCATCTGTTCATAAAACGAAATGGATAAGTCCATATCCCGCTTGTTAATTGCAGCGGCCAGTTCTCCGGTAAAGGCTCCATTGATAATAAAATCATCCTGGAAAGGGTCGCTTTTATAAACCGTTCCGTTGCTTGCATCCAGGCTGTCGATGATGAGCGAAGGATGAAAGTAATTGTTCATATCCTCACGGTCAGCAAAATCGACAATTTGTTTCTGATATAATTGTGATTCAGGTATATGTTCGGACAACAATCTTTGATCCAGATATAGCCGCATTTTCTCGTTACTCATCGCCTCAATAGTCGGCTCATGCATCCATGAATTCGTACCCATAACCTGGAAGTTTACCCTGTCTTTAAGCAGCTCCGGCTTGGGTGCATCTTTCAGCACCCAGTCCAGCCAGTCAAAAGCAAGATTCCGCATACTGACTTTTGCAACCGGATTAATCACATATCCACGCAAAGTATCGGCGGGAGTGGCCTGCGCTCCCCAGTGGTCATATGGTCCAATCACCAGGTAATGTTCCGCATTTGAATTGTATTGGTTATGTAATTGAAAATAGCGTACAGCAGAAAATTGTGGCCCGTCAAAATAACCTGTTGTGGTCAAGACCGGGATATCAATTTCTGCATATTCTTCCGGTGACGGGGCCAAATTCTTCCAATAATCATCATAGGATGAATGACGTAACCACTTTTGAAAAGTGGGGTTCGAAAATTCAGCAGCACTATCCAGCTTAGCATAGGCATAGCCCTTTTCATACCAGTCCCAGAGAATGCCCCCGGATACCGGTTCTTGTTGATACACATTGGTCTGTGCCCAATTCAGTTCAAAACCAAGCGGTACGTTGTTTTGCATGGGGAAATCGTAACCGGGCATAACCGCCACCTGCGGAACAATGGTTTTTAGCGCCGGATGCAGTTTTTTTGTGGCTGCCCATTGCGAAAACCCGGTGTAACTCCCCCCGAACATTCCAACCTCGCCATTTGACCATTCCTGCTTGCTTAGCCAGTCAATGATGTCGTAGATGTCCGACTGTTCATGTTCATAAGGTGTGTAATGTTCCATATTGGTTCGAACGCCCCTTGTATAGGCAACAACGCCAACATAGTCCCTGTCTGCCGCCAATTTTGCAAATATGGCATCTCCCTCTCCCTGATGATACGTAGTATAAAAGAGTACCACAGGCACAGGCTCTTCAATTGACTTATTTCGGACTACAATTGCAGATATATCTACGCCGCTTTGAGTGGGGATAAGAACGGAGTTTTGGATATGGTACGTGCCATCACCTGTTCCCGTTTGCTGAGCATATATGATTTCAGAAACAGATGTGATTATGAACAAAAAAATAAAAATGATTTTCAGGCAGTAGTAACATCCAATTGATGAGTTCAAAAAGTATCTGATCATAGTAAATTTTTTTGATGCGCTTGTATTATAAAATTTTTATTCAAAAGTATATTATCCTCTTATCCAGACGATTTAGAAACAGTTTTGCATATGCATTTTAATGGAGATTTTTTTAAACAGATCGATTTTCTGCCGGCATGTAATCAGTCAAAAAGAAATTGCAATGGAATATGCAGCCGTTCATTCCAGGAATTTTCACTATGGTCAGCACCCGGAAAATATTTTGTGGTCCAGCTGTTTTCATCGTATCCATTTACAGCCATAAGGCTATCCACTCTTTTTTGGATTGGTGGATAGAGAGAGTCAAGTGTCTGGTCACCGTAGTCAAAGTAAATTTTATGGTTTTTTGGATCCGGAAGGTTCTTATCCAGGTAGTTAATAAATGAATTTGGAACCGGGTTATTTTCTTTAGTAAATGTTCCCACCCAGTGGGTTGATAAGCAGGCCGCACCTCCAAATATTTTGGGATATTCACAAATAGCATACAGAGAAATGAGTCCGCCCATGCTGCTGCCCGCTATAAATGTATTTGCCCTGTCTGTATAAACTGAATAATTTTTGTCGATGTAAGGTTTTAATTCATTTACTAAGAATTTTAAATAATTGTCTGATTGTGGTTTAAATCGTTCTTCAGCTCTTCCATCCCCCTGTAATTGAGTATTTACCCTGTCTTTTTCTGATTGCGTTAGTTGTTCAAAAGGTTTTTGCGGAAAATAATCAGAATGCCTTGTCTGGCCGCTGTTCCAAATACCTACTACTATAAACTTCTTAACAGCATTCGCTTCAAATAATCTTGAGGCAACATCATCTACATTCCAGGCTTGATTATTCCAGGACTTATCGGGATCGTATAACATTTGACCATCGTGCATATAGAGCACTGAATATTTTTCCGAATCTGAATAGCCTTTTGGCAGCCAGATATCGATATGTCTCGAAGATACGTATTCGGATTTAAAATTATCAAGTCGCTCAATTTTACCTTCAGCAACATCAGGTATTTGGCCTGGTGAATTACACTGCGCAAAAACAATAAGCGAGAATAAATAAAAAGTGCAGTATGAGCTCTTCACAATATTTTATTTATAGTTTGCCTTCTTTAACCACTATGATCTTTTTAAAAGTACTCATTTTATCTTAAAGTTTCTTAAAATACTTAACCCGGATTTCTCACCAAGAAATTTTTCAATAAAACACTTGTGAGAAATCCGGGTTAACTCCGGCCAGTCATTTTTATACACTGCCTATACTAATTCCAAAACGAGTACAAAGTTCAGAGGAATTGTACGTAAGCCTGCTCTAAAAATCCATCCTCCTGATTCAGTATCCTGGTACCTGTTTGTCCAAACAGAGATAGAACAGGCAGGTATTTTATTGTAGACATGACACTAATCAAGGCTGATTTCCTCCAAAAACTTCGTGATCGCAGCCCAATATTCATCTGCACCTTGCTGGTCTATCCATAATGCCCTGGACCCGTGAAATCCTTCAGACTCAGGAATAAACTGCAATTGAAGATCGCTTTGATCCACCTCATGCAATAACTCCATTAATTGATCTGCTTCCTCCCTGGATGAGGTAACAAGAAAAGGTTGATTGATTTTTGGAAAAACGGTTTTAAGTGAAGGTAATTTTTCTCCGAAATAGTCGCCCGGACTAAATGAAATTACAGCTTTCACATTCTTATTTTTTGCTGCACTATGAAGTACCAAACTTGATGAGTATGAGCTGCCCCAAACGATTACTTTTTGCTGATAGGCATCAGCAAAATAGTCTATTGCCGCCTCTATATCTTGATCTGCATCTGAAAACTCAATGCTTTCAATGCCGTTTTGCACTGCGCGATTGAATGTTTCATTTTGCTTATCGGCGAAACTTCCACCCGATCGCTGGTCAATAGCGATAGCGTTAAAACCCATTTTATTAAGGCGGGGAGCAATATCTGCATATTCGTATTTATTATATCCTCCCTGGTGAAAAAGCAGAATAACCGGTTTATCCGGGTCAATTTCATATGATTCAGCTGATATGATCAGTCCGTCCTTTGAAGGAAACTCGACTTTCTTTTTTGAATATGTAAATGCAATCTTATCTGGTTTCGGCGCCTGAACACTTGATTGCATTTTTCTCTGTTGTTCAATTTGCTGTTTTATTATGTCATCAACAAACTCAATCTGCTTTATTTTGCCGTTTGCATCAAAATGGATGTGCGATTCACTTATACCCAATTGTTCAAAATCATATTTCACTTTTGCATTGCCTTTTTCAGAACTCATTATCTTAATTGTGTTGAGCTTAGGTAAATTTGTAACAATATTCGTTAAAACAGGTATTGTGTTCTGAATCGGCAGCGGGTTAAACTTCAGAGAATCACTTAAAAAAGGTTTGATAACTGAAATTTCTTTTTGATGAAAACTTTGTTCAAAAGCTTCAATTTGTTGGCTGTAATCCTGCGCTGACCCACTGACGGGGAGTGTAAATAGTATGATTAATACTGCTGCCATTGACGAATTTTTGCTTTTTTTCGCTATTGAACCCCCGTAAACAAATAGGATACAGCCGGCAACAAATGTAATTTGCAGCGATGTGTGTACCCATGTATCATTTTCAGGGAAAATGCTTAATGCTCCAATAAGAATGAGTATTGAACCTGTTTTCATTTGCCAGTTTTGTTTTTTAAAACGTTCCATCTTCAATTATAATTAAGTTGTGATTTCATTTTCTTCAGCTCTTTCTTTGCAAAAAGCCATGGCCAGAGCCCTGCATTAAAAAGCAGCAGTTCATAATACCAGGGGTATTCATCAGGAATGATTGCAAAAGAGAGTATCATTACAACAACTCCTAAAACAATCGTCAATTTGAGTAAATGTATTTTTTCCATACCTGCTGATTTTATTAATGTTCACATAGTTGGTTAACATTTACTCCGGGGAATTACAGTTTTTTTGAATTTTTTTTAAGTGACTCCAGGTAACCGCTGAGACGACCCAGGTATTTTCCGAATTTTAACTGCTGCATAAAACTTCCCAAAAGATAGGAAATTACTCCTGCCAGGATAGGTAAGATGAATAAGAAGGCTGTTCTGAGATCAGTATCAAACGGATGGTCCCTGAATGCATAGGCGTAGTAAATCCAAGTAACAATGATGGGTGTTATAAAAGTATCGGAGTAGATGTTGAAAGCAATGGCCTTATTCATTGCACCAATAAAATTTTGAAGATTCTCTTTAAGGTTCAGTGCAGAGTATTCTACAGCCTCAATTTGTGAATATGCCCGGAGATTAAAATTGACCATCGCTGCTAATGTCAAAGCCATTAATCCTAAAAATGCAGCAGTTTCTACAGGTGAGAAGATAAAATCAAGCGGATTCAAAGCCGGATTTATAATCGAAAGGAATGCAAGAGCTGCGGCAAATACAATTGATACGGAAGCAATGACGAACTTTACCTGTAAACCCCTTTTGATTTTTGAAATCTCAGACTTCGACTTACTGTGAACGGACGTCATTATTTTCTCTTCGTCAACCTTATCTTTACTGATAACATCCTGCTGAAGCAGGTTCCACGCCGATTTTAACTCAATCAAATCCATATCAGTCAATCTTAATTGTTTTCGCTAATTTTGTTCGTATTCGTGTCATTTTTACCCGCACATAGTTTTGAGAGATGCCGACGATATCAGCAATCTCATCGTTGGGAACTTCGTCTAAATAAAGCATCATGATGGCCTTTTCAATTTTATCAAGATTGGAAATTGCCTTGTACAAAGCCTCTATTCTCTCATCTTTGTATTCGTTTTTTGGAGGTGTTGATGGTTCTTTGAACTCATAACTTTCCAGGAACAGAAATTTTCGTCTCTTCTCTTTCCGAAAATCCTGTATCGCCACATTCAGAGCTACCCTGTACATCCAGGATGAGAATTTGGAGTCACCTTTAAATGAGGGATACGATTTCCATAGCTGAAGAACAATCTCCTGGAACAGGTCTTTTCTGTGAATCTCATCATCACAGTACATCCTGCAAACCTTGTGAATGATCCCCTGGGATTCTTCCACAAGTTTGATAAACTCATTCTCTTTTTGGTCTTCTTCCGGCAAAAGCAATCACTTTTTTTTAGTTAGTTACAATTGAAGGGCAAGAATTACAGTTTGACAGAAATTTTTTATTTACGGCCTGATAAGTGCAATTGCCAATCGGACAGGTGCCTTTGCCTCGCAACATTTGGTACAGCTCGGCAAGTTTTATTGACCCAATTTGACGTACTCTTCAGCACTCATGATTGGTAATTTGGACTCTTCAAAGTCTTTGGGATTTCTTGTGATTATCACGCTTGCTTTATTATTTATCGCTGTAAAGTATTGAAAGGAATCCTCAAAATCTTTCATTTTAGAAACAAGGGCAAGGTCAATCTCTTTCACTCCGCTTCTGCAAACTGAGCTTATCGCTCTTATACCGGTTAGTGCCTGTCTTGCTTTTTCTCTTCCTAATTGCTTGCGCAGAATATATTCGGTTGAAATGTAACTCATCGTGCTGATGAGAATCTCAATTTCTTTAGCTTCAGATTTTAAGAAGAGCTCTTCAGCATATTCAAAAAAGGGTTCTCTTTTACCAAGCCAGTCTAAAATAATATTTGTATCTACGAACACAGAATCCATCTTCATTTGTATTTCTCTTCAAGATATTTTTTGTGTTCTTCCTTGTAATCATCTCCTTCCAGGTTGATGATTCCGCTCAACTCCTTCACAATACTGCCGGTGTTGCCACTGGTTCCTTCATAATCAGAAATAACTTTGAGCAACAGGTTTTCCACAAGTGAGGATAGACTAATATTTTGATCTTTCGCATAGCTTTTGGCATGCTTGATAATATCCTTATCCAGACTTAATGTGAGTTTAGTATTCATCGCCGTTTGTTTTTACGTATAAAATTATAATATATATACGTATTAATCAACTCTTCCTGGCAATATAGAACCCGTAGCTGTAATGCTCATGGTAGCTTTGATAGAGGTTCATCTCTTCCCTTTGATCACGCACCACTTTTTCTGCCAGTCCGGAATGGTTATGTCGCTCGAGAAAGGAGCGAAAACCAGCTTCCAGGGACTTGTAGTAGTTTTCAATCCAGCTCTTCTCTGACAGGTAGAAATAGCCCGTAAGCGTGTACCCGTTCTCTTCCAGGATACTGATTTTGTTTGAAGCAATATCGATTTCAGAATATTCCCGCATCCAGAACTCCTCTATCTCTTTTGGCCGGGAAAGCGAGATCCAGGTAATTTCACTCACGGCCAGGCAGCCTCCGGGTTTTAAGTAATCTCTCCACTTTTTTATGCCCGTTTCAAAACCGATATTGTAAACAGCCCCTTCCGACCAGATGAGGTCGAA
>CAYVBJ010000077.1:0-10922 GCA_964449075.1 uncultured Balneolaceae bacterium
AACTCTTGAGAATTTAATTGAGGCCGAATTTGGACATATTTCTATCGTAAGTGAAACAGAATGGGCAAAACCCGACTGGACATTCATTTGCTACAATAACAGTGAAATTGTGTCTTTTTATAACATCGTGCAACGAAACATAATCATTGATAACATTAAAGTTAAGATTGCCGGTATTAACAATGTTATCACTCCGGAAAAATTCAGAGGTAATGGTTACGCTTCAAAAATGTTGAGAGAAACGGAATACTTCATTTTTGATGATTTGAACTCAAAGTATGGTCTTCTATTATGTGCTGATGAGTTGATTTCATTTTATGAGAGACTAAACTGGTATAAGGTTGGTTGTCCAGTACATTTTACTCAGTCTGATGGTGAAAAGGTTTGGGGTGCCAATACAATGTTATTAACAAAAGCTAAAAAAATATTTCCCGAACAGATCCATTTGAATGGATTACCCTGGTAGGTATATACGGGCCGTAACACTGCGAGGAGTTCATTAAAATAAATTAACACTAATCCTCGACAGGTATTAAAAACAATAACCGGCATACAAACATGAGATTAAATAATAAAATAGCCTTGATAACTGGCTTAGCACGCGGAATAGGCCGGGCAATGGCTATACAGTTAAAAAAAAGTTATTCGCAATAATATTTATCATATATTAATGCAAGATATGAAGTCATTTAAAAAACATACACATTCCGTTTCCAACAGTTTTTGGATACTGCTCGGGATCGTTCTCTTGTCGATCATTCCGTTTGATTCGAATATTGGTGAGGCGAACTCCTCTGTCTTTCATTCAATTCAGATAGAATCTGTCTCAGAAAATGATGTAAGCAATCCGGCGAATGATGACTCCCCCCCTTTTGATACAATTCCCGATCTTGCTATTAATCAAGCCGTAGAATTAGAGAAACCATCGTTAGAAATAAACGGTTTTGCCCTGCTGTCACAGAATATAGCTTACCCTGATGCGGGATTCATTTCGTACTTATGCACGAGCCCAGATGTAGTACAAAAGCTGCGGCTTTCGTCGAACGAGTTCACTTTATTTCTTAGGAACAGTGCCGTTCACTTTATTCTTCATCCCATCCTTCGCCATTCCGGCGCCATTGCCATTCATGCCCCGTAATAAATCATTGGGATAAACAGCCGCTGTAACGTACTCTTTACCGGAGATTCAGACGAATTGCACGGCATATCCACCTCCTTTAAACTGTACCGTCTTTCTGTTACAGAGATTCCCTGTGTGTTGATCATGGATATCACGTAATTCTAATTCAGATTTTGAAATAAAAAACCCATTCAGGGAAAATTTGTTAACCGACGGTTTAAAGATTTAATAAAGAATTATAAATATTATTTAAACCAATTTACTAAGAGCATGAAATCACTATTTTATATCATACTATTACCGTGTTGCTTTCTTTTCACAGGCTGCACATCACAACAACTTAACGCACAATCTGCTTTTGAATCGAATGAATGGCTGGCAGAGAACTCTCAACCTGCCCTAAAGATTGACCGCTACCTGTCTGCAATGGAAGCCCAGGGTTTCTCCGGGGCCATCATCGTGAGCGCAGGTGATGATGTGGTCCTCAGAAAAGGATACGGCTACGCCAATCGTGAAACGAGACAGCCCTACACCCCGGAAACGATCCAGACGAACGGATCAGTTACCAAACAGTTTACCGGTGCGGCCATCCTTCATCTGGAAAGCCGGGGAAAGCTGTCAGTAGACGATCCAATATCGAGCTATCTCGACCCGCTTTCTGAAGAGATGCAGGGTATCACTATTCATCAGCTTCTCACCCATTCCTCGGGTATGCCGGGGGGAATCGGGTCCGATGAAGAAAAAATTGACGCTGAAGCCTACATGAAACGGCTGAAAGGAGAGTCTTTGCAATTTGATCCGGGAACCAGCTACGCCTATTCAAACACCGGGTACTCACTGCTGGGTATGATTATTGAGCAGGTGTCCGGGCAGAGTTACGAGTCTTATATGCGCGAAGAGCTGTTCCTACCGGCCGGAATGAAACATACGGGATATATTTTACCGGGCTGGAAGCGTGATCAGATGGCCGCAGGGTACCGAAACGGCGAGCTATGGGGGGAAGTCTATCAGCGCGGGTGGGTTGAAGACGGTCCTAACTGGCATCTTCGAGGCAATGGAGGTTTGCATACCACCATAGACGATATGGGTAAATGGCTGAAAACGGTTCAGGGACGTGGGGTTTTGAACAAAGATGCAGCCAGACGCTGGACAACAGGCTACCAAATTGGAAATAGTGGATTCTCGGAGTATGGGTATGGGTGGAGAGTATACTATCATAATAAATGGGGATCATTAATCACTCATGGTGGCAGCAATGGTATTTTTGAAGCCGATTTTGTGTGGCTGTCCGAGAGAGACTTCTTCTTTTATATTCAGGGAAATACGTCTATGGTTACGGCCAGGAGCCAGAGTGGTAATATTCTCAATGCCGCTTTTGATTCCACATTCGTGATGCCGCCAGTGGTGGAAGCGGATGAGTCTGCCGATCGGGCGTTAGCCCGGCAAAGAGCCGGAACCTACGTTCTTGATGATGGAAAACTGGAACTCATGGCCGATGACACAAGATTGGTTGCCAAAATAACGGGGCAGTCTGTGATTGACCAGTTGTTTAGTCATAGCGATGAACAGAAGAAAAGGTTTGCTGAATTGAATGCTCGTACCCAAATCGCGATGGATAAGCTGCAGTCCGGTCAGAAAGATGCACTTTCCGGGTTGATTCATGCAGATGATAGTGCAATTTCGGCAACAGCCCCTTTTATTCGTCGGATCAATCAAATCGGGGGGCTGGATTCACTACATGTGGTCGGAACGTTTGCAAATGCACCCGGAAGCTGGTTTTCAGAAACCGGCCCGTGGACCACATTTGTATATGCCGAGTTTGAACACTGGAACCAATACTGGAACCTTGTATGGAGTGAGGATGAAACGTACGCTGCTAACCTTCGGGGGCCGTGGCCTGCCTTCACTTTGGTGCCAGTGGCAGAGGGACAGTATACAGGTGTACTGCAGGAAACGCCATGGAATATTATCGAACTTCAATTCGCGGGAGAGTGCCTGATGAACGCGGAGTTGCAAGCATGTAAAAAGATATAGGCTTAGTGTTTTTTAACAGGGCTTGTTTGATTGAGCAATGAAATAGTTATTTAGAGTGAAGAACGATCCGGCTTTTGAATTGTATAGACGTTGTTTGTTGATTAAAGAGTCGAAGCAACTCACCGGGCGGATCTTATTAATGGCAAAATATTATTCTCAATTTGATCATACACTTGATTTCAAATAAAATGCGGAATATTCATTTGCTTCCAGCGGGGTATAATTAAATGTTAAAAAAGAGGAAATAATTACTTGATGAATATCAAGAAAACAGCACAAAACCAGTTGTCTGTTAATATAATTAATAACTTATGTGCAACTCATCAACAGAAAAACATCAGAACACTACAGAAATTGAACTCATAGTTCCGGTTTTCGTTAACGCGAATTCGACCACCGGGCCGCCAAACAAGCGACCAACAGATCCTATACTCACACAATGTGGGCTATTAAGTTTAAAGATTTATTAATGTCTTTACCTTTTTTGAAACCTAATAAATAATTGCACGTAGAACAATTGAAACCATACCGGATTAAAAAAATTATTAGAATGATTGTAAAAGAAGCCCTTAAAGACAGAAAGGTTATCCTATCCACACTATGGGTGTTTTTCATAGTAAATATTATTTATGCAGATATTATAAGTTTGATGAAAGTGACTTACACAGGTTATGATGTCACAACTGCAGAAAACTTTGAATTAGTTAAGACAATCTTATCTCCTGCAATGTTACTGCTTATAGGCATAATTTTAGAATTGGGGATGGTCATGATCGTCCTTTCAAGAGTGTTAAAATACGCTGTTAATCGCTGGGCTAATATCAT
This sequence comes from uncultured Balneolaceae bacterium, assembly GCA_964449075.1. Classification (GTDB taxonomy): domain Bacteria; phylum Bacteroidota; class Rhodothermia; order Balneolales; family Balneolaceae; genus CAYVBJ01. The sequence continues at coordinate 3,980 of CAYVBJ010000077.1, forward strand.
TATAGCCGTAATACAAGCTTTAGTTCTTACAGCTTCTCTGTTCGTTGGATCCCCGGACATGTACTATATATTTTTCGCGATTGTTGAATTAACCACTTTGCTGTTTATCGTTTGGTATGCCTGGACATGGCCCAAACCAACAGTTTCACAATCTGAGTCAGAAATCAATACTCAAGCTGCCGTATAACAAGTTATTCGGAAAAAACAAAAAAATGTTGGCTATACCCCTTTATTTCTCAGCTTTTTCCAGCAATTTTTGCTCTTAATGAGACCTAATATTATTAGAGGCATATAATCAAATCTGTAGAAGATGATATGATAACTAAAAACGGTAATGCGCAGAAATCCAGGCAATGGGCTTCAATATTGTTCTTTGCTGCAGGCAGCTTTATGTTGGTAAATGTGGTATCGCTGTGGGTCATGAATTACTCAAATACTCAAATTTCTTTACTGTGGGCCGCAATTCCGGGAATTGCAGCCCTGACAGCAAGTATCACTGGGCTTTTAAAATTATACCCTCGAATCTCGACCGAGGCCCCATGGCTGGCCCGTTGCGGTGCTGGATTCGCATTAACAGCAGGTGTTGCCTTAAGCATAACTGCTATTTGGATATTTGGCATTGCGATATTTGTAGGTAAGATTTCGGAACACCTTCCTGGCGGAGTTCTGGCTTTGATTGGTGTTTTCATAGTATCTATGGTAATAGCATTTATTTGTTATGCCATTGCTTTTCTAATACATAGAACTTCACAAGGTATTGGCTATCTCTTAATGGTTCCCGTGGTGTCTTGGGGTTTAATGCTTGTTGTAGGAATGATAGAAGGCTTAGAAGTGGGCTTAAAATTAGACCTATACACCAATGGGTTTATTGCAGGAGGTTTTATATTTATTGGCCTATTGCTTAAAAAATAGAAGGTTAGCGTAAAATGTAATTTTTAATATAGTTTGCGCATGTTGTCGGACTGGTTTTCCGCTGCACTCCAAAGAAACCGCAAATACGAGCGTTATACCCACCTCTTAAAGTTCAATCGTTCTATTTAGATTTACTTCTTTTACAAACTGCTTGTCATGAGATATGACGATCAATGTCCCTCGATAAGATGAAATTGTATCTGTGAGAATTTTGATGTTGCGGAGGTCAAGATTGTTTGTGGGCTCGTCCAAAATAATTGTGTCAGGTTGTTCGGTCTGCAAGGCCAGACAACAAAGTGATAGTCGCATCATTTCTCCACCGCTAAGCGAATGGCAAGGCTGATCCCAAACCGATTCGTCAAAAAGATAACGATGCAGCAGGATTTTAAGTTCATGATCAGGTTTATTTATCTGGTTTGAAACTTGCGCTTGTTGCAAAACAGTGGTCTCCCGGTCGATAATACCATATTCCTGATCTAGCTTAAAACGGTGCTCAGACTGTATCTTCAGTGTTCCGGTTGCCGGCTTAAGCTCTCCGTTCAAAAGTTTGATCAATGTTGTTTTGCCGGAACCATTGTCTCCGGTTATCCGGATACACTCCCCTGAGTTTATGATAAAACAGAGTGGCTGGTTCCAAAGGGAGGCTGATTCAGGATAGCTATAATTGATCTGTTCAGCATTGAAAAGAATTTTTCCTGTATGCAACGAAGAGTTGTCCAGGTCGATCTTTATTTTTTTTAGTTTTCTTTGTTGCTGTTTCAGTTCCGGCAGTCGCTGGAGTTCATCTTTGATCTTCTCCTCATGAACATTGCTCAACTTTGAAGTGGATTCTTCCGACCTTTCCAGCGCTGCACTGATTTCCATTTTGGAAAGACCCTTTTTCCGGGCTTTGTTAATCCCCCTTGCATTTCTTTTCTGTTTACGCTTCATCACTTCGCGACGTTTTTTCTTTGCTTCGGCAATTGACTTTTTAGTGTGATGAATTTTGTGATTAATGGCTTGCCGCTCTATTTGTTTTTGTTCTTCATAAAAGGAGTAGCTACCGTTATACTTCTTTAAACCAAGTGAGGAAACTTCAAAAATCGGATTGCAAAGCTCCAAAAGCTCTCGGTCGTGACTCACAATCAGAAAATCAGCATTCGATTTACGGATTATTCGATAGAGCTTCTCGCGTCCCGAAGTATCGAGGTGGTTGGTAGGTTCATCCATCAGCACCAGTTCAGGTTGATGGATATCCATACCCGCCAGCAGTACTCTGGTCTTTTCACCCCCGCTGAGTGATTTAAACGATGTGTCAGGCGAAAGGTCTTTCAACCCCCACAGTTGCAACAGCATCTGTATTCGCTCAATGATAGTCCAATAGTCGGTAACAGCGTCAAAATGATTTGGATCTGTAGAACCATTTTCGATTGCACGAAGGGCTTCGATTTTATGCTCTACCTGTAGGACCTGCGCTACTGTAAAAGAATCAAATTGTCCAAAATGCTGGGGAACGGTCCACCAATGATCTGTAATTTTCACTGAACCTTCATTGGGTGAAACTTGCCCGGAAAGAATTCGGAGCAGAGTTGATTTCCCGCTGCCATTGTCCCCTATCAAAGCTGCATTTTCTCCCTCTTCAAGGCTTAAGTTTATATTTTTGAGAATGGCCTTTCCGGATGGTGTTGCGTATGAAATATCTTCTGAAATAATCTGCATAATAAATAATTATCGAGTTGAATTTGGTAAAATTGAAATGGTATGTGAATGCAGATATTATATTTCATTGTCGCTTTGATTAATTATTATTGATCCCATTTGGGCAATATAAGCCTCAATATAAAATGGGCTTTAAAGAGGGATATACCTTGCCCCGACAGGCATATTGGGCAAAGGTTATATGTATAGGGTTGTTACTTCATAAGTGTTAAATGTATCGACTTTCACCAAAAATAACAATTTTGTTGTCAACAAATATAAAAGTGGGTAAAACAAGCATTTCAAGCAGATTTTACAGCTCTTAGTTTGAACCATAGTCATTACTCTTGTAAAAATCCTGATATTTCATCACTATAATAGCCAGTAATGGCAAAACCGCTTAAATGATGAACCCTTATAAGGCGGAAATAACTTTTTGGTCAGCATCAATGAAAGATTACTAAACCAGTTGTCTATTTATGTATTTAATAACTTAAGCAATCACCCCAAAATATAACCTATCAATACCTCAAAAATTAAAACAATGGAAAATTATATCTTTGATTTCATTGAGCAGTATATGCCGCTAACGGAACGAGAAAAGAAAGCAATCGTTGATTTGAATATCATCCGCAGTTTCAAAAAGGGAACGGTATTAGTGAAAGAAGGCGACATAATAAAGGGTGGGTATCTTGTTATAAAAGGTTGTTTGCGTTCTTATCATATCATTGACGGTGAAGAGAAAACCACAGCATTTTACACAGAAACTGTACCAATAGCTCCGGTTTATGGTGACGATGATTCCAGGGCTGCTCATTTTGTCTCCTGTGTGGAGGATTCGATAGTAACGGTAGGAAGTCCGGAGATGGAAAAAGAAACGCCTGAAAAATTTCCCCGGTTTGAGAAACTCTGTCTGATTATATCAGAACAGTTATTGGAAAGTAACTTAACTTCTTTTGCTGATTTTAAACATTCTACTCCTGAACAACGCTATGTAAATCTGCTAAAAACCAGGCCCGGTCTATTGCAAAGAGTTCCTCAGCATCAACTTGCCAGTTTTCTTGGCATCACGCCCCCGTCATTAAGCCGCATTCGTAAAAGAGTAGACCAAAAAGCACAGTATAGCCCACTGTAAATTTAGCATGGATTTAATATTGCTACCGTTTCATTTTTTAACTTAAGTTAATGAAAAAAATAGTGAATCTGCGTAATGTTGCTGTGAAATAGCATTTATTTGTTACTCCATTGCTTTTCTAATACATAGAACCTAACAAGGCATTGGCTACCTCTAATGTTTCACATAGTTTCTTGGGGTTTAATGCTTGTTGCAGGAATGATAGAAGGTTTAGAAGTGGGATTAACAAATGAATGTACTTGCAAAGACAGAAAAATGTTTTTCAGGGCCAAACTAATATCCAAAACTTGAAAACTGCTTGAGTTTAAGATAATTTTCATATTATGATATCAACTCGGATTTTTTCATTTTATTTCAATATAAAAGCGTGAATAAAACGTGGTATAGCGGCTATGAAATTATTATCTCTGAAGTTTTAAAGTTTAAGTATGATGGCGGTCTTTAATAAAAAAGTGGGCATGACGAGTACGTCAACGAAACAAGCCTCTTACTTTCTCCCGACCGCCGGATGGGCTGTTGATAGCCTAAAAAAACAGTACAACGTTATGGAAAGCCAAAATCATTAATCCTGATCAAGAATGGATAACAAGAGATTCTCAAAAACGAAGAAGGCCTTAATTGCGATCATTTTTCTCATATTGTTCCTGTTCATCTGGTTGTGGCATACCGTTACTGATTACCCCCAAGCGCTGGAACCAAACCAGGACAAACCCTCGGGCGTGCTGATCGATAATGTTCGGCTGATCTCGATGGTACCGGGCGCACCTGATGCGGAAGACGGGCGGTCTGTGCTGGTCATCGGCGATCGCATCATTCAGATTGGTGCCGCCGGCGAAGTAACGGCACCGGAAGGCGTGCGCACCATAGATGCCAACGGGCAAACCCTGATCCCGGGACTGATCGATGCGCATATCCACCTTAGTGACGAAGCTGAATTGGCGGGCTATATCGCCCATGGGGTTACTGGCCTTCGTAATACGTCGGGCTACCCATTCCATCTCCCGCTTTCAAAGCGCATCAGAGAGGGTCGAATCCTCGGCCCGGATTTTATCACCACTGGCCCGATACTTAACAGCCGAGGCCCGAACGAAAGTCCGCTGCAGCAGACGGTTACAACAGGTACCGAGGCACGTGCCGCAGTGCGCGACCAATACAATGCCGGTTATCGCAGAGTAAAGCTGTACTCTAATTTAACGCGCGAAGCCTACGACGCCATTCTCGATGAGGCAGAAGAACTTCGAATGCGAGTAATGGGTCATACACCGGAGGGCAAGCGTACCGAAGGAATTCCTCGCGAGAAACCCTTCAAGATCCCATGGGAGGTTTCGCTCGGCAAAGGTTTCACTACATTCGAGCATGTCGAAACGCTCGTCTGGCATAGCCTTCGTGGTGAACTGGATGAGACCCGGATGCGCGAGGTGGCCGATACATTGGCCGCGTCTGGCGAAGCCGTAAGCACCACGCTCATTGCCCATAAAAGATTGGTACTGATCGCAGAGACTAAGGGCGCGTACTTGGATCGCCCCGGCACTGAAACTATAAATCCACTGATCCGTTTTGCGCAGCGTGCCGATGCAAGATTTTGGAGCAAGGTGGACCCCTCTGCTTACGAGGGGCCACGCGCCGAGTTCCATCTTACTGCAACGCGATTACTGCATGAGGCGGGTGTTCCCCTGATAGCATCAACTGATGCAGGCATCTTCGCCATCATACCAGGGAGGTCAATGGCCCGAGAGTTGGAACTGTTGGTAGAGGCAGGACTTTCACCTCGCGAAGCGCTGGCATCAGCCACGCGGATAAGTGCGCAGACTTTGGGATTTGAACAAACCGGAATGATTGCGCCGGGCTATCGCGCCAATCTTGTACTGCTCTCCGAAGACCCTTTAGCCAACATCAGCACGGTAGAGTTTCCGGCCGCCGTTATGCTCAGGGGGCAATGGATGGATCACACCAAGCTCGAAGAATTGAGAGAAGGGGCTCGCAACACTTCGCTCATCCGTTCTCTATGGCGAGCACTGCAAATGAAGCTATGAGCAATAATGTTTCGATGACAAAAGTCACTTGACAAAGCCTTCAACCAGAGTCGGGCTAAAACCCGGGTCGGCAAAGACGTGCTGGTAGTGGCTGCGCCGGTTATTCGCTAGGTCGTTATACAACTTAATAAATCACTTGGGAAGTGCAGATAACATATACTTCAAATATAAATATTGAATTAAATAGTAAGAGTTACGCATTCCTGCCTAAATTTCTTGCGGGCCTTCCGACTCTTGAAGCAGCTCAAAGAATTGGAGTCCCAATCCAAAATGACAAAATTGGTGGAACTCATAAACTCATTCCAAAAACAATAGAGGAAAGTAAACCAAATTTTTATAGTGGCAATTTTGGTCTTAGTAATTTCCTCTTTCATCCTGATATGGATCATTGGTTTAGACCACCTAAATATCTTTTACTGAGATGAACCAAGGAGTAAAGGATGGTACATATCATACCCAAGACAGTTTTTCGAGTTTATGAAACTTACTATGATTATTCACTTCTAATAATTACTCTAGATATCAATTTATAAATAAGAATCACCCCTATGGCTCCATCACTGCTATTTACTTACACAGCTTGTGGAATTTTCCTTCTCACCGGTCTAATCTCCGGCGTTTGGAAGTACTACCACATCCATTCATCGAAGGAAGCCCAAGCGCCTGTCTATGTGGATATCGCGCATCGAACCTCGCTGATGTATAGTTTTGCTTCACTGGTTCTGGTCAAATTTGTGGAACTGAGTCCCTATTCTGAGACGGTGACTTTCTGGTCGGCAGCAGCCCCGATCGTGTTTTTCGCTCTGGCGATTTCAACGTATGTGATTCATGGAATTCTGAAAGCAGAAATAATTTCTTGGTTTGCATTAATAAGAAAATACTTACATAGTTGTTTATTTTACATAATTAATAACTTGAGAGCATCTACCAAAAATATAACCTATCCACACCCCATAAATTAAACAATGGAAGACTATCTATTTGAGTTCATCGAGCAGTATACGCCACTAACGGAAGAGGAAAAGAAAGCACTTGTTGATTTGGATATCATCCGCAGTTTCAAAAAGGGAACGGTATTAGTGAAAGAAGGCGACATAATAAAGAGTGGGTATCTTGTTATTAAAGGTTGTATGCGTTCCTATCATATCATTGACGGGGAGGAAAAAACCACTGCATTTACCACCGA
>CAYVBJ010000078.1:0-3035 GCA_964449075.1 uncultured Balneolaceae bacterium
TTCTCTCTGAGTTAACGCCGCATGTTTTCTCGATTGAGATTATCAGGGAGCTGGGCGAGGCCGCTTCCCGGTTATATGATGAACTTGGATACAACACGATCCGCACAAAAATCGATGATGGTTACTTTGGATGGGAAGAGCATGCTCCTTTTGATGCCATCATTGTTACTGCCGCAGCCGGACACATTCCGTCACCGCTGATGGAACAATTAAAACCGGGAGGAATTATGGCTATACCGATTGGTGATCCATACCAGGCCCAGGTCCTGATGAAAGTAGAAAAAAACAAAAAGGGAAAAATCCGGACAGAACGCATTTTACCAGTACGGTTTGTTCCTATGACCGGAGAAGCTCAAAATTGAATCTGCTTTTTTAAATAGACACTGCAATTTACATGATTGAGAATATATAATGTCAAATTATAGCCGCTGGTCTCAATTATCAATATTTCTGATCTCGTTTGTGGTTGTTTCACAACAGCTGCTTCTGATGCGGACTCTCTCAGTAACACATTATTACCACTTCTCCTATCTTGTGATCAGCACAGCACTTTTGGGATTCGGAGCCAGCGGCACATTTCTGTCACTTGCGTTCGACAGATTAAAAAATAACTTTCCGTTCTGGTCACAGCTCTTCTGTCTCCTCTTCTTAATTTCACTGCCTGTCAGTTACACACTCGCGCAAAATATTCCGCTCGATACACAATATGTGCTCTATAGTTTTCATCAATTTCTTTTACTGAGTCTGTACAACCTGTTGCTTTTTCTTCCATTCTTTTTCGGGGGTACAATTATCGGGTATATGCTCTCCTATCATAAAAAGTACGTGCCGGGGCTTTATGGTGCAGATCTGATTGGAAGCGGCGTTGGCGGAGTGAGTGCTGTTGCTGTCATGATGCTGATTCCAACCGCGAAGCTTCCTGTAATACTGACTCCCCTTTTGCTAATAGCTCTTGTTGTATTTATGATCTCTGCCCTCACTGATGCGCGAAAACATCTGCTTCGATCCGTGCTTTTTTTGATATGCGGCCTCGTTGTCTCACTCTTTGGGGTAACTGAAAATCCTGATCTCAGAATTGATCAATACAAGGAGCTTGCCCGGTTTGAGCAACTTGAGAGTCAAAATGATGCAAACCGGGTTGCCGATGGTTATGGTCCGCGCGGTCAGATTGATATATTCGAATCAGAGACGTTCCACTATACACTATTCGCAGGGTTGCAGGCCGCGTCAAGACCGCCGGATCAATTTGCGCTGCTGATTGACGGAATAACTGCCGGAGCCGTTTTCAGGATTGATGATCCGGAAGAGGCTGCTGTTATGGATTATACACCCCAGTCACTTCCCTACAAATTGCTGGATAGTCCTCGTGTTCTTTTATTGGGAGAAATTACAGGTACAAATATCTGGCTGGCTAAAAGGTTTGGTGCAGATAAGATAACTGTGGTACAATCCAATCCGGAGATCATCAGCCTTCTCGGGGAAGATCTGAATGAAGAGATTGGTGCAGTTTTCAATGATAAGAGTGTAGATGTGGTCAATATTCATCCAAGACTTTTCATCGAACAGAAAAAAGGGCGCTATGACCTTATTCACCTGGTAACGGGTGAGTCTATGGCAACAGGCACCGGAGGCCTGCAGGGTTTAAACGAAGATTATGTACTCACAAGAGAATCAATTCAAGGCGCATTAAGCCTGCTGGAACCGGGCGGCATGATCTCTGTTACAAGAGGAATTCAATCCCCGCCGCGTGATAACATCAAACTGGTATCTCTCTTCTCTGATGCGTACCGAACCGGGGCAGGAGGTGAACCGTCTGAAAACATGCTGATTTCCAGAAATTACCTGGCTGCAAACATTTTGCTTTCAAATGAACCCATATCAGAATCAAAGCTTGAGCTCTTTTTAGACGAGACAGCAGATTTACAGATGGATACTGATTACTATCCCGGAATTACGCCGGGGGCAGCAGAGCAGATCAATGTTATTGAAGGCCCGGAAGGCAAAAATTATTCATGGATCCACCACGCAGCCATGGTAATTTTCTCCGGTGATTCGGAAGATTTCAAGGATGAATGGGTTTATAAGGTTGACACTCCAACGGATGACAGTCCCTATTTCTATAATTTCTTTACGTGGGATTCATTGCAAACATTTCTTGATACATTCGGCGACAACTGGTTTCAGCGGCTGGAATTGGGGTACGTACTGCTGGTGATCACTTTTCTCCAGCTCTCTGTTGCAGCCTTTATCCTGATACTATTGCCTCTGATTCTTCGGTACAGAACGTACAGAATATCAAAAAAGAAGCTCCCTGCATTTCTGCATTTTTTAGGGATCGGTATTGGATTTATGTTCCTTGAGATCACCTTTATTCAAAAATTTACACGGTTTTTAGGTGATCCTGTTTACAGTGCCTCCGCTGTTCTCTCTTCTCTGCTTGTATTTTCAGGATTGGGCAGTATTCTGCAGGAAAAAATTAATATGGGAACCATCAGAAAGATCCAGATTGCGTCCGGTATGATTATTCTGCTGACAATTATTTTTTTGAATATTGTTGATCCTCTCCTGAATTATGCAGTTAACCTGCCCCTTTCCATGGTGTTTATATTGATCATGATTCTTTTAATGCCTCTCTCCTTTTTTATGGGCTGGATGTTTCCGGGGGGAATGAGCGTACTCGAAAAAAAATCTGACACCTTAATTCCCTGGGCGTGGGGTGTGAACGGGTTTGCTTCTGTGGCAGCTTCGCCACTGGCAATCATTCTTTCCATGTCGTTCGGGTTTAACTTTGTGATCCTGACCGGGCTTGGATTCTACCTTTTGGCAGGATTTACTGCTTATTTGTGGAATCGGTAATTTAACTTCTCACTTACCGGTTTTTAGCCCTGGTTCCATCCGGTTGGCAGCAGTGGTCAGATTTTAGTGATGCTATAGTACTAAACGACATGCTTTTTCCCTGATCAGGTTTGCGCACAACATCGCACAATGCAATCACGCATTGCAGCTCTTTCCGGGCTTCGCGTGCCGTTCATCTC
>CAYVBJ010000078.1:3135-10682 GCA_964449075.1 uncultured Balneolaceae bacterium
TGCGGCCTTCGCGTGAAACCCAAACAGGATCTTCGCCGGGTGGTTCACGCAAAGCGCGCACAAGAAAAAACACACGCCAAGAGCCCGAAGAGATTTTCTTAGTGTAGTGATCTTAACCTGGTCATATTTTCCAAACAGGTTTGAGCACGACATCGCAAAATGCAATCACGAATTGCAACTCTTTGCGGGCTTCGCGTGCCGTTCATCTCTGCGGCCTTCGCGTGAAACCCAAACAGGATCTTCGCCGGGTGGTTCACGCAAAGCACGCACAAGAAAAATACACAGGACAAGTATTTGTTTTGAATTACTATCTTATTTCACAAACAGCATCTCACGATAAATCGGTAACGGCCAGTAATCGTCTGCTACATACCGTTCCAGAAAATCAACTGCATCCCGTATTTCTGACATCACCGGGATCAGGTTTTCCTTATAGTATTTGGCTTTCACATTCAGATTCTCACCATTGGTGCCTTTTTGAGCATCTCGCAGCTTCACAAGTGCCTCATCCAAATCATTTAATGCATTGTTAACTGTTTTGAGCATATGATCGGATCCGCTGTTTGTAATGCCAAGAGCTTTCGTCTCTTTCACCGCTTCCGCAAGTTCCGTAATGTATCTGATGGCAGCCGGATAGACCATTGTTTTTGCAATCGATTCAGTTGTATCAATCTCAATATTAAGTGTTGTGATATACTGTTCGAGCCATATCTCCTGCCTTGATAAGAGCTCTCTCTTATTCAGAATTGAGTAGCTCTCGAAAAGATCTATATTTTTTTGATCACTTAGATGCGGCAGTGAATCAGCAGTTGTCTTGAGGTTCAGCAAGCCTCGTTCGGCGGCTTCCTTCTGCCACTCGTCTGAGTACCCGTCACCATTGAAGATAATTTTTTCTGAATCTTCGAAACTTTTTCGAAGTACAACCCGCAGACTCTCTTCCAGATCATCATTCTCAAGCTGTGATTCAAGTTCCGTACAGAGATTATCTATCGCTTCCGCAACAATTGTATTCAATACTACCGTAGGGAAACTGACCGACTGGCTCGATCCCACAGCACGAAATTCAAATTTATTACCGGTAAATGCAAAAGGTGATGTTCTGTTACGATCACCTGCATGTTTTGGAAGATCAGGCAATACAGGTGAACCAAGACCCAGCAAACCACCCTGTTTTGAATTCTTCAGACCGCCATTCAGCAGCTGCTTCACTACATCCTGCAGCTGTTCCCCGATATAGGCAGACAGAATAGCCGGCGGCGCTTCATTTGCACCAAGGCGGTGATCATTTGATGCACTTGCAATAGCAATTCTGAGTAGATCCTGGTGTTTATAAACACCTCTCAATACAGCTGCAAAGAAGAACAGAAACTGCATGTTGTCGTGCGGATTATCTCCCGGATCGAGAAGATTTGAACCTTCGCTTGTGCTCATCGACCAGTTTAAATGTTTCCCGCTCCCGTTCAATCCATCAAATGGTTTCTCATGCAGCACACACTCAAGGCCATATTTTCTTGCCACCCGTTTCAATGTTATCATCATCAGCTGCTGATGATCGGCAGCAATGTTGCATGTTTCAAATAAAGGTGCAATTTCATATTGGCTCGGTGCTACTTCGTTATGTCGCGTTTTTACGGGTATTCCAAGTCTGTAGAGCTCTCGCTCCGCTTCCAGCATAAATGAAAGAACACGTTCCGGGATCGCTCCAAAGTAATGATCGTCCAGTTCCTGGCCCCTTGGAGGTTTTGCTCCTACCAGTGTTCGTCCGGATGTCATAAAATCGGGTCTCCGGTAATAGAATTCCTGGTCAATAAGAAAATACTCCTGTTCACATCCAACAGTTGAGATCACCCGTCCGGCATCAACTCCAAACAATTTCAGAGCCCGTTTTGCCTGTTTATTAAGAGCTTCAATACTACGCAGAATCGGAGTTTTGTGATCAAGAGCTTCCCCGGTCCAGGAGGCAAAAGCAGTCGGAATTGCAAGATATGAACCATTCTGATTCTCTATAATAAATACAGGAGATGTGGGATCCCAGGCTGTATAACCTCTCGCCTCAAACGTTTGCCGCAAGCCACCGCTTGGGAAACTGGATGCATCCGGTTCACCCTGAATCAAATCTTTCCCTGAAAATTCAGCAATGGCCCCACCACCCTGGTTAGGTGTGATAAAACTGTCATGTTTTTCAGCCGTGAACCCTGTTAACGGCTGAAACCAATGGGTAAAATGGGATGCACCCTTTTCCGTAGCCCAATCTTTCATCGTCACTGCTACAGCATCGGCTACACTGCTCTTAAGAGGTTTGCCTTCTTCAATTGTTCCTTTAAGTTCTTTCCAGGCTTCTTTGGGTAATCTGGCTCTCAGGCCGTCAAGAGTTAATGTGTTTTCCCCAAATATCTCTGTGATCTGCATGTGCGGCTGTCCATTTGGTCCAGGCGTCCATCCTTTGGCTGCAGCCAGTGTATCATAGCGTTGAGTTGGAATATTCTTCGGCATTTCTAAAAAATGTAAGTTTAGTTGATGTTTTATGACCCTTTCAAATATAATGTCCTTTTCAGCTAATACAAATTTTTTAATTATTTTTTAATTTATTAATTACATTTGTAAGCGAATCACATTTTATAACTAAATTAATTAATTTTAGAAGCGCTTTCATCAATAGCTCACTTAATTATATTTTGATTTTGCCTGCACATTTAAAATTTTTTTAGGTATATATCAATTGAGTATCTTTTGCAGAACTATTTTGATACTGAAAATTATTTATTTTGGATAAAAAACTTGTTTTAACATGGGCCGGGGCTGCGCGTCCAAAAACTCTTGCGGCTGCTTTTGTTCCGGTGCTTGTTGGAAGTTCACTAGCCTATTCTGATGGTGTTTTTTTCCTGCCGGCTTCATTAACAGCACTTTTTTGTGCTCTTCTGATACAAATCGGTACAAATTTTGCAAATGACTATTATGATTTCAAAAAAGGGGCAGATACTGAACAGAGAATTGGTTTCACGCGAGCTACATCCACAGGTTTGATTGAACCCCGTCAAATGCTTTTAGCAACGTATATCACTATGACGATGGCTTTTTTAACGGGTCTCTATCTTGTATGGCTGGCCGGATGGGTGATTTTGGTAATTGGATTGCTCTCTCTTCTTTTTGGAATCCTGTACACCGGTGGACCTTTTCCTCTGGGATACAATGGCCTGGGTGATGTTTTTGTATTCATTTTTTTTGGTTTTGCAGCAGTTATGGGTACATATTACGTAAATGCGCTCAGCTGGTCTGCAGACTCTTTTATCGCTTCTGTACCGGTTGGAGCTCTTTCGGTAAATATACTTGTAGCCAATAATCTCCGTGATATCGAACAAGACAAAATCGTAAATAAAAAAACGCTGGGTGTACTTTTTGGTGAATCTGTTTTAAAATGGGAATATACACTCATGATTTTACTCTCATATTTTATTCTCCTCTACTTAAACATGTTTCAGAATTATAATCTCTATATTTACATTCCGCTTTTAACCCTGCCGCTTACTGTTATTTTGCTCAAAGAAATCTGGTTTCACCGGGATAAAAGCACCCTAAACAAGACACTTGAAAAAACGGCCCGGTTTATGGTTGTATATGGCATATTATTCAGCGCCGGGATATTGTTACAGTCATGAAATTTCAAATATATCAATACCGTCTTCCTTTTAAAGAGCCATTTTTTACATCCGGAGATACCTATTCAGAAAGAAAAGGACTTCTGCTTTTCTACGAAGATCAGTTATCGGGTACAGTTGCTGAAGCTTCACCTCTTCCGGGATATTCAGAGGAGACCTTTGACCAGGTGTGGGATAGTCTTCTGCCAATGCAAAAGGAACTTGGAAACTATTTGTCGAATGATTTTACGATCGATTCCCTTTCATACTACATATCCACTCTTGAACTGCAGCCGTCACTCTTGTATGCAATTTCTGTTCTAGGACTTTCACTTATATCTGACAGAAAAAAGTGCACGGTTTCACAACTTCTTGGTTATAACAGGTCTTCAAAATTGTCTGTCAACACAGTCCTGGGGTTAAAATCATATGAGAATACAAAATCATCTGTTAAAGAGATGTATGCCAAAGGTTACCGTACATTTAAGTTGAAAGCAGGTGATGATTTTGATCTTCTCTGCCGGCTCATTTCTCATATATCAAATGAATATGAAGATATCCATTTTCGCATCGATGCCAACCAGAGCTGGAGTACTGAAACCACTATAAAAAACTTAAAGAACCTGGAAAAATTTCCGATAGAATATGTTGAAGAACCAATTGATTGCACTCAAACAGACCAGGTTGAAAAAATCATTTCTGAAACTACTATTCCACTAGCACTGGATGAATCACTTCTGCGGCACGGAAGACCCGCATCTTTAGTTACTTCAGGACTTTTTAAATTTGTCGTTGTAAAACCAACACTTTTTGGTTCGGTCTTTCACCTGATTGAAACAATTGCCTCCCATACTCATCTTGATTATAGCATAGTACTTACAACAGCTCTTGAAAGTGGTGTTGCCAGAAATAATATAGCATACCTGGCATCTTTTCTTGGATCAGACTCGCATGCACATGGCCTTAGCACAGGAAGTATGTTGAAGGATGATCTGATTTTTGAAAACAGGCTTTTAGAACCAGAGATTGAAACAAAAAAGCTTCACTGGAGTTGTAAAACTAATGATATTGATAAAAATTTTATATCATTAATTGAATCTTATGAAGCCTGATGTTTACAGTCATAAAGCAGTTCCGTCCTATTCTCTGCCGGACCCGTCAGCTCATTTTCTGGCTTCGGAAGACGCCCTATATGATTATGGAAATCTGTATGGTTTCACAAGGTGGTTCAGGGAAGAATACAACAGCCGGTCTATCTCCCGAAGACCTGTAGTAATTCTTTCTGATTCAAGTGATCAGCAAGTATTCGTTATTGCTGCATGCTGGTTACTTGGCATTCCCTTTGCCCCTTTGAGCCAGGGTCAGCCCACAAATGAACTCATTGACCAGATCAGATATTTAGATCCTGGAATAGTGATTTGCACTCCCGGGAATCGTAACAAACTGGAAGAATTCAGCAGTCTTGCTCTTACAATTTATCAAAAACAGTTAACCCCGAAATCTAAAGAGAACAGTTCTTCATTTGCCGACCACAATCCGGAAAAGATTATGGGGTATTTTTCAACTTCCGGATCCACAACAAAACCAAAAATCGTTCCGGTTAAACGCAGACAACTCTGTTATGCCGCCTTTGCGAGTGAACAAAATTTCAAACCCGATCGTGATCACTACTGGCTGCTGTGTCTGCCATTAAATCACATAGGAGGTGTTTCCATTATTCTGAGAAGCATCTTGTATGGCTCGGCCATTTACCGGATGGACAACTTTGAGGAAAACCAGGTTTTAAACTTTTTATCAGAAAATAAACTCGTACAGGTTGCCTCACTTGTACCAACCATGCTCCATCGGCTTCTTTTGCATTCCCGGTTCCAGGCCCATCTTGACCTGAAAGCCATTCTGCTTGGCGGTGGCAGAATTTCTCCTGCTTTAATACAGAATTCTATTGAACGCGGTTTGCCTGTAGTACAGAGTTATGGCATGACAGAAACCTGTGCTCAGATTGCTGCAAACCTGCTTTTGCAGCCAAAAGGAATCTACATACCTAAAAAAAGTGTGGGGCATCTCTTTTCACCCAATCAGATTCAAATCAGGGGTAATGAAAATCAGCCACTGAAAATGAACGAGTCAGGAGTTATTTGGCTCAAAGGTCCACAGGTTTTTGACGGATACCTTGACAATAAGCAAAACAGAGAGGCTTTTGATGATCAGGGCTGGTTCAATACCGGAGACTATGGACACCTGAACTCTTTTGGCCATCTTTTTATTGAGACAAGACGATCTGACCTGATCGTAACCGGTGGCGAAAATGTAAATCCGGATGATGTTGAGTCTGCTCTTGAAAGCCTCGGAGAAATCGGACAGGCGGCCGTAATTGGAATTCAGGACGAAGAGTGGGGCGAAAAAATTGTTGCATTTATTGAACCCGGCGGCTTGCATGACAACAGAGCTTCAGGTAAAATAAAACAACAGTTACAAGAATTGCTTCCCCCGTTCAAAATCCCAAAAGAAATTTATAAAGTAGATAATCTGCCCAGAACCGAATCAGGTAAAATCAAGAGGCGTGATTTAAAGGGACTTTATTCTAAAATGACCAGTTCACAATCGGCATAACCGGAAGCACACCGCCTTTTTTAATTATATTTATAACACCGATTTGTATCCCTTTATTCATTCGTCCTGCAATATTTACAAGACCGAGCTGAAGTCCGCTGAGTTCAGTTGTATTGTTTACCCAGCCAAGTTGGGCGCCTCCGCCCCTTTTCGCTTCATTGTAGATACCATATTGAAATCCCCTGAATTCATCCTTGGAAAGATTCACCCATCCCATTTGTCCTCCCTTTGACTGCCCTTTTACAATTTGAACAATGCCAAACTGGATACCGGTAAAATCAGCTGTCACATGATTGGCAATCCCAATATCAATTCCGGATACATTCCTGTTTTTGCCATAGATAATATTCAGCCGGAATGCATTAATGTCGGTATCCGCGTTAAATATTTGTACAGGGTGAAAAAAAGATAATTGAAATGCCTTTTCTCCTTCAGATGCAGAATCTGTTTGAGCTGAAGCAGTCCGAATTCCGCATATAGAGATAATTACAGCGGTTAAAATAAACGCAGTGAGATTGAGTTTTTTCATAGGATAGGTAGTTTAAATTATTTAAAATGGGAACCGGGAATCAGTTTAAAAATATCGATTTGTTACTGCTTTGATCAACAGCTTTAATTTTACCCTCTTCGTCGATGTAATAATGAGAAAGAACATCCCTTCTGTTAAGTGAGATGATTTTACTATCGATGTACTTCATATATTTTTTAGGCGTATCCAATTCAAAATACAGCTTTCTCACCATCTGCCACGCATAGAGTTCGTACTCGGGCTTCCCGTTCCAGAATTTATGAAACATTTGGTCGATTTCATTTTTATACGTCGACATATTATGCTTTTTGAAAAAAGTAGCCAGAATATAGCTGAGTGGGATTGCAAAAAGTATTAATAAAAGTTCAAACAGAGCTAGTTTAGCCATGGTGATTTTTTTGATTGATCTCTTACATATATAAAAAATAATATAAATATTTCGTTCAGACTTGTTAAATAATTACGCATAGTAATCCACACTTCAAAATAAAAATATAGTTCCACCGCGACAGGCTTCTCATCCCTCCACTGGTATAATGGATTCCGGATTACACCAGTTTATAGCTGATGGGTATATTTAAAATGCGGAGAGGGAGGGATTTCCCGACCGGATACTCGCAGGATTGATATATTTTAGCCGGATCGTCGGGACAGGCTTCTCATCCCTCCAATGGTATAATGGATTCCGGGTTACACCAGTTTATAGCTGATGGGTATATTTAAAATGCGGAGAGGGAGGGATTCGAACCCTCGGTCCGTCGATTGACGGACAC
>CAYVBJ010000079.1:0-10376 GCA_964449075.1 uncultured Balneolaceae bacterium
AGTAAAAGTTCATCATCAACTGCTGACAGAAATGGCTTCACAGGCTCTGTTTTAAATTGCTTCCAGATATCGACCCAAAAATCCATTCCGAAAGCCTCTGCAAAATAGATCATCCAGGTAACATGCCAGTAGGCACCGGGAGTTGCCAGCTGAGGAGATCGAAAGATAGACTCCCGCTGCGGGATCAGGTTGTAAAAATCATTTGTATCATCATGAACAATCTCTTCCATCAGGGTGGCATCCATCTCTACTACATCAAAACTGCCTGCATTTCCCTGCCACTGATTGTTTGCAAACTGAATGGCATGTTTTACTTCATGGGCAACGGTTACGAGCAGGGCTCCGGTCACATTGCCGGCAGGATGAGTATTGGGGGGGAATCCTTCATAGTTGTTATGCAGTGTAATAAAAGTGGTTCCATTTTGGGATGTGGTGGTTCCAAAAAAATTGAAATTTTTAAATGTGACTTCATACGGTGAACCGGAAATCAAAAAATCAGTAAATCCAAGCTCTTCCACCTGGAACCGGTAGGAAGAATCGGCAGCATGAGCAGCCAGCTCCACAAAATCGGGTATTCCGCTGTTGTTGCTGTCTTCCGGCAGGACAGCATGCTCTCCGCTTGTTTCATAGCGTAAAATAAAGTTACCCGATGGAGAAAGATACTCTTCAGCCAGCATACCGGGAGCGGCACTCCTCATCATCTCCTCGATCTCTGAAATAACGGACGGGCTTAAATTTGATTTTTTCTGTTCATACTCGATCATCAGGGGCGTCATACAACGCAGATGCTGCGAACCAGCATCAGTAAATTCTCGATTCAATAATTGAGGCCGATACCCCGCATAAAATTTTTGGAGCATCCCTTCCTCTTCTGAAAGTTTGTTTTCCTGCACGGCACGTTCAATTAATAGCTGCGTTTCATTATAAAAGTGGGGATGACCCCTGTGTAAATCAAATACTTCCTGTGCCTTTACCTGGGGAACGGCTGCGCAGAAAATGAATAAAAGCAAGATGAGGGTATGCCTGAGACAGACTTTCACAATAATTGATACGACTCGAAGTTCATAGATCAGAAAATAAAAATACAAAAAGGATCTGTTTGTACAGCACAAGATAAAATCTTTTGCGAGCTGTTACAGATCTCATAATTTATTAAAAGGATTTGTATTTTGTAGGGATTAAATAAATCACTGCTAAAAATATAAATTCCCTTTCAGAGCAATATGAGTTACGAAGTCATCCTATACTATAATTTCAGCCCGATAAAGGAGCCGGAGCTTTTCTGCAAGAATCACAAGAAATTCTTGAAAGAGCTTGGTGTTAATGGCCGGATCTATATCGGTTCAGAAGGGATTAACGGTACACTTGCCGGAACTCCCACACAGGTGAATCGCTACAAAGAATATTTACGCGGGCTTCAGGGGTTTGAAGATACTGAGTTTAAAACCGACCGGTCGGATACGCTTCCGTTCGCTAAATTGGTTTGTAAGGTCAGGGAAGAGATCGTATCCATTCACGTGGAGGGACTTAACCCCGAAGAGGGGGGCAGGCATCTTCAGCCGGGAGAGTGGCGTGAAATCCTGGAATCGGGTGAAGATTATGTAATGATAGATGTGAGAAATGATTACGAATCAAAAATTGGTCACTTTGAAGGAGCGCTGACTCCTGATGTTGATACTTTCTACGAATTTCCGGACTGGCTTGAAAAGGCTCAGATTGCAAAGGATAAAAAGGTTTTGATGTATTGTACAGGCGGTATCCGGTGCGAAAAATTTTCAGTGCTTATGAAACAAAAAGGCTGGAATGATGTGAATCAGCTTCACGGCGGGATTTTAAACTATGCCAAAGAAGAGGGAGGCAAGCATTTTAAAGGGAAATGTTTTGTGTTTGACGATCGTCTTGTGGTACCGGTTAATAAGAATAACCTGGAACCTATTGCACGTTGTGAAATTACGGGTAAGCCGGCCGACAGTTATATCAATTGCGCCAATATGAAATGTAATAAGCTGTTTGTCTGTTCAGAAGAAGGAGCTGAAATAATGGAAGGATGCTGCAGCGAGGAGTGCCGCCAAAGCGAATACAAGCGCCCGTTTGATCCGGATAACGCATTTCGCCCTTTCCGGAAATGGTACAACTATTTTGGTGAAGATTTCAAGGAGAGAGACCTTGAAAATATCGGAAGCTGAACATTTATTTCTCACTGAATATGTTGATCCGATTGGTGTGTTAAAACGATTTTGACCTTCTGCCTCCCGGCTTTACCTGATTGAATATTTTAAACTATCCTTTGAAAAAAGCTTCTGCAATAGCTGAAAACCGCTTGGGCTTGTTGAGAAATGCATAATGGCCCGCATTTTCAATAGTTACCAGTGCACTGTTTTTTAATCCCCGGTTCATTCGTTCAGCCTGGTAAAGTGGTGTGGCATCGTCTTCAGTACCCCAGAGAAGCAAGATGTCATGATCTATTTCCGGAAGCAGCTCGTCCAAATGCTCACTGACCGACTTTACGAAGGTTTCACGCATTACACCGGAAAGTTTTTGATAGTCGGAGGATCCCAGTTTTTGCCACAGTGAGGTACTACGAAGTTTTTCGAGTCCTTTTCCACGTAAATTTTCCGGAAGTACTGCGAATGGAGCTTTCAGGCTTTTTGCAAGGTATTTTTTAAAATAATAGGATGGGTTTCGCTTCGGTTTCATTCCGGCGCCGCCGGTTATCAGTATTTTATCGATATATTCTTTGATGTGATCTCTCGTAAGAAGTTTTAGAATTACCCTTCCTCCAAATGAGTGGACCAGGAAGTCAACAGACTCCAGCTCCTGCTCCGTGATAAAATTCTCTACAAGATCTGCATAATCGTCAATCGAGAAAGGACGGGACGGTTCAGGGGAATCACCAAACCCGGGAAAGTCGAGCAGGTAGCAGGTTCTGAGAGATGAGAGTTGTGCGGCAACCGGAAACATCACACGGGAACTGCTTCCCCAGCCATGCAGAATGATCAGCGGTTTGCCGCTGCCGGTTTTATACCATGCAGTTTTGGTGTTGTTCAGCAGGGAGGTTTTTTTTTCAGGTGTCATCTGAAAATTTTACTGTAAGGATTTGAGATTATTTTGTTCATACAGTCAGAAAGTTAAAAAGCAGTGCAAGCAAAATGATTGAATCTAATGAAGGCCGGACCGTCCGGCAGTAAGATAAAAACTTTAAAGGAACGCAAATAACAAATTATTAGCCACCCGAATTACTAAAAAATCAAGAAAACAACGATGAAACTATTCAAAAAGATGAATCGAAGACTGTTCTTTCTCTTTGAACGACTGAGTATAAGCCGCAACGAGCGATACACAATAACCGGATTGTTAACAACATTGCTGATATTACTGTTTTTGAACTCTGTTGTGGAGCAACAACCGGTTTATGATCCGGCTGAATATGCCAGGATCGACAGTATATTCAGAGAGAAGAGCAGAATCATTGAAACAGAAAACCGGGAAATTTTGGCCAGGTATCAGCCCCGATCAGAATATAATCAATCCGTACAGTCTGCAGGCAATTACGAGATACCGCAGTTTGCTGATACAATCCCGCCCGGGAAAGCAGATACTCTTAAAATTCAAACAACGGTTGGTGCGAAAGTAAATATTAACACGGCCGATCTTGCAGGTCTTCAGAAATTGCCGGGTATCGGACCGGCCTACGCAAATAGAATCATGGAGTGGCGGAAGCTGAACGGGAAATTTAAAACAGCGGAAGAACTTCTTGAGATAAAAGGAATTGGCCCTAAAAGGCTGGAGAAAATAAAAGAACTGTTGGAGTTTTAAAAAAACCGGTTAAAATTTTTTTCCTCCATAAGGGTTATATTTGTACTGCCTGCAGAGGCAGCCGGCAATCTAAATTTTAAAAAAGACTCTCAAAACAGTAAATATGCCAAACCGAATACTATGGGTTGATGACGAAATTGATCAGCTGAAAGCGCACATCATCTTTTTGAAAGAAAAAGGGTTTGAAATAGAACCCGTGACCAATGGGGAAGATGCAATCGAAATGATTAAGAGTCAGAACTTTGATATTGTATTTCTGGATGAGCAGATGCCCGGAATGGGTGGAATTGATACGCTTGAAAAAATAAAAGAGAACCGGCCTTCACTCCCTGTTGTTATGATTACAAAAAGTGAGGAGGAGTCGATCATGGAAGAAGCAATCGGCGGTCACATCTCCGATTACCTGATTAAGCCGGTGAATCCGAATCAAATACTGCTTACAATCAAAAGAATACTGGAACGCAAAAGGCTGGAGAATGAAAAATCGGCTCAGGCGTATTTGCGCAATTTTAATCAGCTCTCTGCCAGGTTCAATGAACAGACGGGATGGGAAGGGTGGATTGATATTTATAAAACGCTCACGCGCTGGGAACTGAATCTTCAGCAAAGTGATGAAGGCCTTCAGCAGGTCCTCCAGGATCAGTTTCAGCAGGCAAACCAGGCTTTCGGAAGGTTTGTGGAGATGGAGTATCGTACCTGGTTAAAAGAGTCGAATGATGACAAGCCGGTTTTAAGCCAGCAAATCATGGATAAATATGTATTTCCAAAATTAAAAAACGATGAGAAGGTGGTTTTTATCCTGATCGATTGCATGCGTTATGATCAATGGCTTCTTTTTGAACAGATATTGTCAGAGTTCTACAATATCAGTACTGACTTTTACTATTCGCTCTTGCCAACTGCCACACCGTATTCCCGAAATGCAATATTTGCGGGTCTCTATCCGCTTCAGATCCAGAAAGTGTATCCTGATTTGTGGAAAATGGGACAGGACGAGACATCTTTAAATCGCCACGAAGAAGAGCTCTTGATCCATCAGCTGCAACGCAGAAAGATTGACAAGAGTATCAAATATGAAAAGGTTATTAAACCTGATGAAGGAAGAAAAGTAGTTGACCGGTTATCAAACTATACGCAGGCAGATCTAACAGCGATCGTATATAACTTTGTGGACAGGCTTGTTCACAGCAGGTCCGATTCGGATGTGCTGAAACAGATTGCACCGGATGTTTCGGCTTTCAGATCTCTTACAAAAACGTGGTTCGAACATTCGCCGCTGCTGCAAATGTTTCGTGAAATGGCGGATGAGAATGTTACCCTGGTTGTTACAACGGATCACGGTTCTGTGAGATCGCTTCGGGACACCAAAGTATTTGGCGATCGTGATACCGCCACGAACCTGCGATATAAGTATGGGCGTAATATAAAGGCAGACAAAGGTGCAGCCATATTTATCGACAAACCTGACGAATACCAGTTGCCGGTTGACCCACCTGCCAATACCTATATCATTGCAAAAGAGGATTACTACTTTGTCTATCCCACTAACTACCACAAATTTCAAAATCGATACCGTGACACCTTTCAGCATGGCGGGGCCTCTATGGAAGAGATGATTTTGCCAATCGCAACGATGAGGCCCAGGTAGGAGTTTAAGAGAATTAATGAAGCAGAATCTTATCAGCCATAGCGAAAAGGAAACCATGGATCTTGCGAAAACATTTGCCAAAAGTGCTGATGTTGGCGATATTATATGCCTTGAAGGCGAACTTGGTGCCGGTAAAACCCATTTTGTTAAAGGATTTGTCAGCGCATTCGGAATTGATCCGGATGAAGTGACATCGCCCACTTTTTCCATTATTCAGGAATATCACGGTGAGATCCCGGTTTATCATTTTGATTTTTACCGGATTGAAAAAAATGAAGAAGCACTTGAAATTGGTGTTGAAGAGTATTTTTATAATAAAGGTATTTGTATCATCGAATGGCCGGACAAAGTGAAAGATCTTATTCCGGAACATAGCAGGTATATTAAAATAAAACAGACAGGACCGGAAACACGCTCGATTCAGATGCCCCATGTTGTTTGAAGTATTATGAAGACAAAAAACAGAAGACTTTCTTACAGACTTGATTTGCTGCCGGTAATTTTACCGTTTCACCGGCGAGCGTCCAATTCCATCCAGATTGGAGACCTGGTATACTACGGCCCGAGTCCGGAGTATTATGGAATCGGAGAAGTGATTGGCGCTGAAGACAATTACTGCGTGGTCGATTTCAGGGGAACCGGTCTGCTTGGAATTCAAAAAGATGTTTTTTCAACGAAATATATTATTCCCATTCACAAACTTGATCTCGGCCACCTTCTGAAATCAACGTAGTCTGGTGTCAGCTTTAAAAGTTTGGGTAAAATCTGTGCCAAACGGACCGTTATTTCAGGAGATGTCATAGCGTCTTTTCAGATGACACATTTATGAACGGCGAGATCAGTCAGGGGACGGATATGTGTCTCGAATTCATTCGCTCCGCTCATTGCGCTCGACATGACACAGTCGCGGGGTCAAATACACGGCGTATAAAGCGAATGAATTGAATAACGACCGCGCTACGCCGTGTGTAAAAAATGCTTATGTCTTGCGGCGGTACTGAAATTGAGGATTTGTTTAGAGGTTTTATCCGCCGCCCTTGTAAAAAAACCACTGTCATGTCGAGCAAAGCCCCGACAGTTTTTCATCGGGGCGCAGTCGAGACACATGTCCGTCTCCTGACTGATCTCACTGACTCGCACAAAGAATGAGTATCCTTGTTCGCTTTCCTCACCATCAGGGATTGAATGAAATAGATCTACGGAGGTCTGATCGCATGATAGTTTCTATATCGGTTTCCAGGATCAGTTCAAGTTCTTCGACTGTACGGGCATTTTCGATTTCTGCAGATGCCTGGATATCTGCTACGAAATCTGCAGGAACATGAACTCCTCGAAACAGCACATCCGTAAATTCATCAGCTGATCCCAATTCATAATTTGCATCCAGGAAGAGGCGCACATCGGCAAATGTGAAATCAAACGTGAGCAGCCGGGTTCCGCGCTCATTGAATTCTGTAATCGGGAGTTGTCTCCATACTTCTGTGTCATTTTCAAGTACATCTTCAAGTACGAATACGAGAATTACATCCGAATTAAAGACTTCAATTTCTGACGGTATATCTTGTAAAAATTCGAAACCGTTTTGACTTGTCAGGTTTGCTGTAAATTCAAAAGAGACAGGAAGAATTTCTGCTCCGGGAGGTCCTTCGGGTCCTTCAGGGCCAGCAGGTCCCCGATCTCCATCACAACCGCTGTAAAATATCAGGAGAAAGATTGAGATCAGGCTTACATAGAATTTAGTGTGAGTGGGTGAATCAAATGATATTTTGCTCATAAAATCAGTTATTTATTTGAGGTTCAGTTAAAGTTTACCGCAAACCCGAATGGAATGATATCACATATTGATGCGGTGGGAACATTCAGCGCGGAATGGCATAAAATTCACAAAATAAGAAGTAATGTTTTTGTTATAATAGCAGAGACCCCCGGAGTCCTTATCTTACAATTCAGAAACCGTCTATTTATAAAAATGAAGCCATCGGTTATTATTTATATTGCAATTTTGTTTGTCATCTGTTTTGTTGCAGTGCCTGCAAACGCCCAAAAAGCAGAAGGAAGGCTATTCAGTGTTACATTGAATAATGGCCTCTCATTTGCATCAAACGGAGGTTATTTAGGAGGGAATGTTGATATTGCTTCATCCACAAATTATATGGCTGGAGGCAGTATTCAGTATGCGGTTTCCCCGGAATGGTCAATTGAAGGGTCTTTACAGTCGGGTACGTTTACTAATAAATTTGCTATCGATCCTGATTTCAGGAATAAATTTCTCACTATTTCTTTTCGCGGTATTGGCCATTTGAACCATCTGCTGGATTTGAACTGGTCGAAAGCTGATATAATTAATCCATATGTAACGTTCGGGATGGGTTTTATTCGGAGCAGTATTGAGGCAGAAGATTTTGATGCAAATGATTTTGGATTGAATTTTATGGCAGGACCGGGGGCGTCATTTTTTTTAAACAACTGGACGGATCTTTTTATTCAATACGATTTTCATTTTCCGGGTACCGATCTGCTGGATAGCTTTTCAGATGAAAGCGGGTCAGATAAATATGCAATACTGAAAGCCGGAGTGCGGATCAATTTTGGCAAAGGCAATCAAAGACACCCCTCATGGCCGCAGCCTCAATACAGGGAAAGAGATGAATTTTTTGCAGATAAAACGGAAACAGTTAGTGAAAAAGAGACGGAAGAGAAAGAAGAAGAAACGATACCCAAAGAGCCGGAAGCTGAAAAGACAGATTATTTGGGCTGGCTGACTGATTTTTCGCGTTTCTATAGTGATATGCAAACAAGCAGTGAGTTACTGAAAAGCACAAGAAACCGATTGGAAGAACTCAGAGCTGAACGTGCGGCTGAACTTGAGGCAGAAAAAAGAGAACAGAGAATTGCTGAACAGCAGAAGAATGAGGTTCTTACTGAAAATGTTCCGGACGGGCAATATATTCAGATACGATCAATTGCAAACCGCCGGGAAGCGATCAGTTATCGGTTATCAGTTATTGGGGATCTGGAAGGACTTCTTCAGAATCCATCTGAACAGGTTTTAATTACTCCCTTTGGACAGACATTTAGAATATTGATCGGTCCCTTTCAAAATTATTCGCAGGCAAGAAATGCCCAGACGGTAATTCCCGGGAAATATGAGGGATCGTTTATTATTACCTACCCGAGACAATCTGATGTAAGTGCGGCTGCAGTAACCCCGGTATCCGAGCCGGAACCAGAACCTGAGCCCCAGCCTGAACCTGAACCTGAACAACCGGTCAGACCGGTTATGGAAGAATCACCGGCTGCAGTGATTACCGAGAATGTTCCGAACGGACAATATATCCAGATACGATCTATTGGAAATCGTCGGGAGGCAGTTGATTATCGAAGTGCAGTAGTCCTGAAGCTTTCGGGGGTGATTGACAATCCGGAAGAGCGGGTTGTGATAACACCTTTCCGGCAGACATTCAGGATATTAATTGGTCCGTTTCAATCTGTTACGGAAGCCAGAAATGTACAGCGAAGAACTTCTAACCTCTACCAGGGTGCATTTGTAATAACCTATCCCCGCCAGGGCGGCTAAGCTTAAACACGATCAGCCGATAGAAAAGCAGACGGAGGCACTTTAGTAACGGGGAGCTCATTCCGGGATCGAAAGACTGTATACTGTTTACTGCATACTGTCAACTCATTCATGCTTTTCTTCAAAAAAAAATCGGTTTCATTGATATCCGAATCTGCATTATCTTTCAAGATTCAGATAATCTCAATAAAAAATTTCAAATGCTTGACGTATCCTTTATACGGGAAAACAGTGAACTTGTAAAACAGGCTATGATCCAGAAGGGTGAAAAAAATCCGGAGATTGTTGACCGGCTTTTGGATGTGGACAAAAAATGGCGAGCCTCGGTAGCACGTGCAGATCAGATGCGTTCAGAGAGCAATACGCTGTCGAAACAGATCGGACGGCTGATGGGGGAGGGAAAAAAAAAGGAGGCGCAGGAAATAATCCGGAAAACCTCGGAATCAAAAGCTGAAATCAAAAAACTGGAAGAGGAGTTGTCGGATCTTGAAATGGAGAGGAACCGGCTGTTGCTCCAGATCGCCAATATTCCTCATGAAAGTGTTCCGGTGGGCAGTTCTGAAAAGGATAATGAAATTTTTAAAACGTGGGGCGATAGTATCGGGGAAGAGTGGAGAAAGCCCCACTGGGAAATCGCAGAGCCTCAGGGATGGCTTGATTTCGAACGCGGATCAAAGGTGACAGGAGCCGGGTTCCCTTTTTACCTGGGCGGTCTTGCCCGCCTTCAAAGAGCATTGATAAACTTTTTTATTGATGAAGCAGTGCAAGCCGGGTATATGGAAATGCAGCCACCTTTTTTCGTGAATGAAGATTCGGCACGCGGAACCGGCCAGATCCCGGATAAGGAAGATATGATGTATGAAATTCCGAGGGATGGGTTCTATTCAATACCGACTGCTGAAGTTCCGGTTTCCAATTTTCACCGGGATGAAATTTTCAGTGAAAAGGACATCCCGGTTTACTATGTATCTTACACTCCATGCTGGCGGCGAGAGGCAGGAAGCTATGGAAAAGATGTGCGTGGACTGAATCGACTCCATCAGTTTGACAAAGTGGAACTGGTCAAAATCGTGCACCCCGATAAATCATATGATGAACTTGAATCACTTCGCACACACGCTGAATCATTACTTGAAAAACTTAAATTGCCATATCGTACCCTGCTGATGTGCACCGGGGATATGGGTTTTACACAATCCAAAAAATATGACCTTGAGGTGTGGAGTCCCGGCCAAAACCGGTGGCTGGAAGTGAGTTCCTGTTCCAATTTTGAAAGTTTCCAGGCAAGGCGCATGATGCTGCGCTTTAAAGATAAGAATGGGAAAATAGAAATGG
>CAYVBJ010000080.1:0-10261 GCA_964449075.1 uncultured Balneolaceae bacterium
CAATCGTTCCTACGTTCACATGTGGTTTGTTGCGTTGAAATGTCTCTTTTGCCATGATTTACAGTTATTTTAATTATTATCCTTTTTCTTCAATAATTTCCTGTGCCTTGCTGTCTGGTACAGGTACATATTCAGCAAACTCCATTGAATATGAAGCCCGGCCCTGCGTAAGTGAACGGAGATCAGTAGAGTATCCAAACATTTCGGACAGTGGCACTTTGGATTTAACAACTGATCCTTCTGAGCTGTTATCCATTTTTGTAATAATGCCCCTCCGTCCGTTCAGATCTCCGATTACGTCACCCATAAACTCTTCAGGTGTAATCACTTCTACACTCATAACCGGTTCAAGGAGTTGTGGACCTGCCTTTTTTGCTGAATTTCTAAACGCAAGTTTAGCACACAATTCAAAGCTAAATGCATCTGAATCAACATCATGATAAGACCCGTCAAACAATCTGACCCCGATATTTTGCACCGGGTAATTCGCCTGAACGCCATTATGAAGTGATTCCCGAAATCCTTTTTCAACAGATGGAATATATTCTTTGGGAATATTTCCGCCTACAATTTCATTCACAAATTTGAATCCATCTGACAGACTTACTTTTTTGTCATCATCAGCGTATTGTTCAAAGTGATCAATTGGCCCAATTTCAAATTCCATATCTGCAAACTTACCACGTCCACCCGTTTGCTTCTTGTAAATCTCACGATGGGTAATTGCTTTGGTAATGGTTTCACGATATGAAACCTGTGGCTGACCAACATTAGCCTCAACTTTAAACTCACGTTTAAGTCGATCCACGATAATTTCAAGGTGAAGCTCACCCATTCCGGCAATTGTAGTCTGGCCGGTTTCATCATCTGTTTTAACTTTAAATGTAGGATCTTCTTCAGCCAGTTTCACAAGCCCGGTAGTCAGTTTTTCAGCATCAGCTTTGGACTTGGGTTCAACCGCCAGCTTAATTACAGGCTCCGGAAATGTTATTTGCTCGAGGAGAATCGGGTTTTCAACATCACAAAAAGTGTCACCGGTTCTCACTTGTTTCACACCTACAGCGGCTGCAATATCACCCGCTCTTACCACATCGATATCTTTTTTATCGTTTGCGTGCATTTCAAGTAGCCGGCCGATCCGCTCTTTATTTCCTGTAGTGGAATTGTAAATATAAGAACCTTTCTCAAGCGTACCTGAATAGACTCGAAAAAATGTCAATTTCCCGACATAGGGATCGGACATAATTTTGAAAGCAAGAGCAGAAAAGGGCTCTTCCACACTTGGATTCCTTTTCATCTTAATATCCAGGTCGTTTGGATCTCTGCCATTAATCGCTTGCACATCGAGCGGACTCGGCATATACTTAATTACTTTATCGAGAAGGATCTGAACACCTTTATTTTTAAGAGCTGTTCCGCAAAGTACTGGTGTAATATCTCTTGCCAGAGTAGCCTGCCGAATTGCTCCTTCAATTTCCTCCTGCGAAATCTCCTCTTCCATCAAATACTTTTCCATCAATGTATCATCATGATCTGCAATTGATTCGATCATGAGTTTATGATACTCTTCAGCTTTTTCCATGAGCTCTTCCGGAATATCAATGATATCGTACTTTGCACCGAGAGACTCATCATCCCAAACGATGCCCTGCATATTAATGAGATCCACAACACCCTTGAAATGCTCCTCTCCGCCGATCGGAATTTGAATCGGGATCGGGTTAGCGCTGAGTTTTTCTCTCATTTGCTCAATCACGTTGTAAAAATCTGCACCGGTCCGGTCCATTTTATTTACAAACGCCATTCGGGGAACATTGTATTTGTTCGCCTGTCTCCAAACGGTTTCTGACTGCGGTTGAACAGCACCAACTGCACAAAATACACCTATGGCACCATCGAGTACCCGCAGCGATCGTTCAACTTCAACTGTAAAATCGACGTGACCGGGTGTATCAATAATGTTAATTCTGTGATCTTTCCAGATACAGTGTGTTGCAGCAGAGGTAATGGTTATTCCACGTTCCTGCTCCTGCTCCATCCAGTCCATTGTGGCAGCGCCATCGTGAACTTCTCCCATACGATGACTTCTGCCTGTATAGAAGAGTATTCTTTCGGTAACGGTTGTTTTGCCGGCGTCAATATGAGCCATAATCCCGATATTTCGAGTCCGCCTGATGCGGTCGATAATTTTCGGGTCGGTATTTGTCATTAATTCGGACATTTCTAAAATCTTTTCTGGTCTCTTAATATTTAAAATCTAAAATGAGCAAAAGCTTTGTTGGCTTCGGCCATTCTGTGAGTTTCATCTTTTTTACGAACGGCCCCGCCTTCGTTCTTTGCAGCATCCATCAGTTCGCGGGATATTCTGAGTGCCATTGATTTATCGTTCCTGGCATCTGATGCTTTTATGATCCATCTCATTCCCAAAGCTGTGCCTCTGTCGGTACGAACTTCAACAGGAACCTGGTAAGTTGCACCGCCAACACGTCTCGACCGTACCTCAACAACCGGAGTAGAATTATTAAGCGCTGATTTAAAAACATCAATTGCGCTTTCCCCGGTTTTCTCTTCAATAATCTCAAAGGCCTGGTATAAAATTTTTCTGGCCACACCTTTTTTTCCATCCCGCATCAGGTTATTTACAAAACGGGTAACCAGTTTATCCTGAAATACCGGATCTGGTTGTACTTCTCTTTTTTCAGCTTTTCTTCTTCGCATGTCAACTAAGCTTTAATTGAATTAGCCTTTTGGTTTTTTTGTACCGTATAAACTACGGCCTTGTTTTCTGTCATCAACACCAGCGGTATCAAGTGTTCCCCTGATCACATGGTATCTTACACCCGGCAAGTCTTTTACCCTGCCGCCGCGAATTAAGACAATACTGTGTTCCTGCAAGTTGTGTCCCTCACCCGGGATGTAAGCTGAAACTTCAATACCATTTGTCAATCTCACCCTTGCAACCTTGCGCAATGCTGAATTCGGCTTTTTAGGCGTTGTTGTGTATACGCGCGTACAAACTCCACGTTTCTGAGGACAATTTTGTAACGCGGGAGCAGTTGTTTTGCTCGTCTTACTTTTTCTACCTTTACGGATTAACTGTTGTATTGTAGGCACTGATTTACCTTGTTTATTTAATTTTTTTCAAGAGCTTGTAATAATAACCATTTTTGATTTCATATTGCAACATTTTTTCAGTTTTAATTTCAAAATTATTCTGTAAGTCCACTAGTTCACAAATGCAGGAACAAAACCACCGTTTTTAATTCAAAATTTTAAATAACATGTATATATCAGTATATCAATTTTGAAATTAACAGATCTACATAATCTCAGTTCAGGCCGTCTTGAGGCTCTCAGGAAAAATGGTATTCACACTGTGGGCGATCTCCTTTTTTTCTTTCCCAGAAGGTATATCGACAAAACCGTTATCCGGCCGATAAGACTGCTATCTGAAACAGATGAACATGTAACGGTAGTCGGAAAGGTCACTGGTATTCGTGAAGAGGGATTCAGAAACAAAAAACGTCTTGAAGTTATAATTCAGGATGAGACTGACAGTCTCAAAGGTGTTTGGTTCAGAGGCACTTCTTATTTTAAGAAGATTTTTAAAGAGGGACAGGTTCTCGCTTTTTACGGAACTCCCAGGCGATATGGCAGATCACTCAGTATGGCTCATCCCGAAGTTGATCAGCTCGACTCCAAAGCGGGACAAGCCCAGCTTAAAAAAATCATTCCCATATACCCGGGAAGCAAAGAGTTTTCGAAAGCTCGTATAACAAATAAACTGATTGCCGGCTGGATTGATCAAATTCTGAATAAAACCAAGCCAAAAGAATTCTTGCCTTTATATATCCGGGAAGAGCTTAATTTGCCTGCCCGGGAAGACGCAATAGAGAGTATCCACAGGCCCAAAAACCTTAAAGAGGCGCAAGATGCACTTGAGCGATTCAAATTTGAAGAACTTTTCCTCTTTGAATTGAGCATGGCAAGAATAAAGAAGATGAATCAGAAGAGGGCAGCGGGTCATATTTTTGAAAATGTCGGCCCCCTGACCAAGAAATTCTTTACTGAAAACTTACCTTTTAAATTGACGGGCGGACAAAAAGATGCGCTGCGCGATATCCGAAAAGATCTGAAAAGCAGCCTCCAGATGACCCGGCTTATTCAGGGTGATGTTGGATCGGGTAAAACGGTGGTTGCTGCAGGTACAATTTTAATGGCTGTGGATAATGGATTTCAGGCAGCATTTATGGCACCTACCGAAATTCTGGCTGAACAACACTATCGAACATTAACTGCGTTTTTCAAAGAACTTGATGTTGAGGTCCGTCTGCTGACCGGTAAGCAAAAAACGAAACTGAAACAGGATGTATTGACATCTGTTGAAGGAGGTCAGTGCGATATAGTTATTGGAACACATGCTGTTATACAGGGTGGTGTAAATTTTCATAAGCTCGGGCTGGCCGTAATCGATGAACAACACAGGTTTGGTGTAAAGCAGAGAACCCGGATACTTCAAAAAGGAGATCATCCTCACCTTCTTGTAATGTCGGCCACACCCATTCCCAGGTCACTTGCCATGACGATTTACAGTGATCTTGATATATCTCTGATAAAAGAGTTGCCGGCCGGCCGAAAACCGGTAAAAACAGCTATACGAACTGAGCGTAAGAGAAAAGATCTCTATGGATTTCTCTACACCAATATTAAAGAGGGCGGCCAGGTCTATTTTGTTTATCCACTCATAGAAGAGTCGGAAGTGATGGATTTAAAAGATGCCACAATCGGTTTCGAAAAGTTAAAAAAACATTTTCCGGATTTTAAAATCGGACTTCTTCACGGGCAATTAAAAAGTGAAGAAAAAGAAGAAGTAATGGGCCGGTTCTCTTCAGGTGATCTTGATATCCTGGTGTCAACAACGGTTATTGAGGTTGGCGTGGATGTTCCCAATGCCAATGTGATGGTAATAGAACACGCTGAACGCTTTGGCCTTTCACAGCTGCACCAGCTGCGGGGCAGGATTGGCCGGGGATCCAGGCAAAGCTATTGTATCTTGATACCCGGCCAGAAAATAAGCCGTGATGGCAGATACCGGCTTCAAAAAATGGTGGAAACGAACGACGGATTTGAGATAGCTGAGGCAGATCTTAAACTCAGAGGACCCGGGGATTTTTTGGGCACCAAACAGAGCGGTCTGCCCGATTTCAAATATGCAGATATTGTAGAAGATCAGTTCCTTCTTGCACAGGCAAAGAATTATGCATGGAATGTAATAAAAAAAGATCCGCAGCTCAGCACTTTTGAGGATCTGAAAAGCGTATTTGAACCATATTTCAAAAAGAAGTCAGAGTTTTTTGAATCGGGATAATCAATAGTTCAACTCTTTTAATCAGTTTTGCAACGCATAAAGTTAAGATTCAGGCTCATTTTTATAGAAAAGAAAGCCGGCCATAGCTGTAAATGCCGTATTTCTGATGATCATACTCCACCCGAAACTGCTTTCAGCCAAATCTCCAAAGCAGCCACAATCTCCCTCCATACCAGTGGCAAAGCCGTAGATTGAAAATCCTAAAAATCCTGCAAATATCAACAAAACAAAACTGGCTATATAGGTAAGCTGCCATTTTAGAATGAGCAGTATCGCAACAAGGATCTCCAGCCACGGAAGAGTAGAAATCAAAAGGGATTTAAACCATACCGGCAGCCAGGTGATATAGACAACCGTTTCAAACAGAGCCGTATTATCAATCAGTTTCAGAACACCGGCTAAGATGAGAACGCCGGCAAGAATAAACCGGGAAAGAAGCTGAATCCATTTAATAACCTGGTGCGGGATCATTATCTAATTTTCCTCCACTTCTGATTTTGTCAAATTTGCTGTATCAACGCTTCCATCATACATCGCCCGAAGCCGTTTAACAAAAAATTTAAGAAGATAACGGGCAATATGAATTCTCTCTTCCAAAAGATCAAAAAATGCCGTGCTGTCTATTTCGAGCATCTTGCATTTAGCCTTGCACTCTGCAGTAAAGATTCTGGGCTCCTGGTCAAAAAATCCAAGGGTTCCAACAGCCTCATATTCTCCAATCTCATATACGATTTCACCATTCTTTATCATATTTATTTCACCGCTCGACAGAATATAAAGTGCGTCGGACGGATCATTTTCTCTAAACAAAACTTCACCAACATCAATATTCCTCACCTCTGCAATTTCTGCAAGATACGACAACTGCTCCGTCGGAACATCCGAAAAGAGCTCGATACTTTGCATAAGCATTACTTTTTCAATTATTGTATCCATCAATTCGCAGGGTAAATTAACATTAGGTTCTCTTTAAAGAAATAATCAGAAAAACCATTTACTATTCATAAAATAATTGCGCTGTCGTAAAGAGATGATAATAATGTTTTGACTCGTTTTCTTTGGTGAAATTATTAACCTTACAGGATATAGATTTGTCATTTCAATACAGCAGATTTAATAAAGTATTTTAAAAAACAAAGTGCCATGTTAGACTTATGCTCAAGAAGGTCAAAAAATGCTGTTCTGTTAAATACAATAAACCGGCTTCTATCTACGCACTGAGCAGTAAATAACCTGGGTTCATGGGTGAAAAACCCGAATGTTCCAAGTGCATCATACTGATTTACCTGGTAGATACCAACGTTGTTTTTAATCATATTTACCAACCCCTCTTCTACTATATAAAGAGTATCGGAAGGTTCATTTTCTCTGTATAAAACAGCTCCGGCTTCAGCAGTAACGTTTATCGCAATGTTTGCAAGTAAGGACAGTTCTGTTGTCGGAAATTCTGAGAAAAGTTGTGCATTTTGGAGCACCATCACCTTTTCAATAAGTGTATACATCAAATTTGATAAAAGTTAAAATCTTTCAGATACCAGCTGAGCCGTTTCTTTAATTACCGGGTTTTCATCTTCCAGCGAGTTCTCAACATATTCTCTGAGTTCTGCTGGACACTGTGATGTTACACCATACATTGCACATGTTTTTAACCAGTCATCATCACCATTCAAAATCGTCATCATTCCATCCGTATAGGAATCGATGCTAATGTTAAAAACATTTTTCCCTTTTTGTACGGTATCTTCCATCGATACAGGGTCGATCAGGGGAAGGATGTCTCTGTGAAAAGCACCTTCAAGTATATTATCGAGGAATTCAATAGATGTTGCACGATTCTCTTCACTGATACTCTGCAGTCCGAGATATGCTCCATACATATCTTTTGGATTGTAGATCAGTCCTAAAAGCCGGAAAACATGTTCTCTGATTTGATCCAGCCTTTCCCTTAGTGCTTTGTTCAGCAGGTCAAATTGCTTTCTGTCGGGCAGCTGGAAAAGAATGGATATAAAGAGATAGTAATTTTCAAGTTCATTATATATCTCATCTCGTATCACTTTTTCATCAAATTCAAATTTCTTATCGGATGATCTGAGTTTATTCAGTGCTTTAAGCAGATGTAGACGCTGTTCGGGTCTCGTTTCTTCAGCAAGCATTGCCATAAGCCTGTCGACTGATTTTTGGCTTTTCATATTGGCGAGTACTTTTGGAATATTTTTGCAAACATCCCGGGAAAATTTACCGCTGTGATAGTACGCGCTTATAAGATTTACATAATTCTCACCAAAATTTGAAAGGGCGTTTCTGGCTTCCAGCGAATGCTGCCTTTCACTTAAATTCTGTATCAGAAGCGGGATAAATGCTTCATCTTTCACTTCGCCCATGCTTTTGATTGCTTCTTTACGAACAGCGGGAGAGGGATCATTCAGAAGAACCGGCAAATACTTTCTCGCTTTATCCCCGCCAATATATGTAAGCACTTGTGCTACCTGTGCCCGTGCAAGATTCGCCTGTTTGTTTTTTTGACTGATAATTGATTCAATCATCTCTTCATTGATCATCTTATGATCCTCAGACTCACCGTGCTTACTAATACACCCAAGTGCAGCCGCTTTGTAATCCACTGAATCACTTTGCAGATAATCCATTAAAATTTGTTCCGGGTCACCTTCTGACTGCATGCAGATGTAATGAATAGATTCAAGCCGAAGTTCAGTATCTGCATCTTCAAGCAGTTGTACGATTTCACCCATATAATTTTTATCAGGGATACTTTTCAACAGCCGGAGCGCCTGAAGACGTATTTCATTGGAGTCATTTCTAAGAAGCGACTTCAGTTCATCTGCAAAGGGTTCAACATTATGTCCCTCAAGCAGTTTTAAAATGTAGTGCGCCTGGTTTATATTGCCACTTTTTAAAGCTTGTTTTATAATTTCAACAGATTCCGGTTCATTTAAATCCAATCCTTTACCGCCTATTTCCAGGTACCTTCTTGAAATAGAGTTTCTGAATTGCTGTACATATTCTTTGCGGGCCATCACAGACAGAACAATCCAAACTCCCACAAATGCAGTGACAATGTAAGCAATTTGCTGTACGGTGAAGTCAGCTAAAAAAACCAGCCCCAATAAAATCAGACCGGCAACACCCCTGAAAAACCTGTCTACAAACACGTCCATAAAAAATTTAATCCGCTCTTTCATTCTCTGGGAGAATGGCAAGAACAGGATTTCCCGGCTGGTTTTATCTATCGAGTACTGTGTTGCCCCGTCAAAACCGCCAAGAAAAACAGCCACTGCCAGAACCGGTTCAAACATCATAAGTATGGATGCAATAAAAAGACCAACCGGACGGGTCAAAAGGCCTCCTCCAATACCCATTCTTCTGAGAATTCTGCTGGAAAATAAAATCTGTATAAAAAGAGAGGCAAGGCTTAATCCTGCATAAAAGGTTCCCATAAAAGAGGTCAAATTCGCTTTGTCGGGATAAACATCCGCAGCAACGGCTTTCAGCTGGTAATCTACAAGAGTTGATACCAGCATTGCTATTCCAATTATGGCTGCAACTAAAAACTGGTACCTGGAGTTAACGATACTTTTAAATACTTTTGCAGTGGTAATATTTTCATCATCCTGACGATTGTTATTTGACGACTCAAACTTGCTTCGGCCCTTCAGTGAAAATACAATCATCATAACCACAAATATTCCTCCCATACAGATGTAGAGAAGATTTTCTGTATCCATATTAAAAACCGAAACAACTACACTCGACAGCTGACTTCCGGCAATCGCTCCCAGAATGGCGCCCAGGTTCAGAAGGGTAAAGAGGCGTTTGGATTGGGACGTGTTGTAAAGCTCATTGGCAAATACCCAGTACTGGGAAATTATTAAAATACTGTAGACACTGACCCATATATAAAATAGTGTATAAACCCAATCCTGATCGATCCAAAAAAGACCTCTTATAATAAGCAGGTTCACGATTACAATCAGATTTGTCCATAAAAACACTCTGAAGTTGTTATATGATTGTACAAGCCTGGATACAAGCTGGGTAACAGGAATGGAAACCACTGCAACCAGAATAAAAACGAGGGGCAGTTGTGCGGCACCAAGCTCAATAAGGAAAAGGCTGTCTCTTGCAGGTTTTAGAAAGTAGAGGACCACCATTAACAAAAAATTGACAAAAAACATTGCAATTGTGACATACCACTCGCCCGGCCTTACATCATAAAATCTGTTGATAAATTTTTTCATTAATTAGTCCGACACCTCCGCTTATGCTAAAAAGAAAAACATTTTACTGCGATATTGGTTTCAATAATCTGAACCGACGTTATCACATAAAGCATAAAATAACAAATCTGAATCTCAAATAGACCCGAATATTTATTCTTTTCAACTCCTTCTAAAATAAGAAGCCCAGAACTACCGAGAAGGAATCATCCACATCAGAATTCCCATATGTTACACTTAAAACTACCCTGTCAAAAAAGTTATACCATAAACCGCCGCCAACAGCGTAGTGCCAGGTGTTCGAATTTTCATTCGGGATCCATACACGGCCATGGTCGAAAAGGGCCAGAAAACCAAGAGTTCCCGGCACAAAATAAGAGTTGATCTCAAGTAATTTTGAGCGTACTTCAGTGTTTTGGTATAATATACTTTTCCCTGAAAAACGATCTCTTAAAACACCTCTGAAGTTCGCTTTATCAAATACACCTGTATTTGATTCGAAGAATACGCCTGCATCTCCAAGAGTATTTGACTGGAAAAACCGAAAATCCCCAAAATTCCTTTCAACACCCACACGTGTAGCCAGGGTTATATCCGTATTTTTTATTGTATGATACCCGCTTGCACTCAAATCCAGTTTAAAAAGCGGATCTTCATC
>CAYVBJ010000081.1:0-10197 GCA_964449075.1 uncultured Balneolaceae bacterium
GAGGGATAAACCTTGCGGTCCACATCAGGTAAAAGAACAGGATCGACCCGAACGAGAAAAACAGTACGCTAAAGTTAAAGCCGCTGTTATAGAATACTCTGACCAGGCTTGAGAAGGCTGACTGCTCCTCAAGGCTGAGAACCGCCACGGTTCCGGTGTAGATTCCCACTCGGGTAAACAGCGCAATCTTGGCTGTGCTACCAAGTATGATCTCACAGATTCTGAACAATAGCGCAAACCTGGCCAGGTTCGGGTTGACCGGCTTCAGAAAGGCATAAAGCGCTCCTGCCAGAAATATTGTCAGGACCGAACCCATAAGCATCAGCACCAATGTAGTGCGATAAAACAGTTCCGATCCCGATATGCTATCAGCAGATGCGGCGAAAGTTCCGCCATGTAAACTGGAGTTCAGAGTCAGTCCAATCATGTAGATCACAATGACTACCAGGTACATCACTCCGGCAAGTCTTGCCATTTTTTTTAACTCAACGTGTTGAATATTCATAATATAATGATCTGTTTAAGATGTAAAAGGTGGTAGCCACAATCCCATGGTTGCTCCGAAAATACCGACCGCCGTGGCAATGGCCAGTACTGCAATCAAGACAGCCGTGCCAACCTTTCCGGCCTGGCCGGCTCGTTCCTGTGCCCAGAAGTAGAGTTCAAGAAAGAAAAGTGGCAGCAGATACTGGGCAAAGCTTAAAAAGGTTAGGAAAGGCCCCTGGAAGGTAGCCGGATCAAACCCCACCGGTTTCTGGTGTATTAACATCCAGAACATGAATCCGATACGGAAAAACCAAACGCCACTTACAACCATAAATAATCGAAGGGCCCACTTACGATGAATGATAAATTTGCGGCGCCTTGCATACTTTATGGCTATGAGTGAAAAAATGATTATGAGTACACCATTAATGGTAATAGCTATATCCCCGATTAACCCACCCACGGAACCTCGAACCCAGGTCAGGTAAAAGCCTGTGAGACTGATAATAATGGCTGTACCTACGTAGATCCTTCCGTTCCATCTGTGAAAGATTGGAAACCATTTTCTAAGGCTGGGGATAATTTGAATGGGGCCACCCAAACTAATCACGGCTGCAAGCATCAGATGAATACCGATGTTAATGTTACCCGCAAGGTCACCCTCTGTATATCCATGTGGCATCATGGCATTCCAGCGTTCAAAGTCACCTTGAAACAGGGAAATGCCGTATAGGCCAAAAATATATAGTACAAATATCAACTGACCGATAAAGGCAACAATAAACCAGAAAACTGCAGAAGAAGTAAGGAATTTATCAGCACCGCTACGATGTTTACGTTTGAATGATGAAAGTTCTTTACGAATGGAATATTTTTTCTTTGTATCCATTTATATGCTTACGTATGGTTGGAATTTTATGGATCAAAAATCATGGTTTTTGTTCTCAATTCTCTTAACATTTGTTAAGTAATTTCTTCGGATCCGGCTCAGGCTTTCCGGCCTGATTCCTAGGTAGGAGGCGATATATTTAAGATGTACATTTTTAATAATATTGGGGCAGGTTTTCAAAAATTTCACATAACGCTGTTCCGCCGAAAGGGTTGACATTTCCTTCATTCGCTTCTTTTCATCGTCAAGAAACTTTTGAAGGATCATCATGGTGTAGTCTATTATGGAAATGCCCTTTTGATAAAGTATCTCCACATCGTCACGAGTCACTTTTAGAAGCTCACAGTCTGTGATACACTCAATATTTTAATTGGAAACCGTTCGGTTCATAAAGTGTATAGGAAGTAAAAAACCTTGGGCCATCATAGATATCTGTCGTTATCTCTTCGCCTCTGTAATCCAAGCTTTCTCAAATGGCCGGATATGATGAAATATTGATGCCCAGGAGTATTTCCGCTGTCTCAATGAGGGTGGATTTTGGAAGAATCACCGTTTCGAAATATTCAAAACACAATTGCCTGTCGTATTCCGGCATTTCATTCATCTCTTCAACAGAATCGTAAAGAGTTTGGTAAAAGTGGGAGTATCGCTCAGAAGCTGGTTGAGACTTCATATGTTTTTAATTTAATTAGGTCTTAGGTAGGCATTCGATTCGTTTGGCCAGTTAAATGTCATATAAATGATATCAACCGCTTTTAGAATTCATTTTTTATTTTTTTTTGTGGAATTGTCAGATGGATACGGGATACATCTCAGAAAGTTTCGTTTGCTGCAGTATCGTGGCAATTGTAAAACGTATTTACTGAGAATATTTAGAATAAAAATGGTTGCCTCCAGATGGCAAAGGTGAATAAGGTACTTGACCTGTGTTAAGTAATTACCCCACTGCTTGTTTTATGCATCTCTTTTGATGATTATTGAAAAAATCGGCACAACTGATGAATCGTTCGATTCTGAATATGAGCGCCGCATTAATTATAAAATCAATAATCTTATGAAATCTCTTATTTCTTCCTTATTCATGGTTTTGCTCTTTGTATCTGTTGCCTTTTCCCAAACAAACACTCCGAATTATGATAAGCTTAAAGCGGAAGTGTACGAAATGTACCAAAGAAACATGCAGCTATATCAAAACAATGATTACGATGGACTTGCAAAACGGTTTACGCCGGATGGTTCTTTGAAAATGCCCGATACTCCACTAATAACGGGTCATGACGCTCTCAGGAAACACTATATGGGTGAAGAGACCCCACAGCCGGGTGAGGTTGACTTCAAATTTGCGTTTATCAGTTTGGACATTACGGAAGCAGGTGATATGGCTGTGGTTATGTCCAAATTTGATATTTCCTCTTTAGACCCCGACGGTACATTTAATGACAGTGGTGTGATATTAATGATATTGAAAAGAGTAGATGATACATGGAAAATTTTTGCTGAAAATGTGAGTTCAGGGCCGGTAAACTTTTCAGAGTCGTGATCTGAAGACCCAAACAAGTGTATCGTTCAGAAGTTTTTTTGGAATTTCACATATTTTAAGAAAAATATTTTTAAAACAAAGAGGACTGTATTTCAGGATGTTTTATACCAATTTGTAAACTGAACTCGAATGACCCAGAAAAACATTGCTGCGATAACAAGAAGTACAGGTACAAAAAGAATTAGTGTGCCCCGTATGGCTTCCGGAAATACTTGCGGCTGCCCGAGGAAAAATGAAGCCACTGCCATGAAAAGCGCGAAGCACATACGCCACAGGTGGCGTACAATACGCTGTTTACCGGAAACACCACCTGACCATATCACTTTTGCGTCCAGTATAGCACCCAGCAGAGCAATTGACCCGAAGAAAAAGTAAGGGACGGGTATGGAACTAGAACCTTCGTATAACCCTGTTTCACTTCCCCTGACTTCCATCCCGACGTAAAAGGCAAAAACCGCGGTGACCAGCGCTGCAATCATCGCTCCGATTTCGAAAACTCCTGTTTCTCCCTCTTTGCGAATGACAGTTGCCCAGGATGTTGCAACAAGATAAATTGCCAAAACTCCGCCGACCACGGAAAGCGGTTTAGATACGTAAACAGCCAGGCCTGCAGCTGTGGCTCCCATGATCAGCATGGAGATGAAAAAGACATTACCGGCTTTGCGATGGTACCGGGATCCTTTTCGAAAAATCAGGGCGGCTGCACCTGAGAGCAATCCGACAGATCCGGCGATCACGTGAATGGTTATAAATGTGGACAGCATAGAGTCATTTCAATGATTTTCAGTGTGCGAACAGGTATTTGTCAACGGAGCTGCGATGTTTACGTTTGAAAGCTACAAGCCCATTATGGATAGAATACTTTTCTTCTGTATCGTTTATATGCACAGTACGGTTGATCTTTAATAGTTCAAAGATCGTTTTTCCCGGACTCAATTCACTTGACATTTGTTAAGTAATTTCTGCGAATCCGGCTCAGGCTTTCAGGCCTGATTCCCAGGTATGAGGCAATATATTTCAGGGGAACATTTTGGATTATCTTGGGGCGAGCTTTCATAAAGTTCACATAGCGATGTTCCGCCGACAGGGTCGACATCTCCTTCATCCGCTTCTTTTCATCATCAAGAAACTTTTGAAGGATCATCATGGTGTAGTCTTTTATGGAAATGCCCTTTTGATAAAGTATATCCACATCGTCGCGAGTCACTTTTAGAAGCTCACAGTCTGTGATACACTCAATATTTTCATTGGAAACCGTTCGGTTCATAAAGTGTGTATAGGAAGTGAAAAACCTTGGGCCATCATTGATATCTGTCGTTATCTCTTCGCCTCTGTAATCCAGGTAAAAGTTTCTCAAATGGCCGGTTACAATGAAATATTGATGTCCAGGAATACTTCCGGCTGTCTCAATGAGGGTGGATTTTGGAAGAATCACTGGTTCGAAATATTCAAAACACAATTCCCTGTCGTATTCCGGCATTTCAATAATCTCTTCAACAGAATCGTAAAGAGTTTGGTAAAAGTGGGAGTATCGCTCAGAAGCTCGCTGGGATTTCACATGTACTGTATTTTTAGTTAAGTGCAATAACTATAAAGCGTCAATCAGCCGCGAGGAAGGAGCCGGCTGATTGGATCAGTCAGCTTAAAAACATTGAGTTGAATCAATTTTGTCTATTAATATTCTTGCCATATCACCCCGAATTTCCCAAAACTTTGGCGGAATATAGTTTGTTGCAAACGCAATAGAAGCCTTGCATTGAGGAATGACTAATAAATATGCAGTAGAGGCATCGTCTGTAACTCCACCGTGATGTAAAGCCGTCCATGTTTGCTCACTGTTTTCGTTTAAGCTGATTTGTCCAACCCGCCATCCCAGTGAGTATTTTTCTTTATTAATTTCACCATTGTTGAGTTTGGTTGGTGTGCGAAGAGCCATTTGCATCTGCTCAGACAGATAGTCGTCGCGATATGTTGCCTGCCCCATTCTAACCAAATCACTGGGTGTAGATATGAAACCGCCTCCGCCAAAAAGAAAACTTCTGTCCCGTTTTGTTGTAGATGGGACATAACTTCCGTCATCTTCACGAGCTGCGTAATAGGTCGCTTCATGGGGCTTTCCCGCAGTTGAAACATCCAGCTCAGTACTTCTCATTTGAAACTCATTCCAAAGGGATTCGCTCAGGAAATCGACATAGTTCATCTGTGCAGCCTGCTCTATCACAGCGTACAACCTGTATGAGGATTGTACATTAAAATAAGGGTAATTCTTTCTGAATTAGCAAAACATAAACCAAGTTGTATGGCTGTATCAGTAGTTGGTACTTTTTCCTTAATCCCAACCCTTAGTCTTAGATGCAATAT
Source organism: uncultured Balneolaceae bacterium (assembly GCA_964449075.1). GTDB lineage: Bacteria > Bacteroidota > Rhodothermia > Balneolales > Balneolaceae > CAYVBJ01. The sequence goes on from CAYVBJ010000081.1 coordinate 5,277, forward strand.
ACAGTATGCCTGTCCTGATATACTTGTATGTTATTCTAGCAATCAAAAAAACAAGATACCTTTCATTTCCCGTTTCTTGTACCAATGCTTCCAAATAGCTTAACTAAAACCTGCTTTGGGACCAATTAAAAGGGCCTGCCATTTATTTATAGGATTATATCAGATTATTACTCTCTTACCTCAAGAAAAATAGGGTTGGAATAAAACCAAAGATCCGACCACGGATCCTCACCCATAGGATCCACCTCAGGTTCCAGTTCATCTGTATTGGTTCCACGAATACGAATGTAACTATTGGAATCTACATCTTCTAATAAGTAGGTTATCTTCAGATATTGACCTTCGGTTTCCCAATAATCTTCTGAGAAGCGGGCTTCAACCCGTGTTGTGGAATTTGTATCGGTGGACCGATCCTTCACTGGCCCCGCTACTTGTCCAATAATGAGATCAACACGCTCTACAGATGGATTTCGATCTCCTGCATTCAGTACATCCGGATCTAAAAAACGAATGGTTATTTCAACGTTACCTCCATTAGTAACTTCAGCTGTTCCTCCAATTTCGGCTTCAGAAATAGAACTGCTGGCTGTCACATACAGCTCCGAAATCAAATCTCCCAGTGTTACAAACATTCGTCCGCTTCGAATTCCATGGATAACATCATCATAGTTTTTGTGGGCAAAAACATAGGTTTTTGAGTATTCACCCGGCCAAAAATCGATGTGACCTTCTGTCCAGTGATAATGTGAATCAGAATTCGCGGTAATCCACCATTTCCGCCCTTCTCCAAGCATGGAGTCCCAAAAACCTCCAAGCCGGGCGGTCATCTGATCAAACCCGCCCATGGTTGGGTATCTTCCAAATCCATATGCACCCCTTGGGAAATTACCGTCACGATTGAGTGTAGCTGCCTGATGTCCGGGAGCTCCCGCCATTCCTATTGCAATGTCCGGATAAGTATCACTCCAGTCTCTCAGTTGCTCAGGGTCATATTTGCCATAAACACCGAGAGCTGTTGCCGTACGAGAGGGGTGGTTGGCTATGACAAGTGGTTTTTTGGAAAACTGATTCATCCTACTAAGAGCTTCGAGCATGCGTTCTTCTGTATCCCAGGTTGAATCAGCCGGGTAAGGCTCTGTGCTGTTGAAATTGGATTCAATTTCATAGAGGTGATCTGCTTCTTTATGTGAATACGGTATAATTATCGTGGAGTGATCAGCACCCGGAGTATCGAACTCCATACCGTAAAACTGTACCAGATCGGGAACTGCTTTGCGTGATGTAAGCAGCTCAGGATATGCCATTTCAAGATTGACCTTGCTGTGATTGGGTCCACCATGATCTGTGGTCACCATCCAGTCCAGCCCGTACAAGCGCGCCATAATGGCATTCATAGGTATCGAGTAGTTGGCATCTCCGCCTATAATTGGTGTTGGCGGATCTGTCTCATCATTCCAGCCAACACTGTAGCGTGAATGAACATGATGATCTCCGGCCAGCCACTGTCGTTCGAAATTTGAGATGTGTTCATTTGCATTCCTGTCACTATGATGTTGGCTCACAGCACGAGGACAGATTACAATGCTGAGAATAAAGGTGAAAACTAAGACTGTTGAATAGTTCAGGTTGCTCATTAGATATTAATTTGTTCGTTCTGCTATTCTGCTATTCGTTTACCGTTTTGTTTAAAAATTTTTGAAACGATAGTTTTATGATAGGCATGAATAAATCAATACGAGTTGACACAGGTTAAGAAAATGCTTGCTTCTTGATTTTTTGGTGTTGAATGAAGACGCACCCCGTCCGTTTGGAGAGATATTATTCTGAGTGACCATCGTAGCAGGTTTTTACACGTCTTGAGATGTCGTCTATTTATCCTTCTGCTGCGATGCTGCAATCTCAGCCTCTGATTAATGAAACTATGTATAAAATGCCCGGCCGTAAAAACTTGTATGGTATCGCAAAGAGGGTGATCAAAACTACTCCGATCCCTATAGGTATAATAGGTCCTAACGCATAGGTCATACCAATTACCAGACCAAGGAAATATTCAGCTCGATAAAGCGGTATAAAGAATGAGGTGACGATCAATGTCAATAACAGATATTCAGGGTTACTGGAGTCACTAAGAGAATGTCCACTTAAATAAAAATAGGGGAACAAGATTCCAAACAAGAGTGAAACAAGAAATCCATAAACAGAATACCGAGGACCTATTTTTACGCCGGCATCATTCTTTTCATTTAACCTGCGTTGAATACGATGTAACAAAAACCAGGTAAGCAATGGCAGAATAGTGCCACCCCACCAATTCGATATCTTTGGCTTACTCTCAAATATCAAAATAGTATGAGATGGTACACCTTCATTAACATAATCCCAACCCAAATGTGCCCAAATCAAAAGGGTAACGAGTCCAATAATAGTAAATCGAGCCTTTGAGGTCATTTATTTTTTGATCCGATATGCAAAGTCAGAGTATTCTAAACCGGTTTCTTTGGCAAAATTACATTGAACGTTGGGATTTTGGGTTACTGATACCTTTTATCAGTAGCCAGAAAATAAAGGAGATTTCAGCGACTGAAAAAACAACCATCAATATGGTTTTAAAGGTGCTGCCTGCGCCGGGAAACAGAATAAAAGTCATGCTGTCTAAGATGTAGGCCACTCCACCGGCTATCAACATGATGCCAAAAATTTTAGGTATGAATCCTGATTTAATAACCAGTATGCCAAGGGGAATGAGCCATATCCCCCAAAAGACAATTGCCAGACCCACAGATCCGTATTTGGCTGTACGAAGAAAGAGATATACCCATTCTTGCCGCTGCAGTAGCTCAATTGATTCGAGTAACTGCCCCTTTGCAAGCATCATTGCCGTATAGTTAAAGACCTGCGCCCCGAACTCGAATGAGATGTGGAGGATCACAAATGCGACCATGATTTGTGCCAGATATTTGTGAATGTGTGAGAACATATGGTAAAAGACTAAAACCATCATAGTAAACACAACCGTATTCAGGAGGTGCGCATAAATACCGGTTCTGAAGAGAAATTCATTGTCGAGCAAATTATTGAATGTGGCTTGGGCGTCTCCCATAACCTGGATTTGAGAGGAGACATACATAACTCCGTAAAAGCTGAAGACTCCGATAAGGAAATACAGGATACCTGCAATACGTGCCTTTCTTTTTAGTTGTGGGTGTGTGAGTTCCATAGCTATTTTTTGATTTAGTAATTAAGTTAGATTAGGCAACCACATTCCCATTGTGGCTCCAAAGATCCCGATGGCAGTTATCAGTGCAAAGATAGTTATGAGGGTTGCAACAACCATTTTACCCGTACCTCCCGATTTTTCTTTAGCCCAAAAATAGATTTCAAGAATCAGTAGCGGTATAAGATATTGGGCAAAGTTCAGGAATGTGAGAAACGGCCCCTGGAAGGTAACCGGATCAAAGCCCACCGGCTTCTGGTGGATCAACATCCAGAACATGAATCCAACCCGGAAAAACCACACGCCACTCACCACCATAAACAGTCGCAGGGCCCACTTCCTGTGAGCTCCAAATGTACGTCGCATGGCATACCGGATAGCTATCACCGCGAATGCGATGATAAGAACTCCATTTATGGTAATGGCAATATCGCCGATTAGGCCTCCCACGGAACCACGAATCCAGGTCAGGTAAAAACCTGTAAGACTGATAATAATGGCCGTACCTATATAGATCCTTCCGTTCCATCTGTGAAAGGTTGGGAACCATTTTCGGAGGCTGGGAATAATTTGAAGTGGCCCCCCAAAACTAATCACAGCCGCTAGCATCAGGTGAATACCGATGTTAATATTGCCTGCAAGATCACCCTCGGTATATCCTTTTGGCATCATGGCATTCCATCGTTCAAAATCGCCCTCAATCAGTGAAACTCCATAAAGTCCGATTATGTACAGAACGAAGATGAGCTGCCCGATGAAAGCAATGGTAAACCAAAAAACAGCTGATAAAGCCAGGGCCCTGTCAGCGTTACTTCGATGTTTAAGTTTGAAGATTGCCAGTTCATTACTGAGTGAAATTTTATCCGATAGGGACATGAAGGTCATTAAATTGAATAATGGTCATATATAATATCGCTTACCATATATTCAATCCACTTAACAATTGTTAAGTAATTTATTCCTGCGAATGCGACTCAGGCTTTCCGGCCGGATGCCCAGATAAGAAGCGATATATTTGAGAGGTACATTTTGTGCAATAGTAGGACAAGTTTTCAAAAACGTATCATACCGCTGTTCCGCTGTGTGGGTAGACATCTCCTTCATCCTCTTCTTCTCTTCATCTAAAAACTTTTGGAGGATCATCATGGTGTAGTCTTTAATGCTCAAGCCTTTCTGGTAGAGAATATCCACATCGTCTCGTGTCACTTTAAGTAGCTCGCAGTCTGTGATACATTCAATATTTTCATTGGAAACCGTCCGGTTCATAAAGTGAGTATAGGAAGTGAAAAACCTCGGGCCCTCATTCATATCCGTTGTAACCTCTTCCCCATTACTGTGCAGGTAAAAGTTTCTCAAATGTCCGGATATGATGAAATATTGATGCCCCGGTATGTTACCGGCCTTTTCAATGAGGGTGGATTTTGGAAAGGTCACCGGCTCAAAATATTTGTAACACAACTGCCTGTCGTACTCCGGCATATCGATGATCTCTTCAACACAATCGAAGAGAGTTTGGTAAAAATGGGAGTATTGTTCGGGAGCTTGTTGGGTTTTCACATGTATTGTATTTAGTTAAGTACAATAACTCTAACGCGTCTATCAGTCGCACTGTAGCGGCCGGCCGATTTGATTTATTAGCTTATAAGCACTGGGTTGAATCAATTTTGTCTATTAATATTCTTGCCATATCACCCCGAATTTCCCAAA
>CAYVBJ010000082.1:0-10188 GCA_964449075.1 uncultured Balneolaceae bacterium
TCGTTCGGGTCGATCCTGTTCTTTTACCTGATGTGGACCGCAAGGTTTATCCCTCAGCTCTTGTCCGTTTTCGGCATCCTTGCGTCGGTTTCAGTGACCGTAGTGGCACTTGCTAATCTGGTCAACCCTGATCTGCTGCCTGGTAATTTGTGGTGGATGCCCATATTCCTCGCCGAAATCGCCACCGGTCTGTGGCTGAGTATCAAGAGTATTGACCTTGAATACTGGAAACAAAAGTCATCTGATAATATGGTAGCAACGGAAGTGCGTTCAGATTGACAAATAGCCGAATCGCTGTTTTTTAAGCGCTCTATTTTTGGGTACGGTAAAGACCCGGTTGATCAGATTTTAACAGGAATCATAATTGTACAAATAAATATGATATTCGGTGCAAGCAGCACCTTTAAAACCATACTGATGGCTGTTTTCTCTGTCGCTGAAATCTCATTCATATTTTGGTTACTGATAAAAGGAGTCAGCACTCCTAAACCAGAAGAATTGAAATAACATAGCAACAAAGCTTTTTTCCCAAACCAAAAAACATATAAAATGTTAGAAAACCCGAAGATTAATATTAAACTCAAACTTTCAGCCTTATGGACATCATTAATTGCTCTGTATATATATGGAGATTACTTTGAGCTGTATGTTCCAGGCAGAGTGGAAAATCTTATAAATGTCACAGCTATCGCAGATACTCCAGCAAAGTTATTTTTAGCTTCATTATTTATATCAATTCCATCCTTAATGATTGCTCTTTCCGTTTTATTAAAACCTAAAATAAATAGATTACTTAATATAGTATTTGGATTACTGCTCACCTTGGTGGTAATACTAGTAGGTAGTAATTCCTTATATATATGGTTAAGCTATTATGTTTTATATGCAGTTTTAGAAGGGGTTATAACTTTATTAATCGTTTGGTATGCTTGGAAATGGCCGGTAACCAATAATATGTCTGGTAAGTAGTAGCAGTGTAATATAAACAGATTAACTGTTGACACAGTCACAACATTGTTTAAAATTTCCTATTGATTTGCAATTATTTGAAATCAATTAAATCCCGAAGTTATAACTAAAAAATTGAACCGGAAAATCCGTTTAATTTATACTGTAATCGTGACTTTACTGGTTTGGGCACACTTAGGATGGGATTATTTTCACGGAGGTATGAAGGCTCATCATATTCGAATGGATGAAAATTAACCCGGTATATCAAATTGGTGGGGTGGTATTGTTCTGCCAATGCTTACCTGGTTTCTTTTAGTTCGTATTCAAAAAAGATTGAAGAATGTCATTGAACCAAATATAAAAAAACCCTGAGAAATATTTTTTATGGATTTATCGGCTCTCTCATATTTGGTGCCGTCTTTTCTTACTTTTTTATCACTGGATATTTTCCAAGCGGTTCCGACCTCCCTCAGTATGTGTTGTTAACATTAATTCTGATATCATTTTTTATTCCGCTTTATCATGCTGAATACCTTCTCGGGTTTGTTATTGGAATGACATATGCCTTTGGCCCCATTATACCCATAGGACTCGGGGGTTTATTGATGATACTATTTGCGATAATCTACAAGTATATCAGGAAAGGTATATTGTATCTATGATTGGGGGTTGAAATTAAAGCATATTATATTTAAATATTCAATGGCTATATTCATAAACCAGCTTTTGCTTTGTTTGAACTGATGGTATAATCTAATTCCTTGTGAAAACTTTCGATGTAATTGACGTTTCTAATCAGTAATCATATCTAACCATGAAATCAGGTAAAATATTCTGCCTCTGCTTAATCTCAATGATGGGTTTGCCTTTAAGCATGCAGGCGCAACCCCAGGCATTATCACACCCTTTTAACCAGATCACCTCGGTTATCCCTCTTGATAACAATATTCTGCTGGTAACACAACAAAAGGGCGATCATAAAGCGAAGATCTACGATGTCTCAAAGGATTCGGTGGTGCATCGTTTTATCCCCAAGGGTTCAGGGCCGGGGGAGTCTAATGCGATAAAAGCGGCCCATTTTAGTGAAGAAAAAGGGCGATTTACGTTTTATTCTCAAGACAATCGATGGATTCAAACCGATTTAAACGGTGAATTAATTAGAGAGTCGAGATCCCCCATTGGTGGGATAGCACATATTTGCAATACAGCCGAAGGTAAAATGGATGTATTTTTAAGTACGCATTTGCCTTCTTCTATGGTCGAAGATGACCGGCCTTTTTCTGTTGCCTATTCTGTAGATTTGGAAAGTTTGAGTAATACAGATTCACTGTTGGTAACTCCCAGTCAGCTGGGCTTGAATGAAATCGAAGGTGTGGGTAAGACACATACGGTAAAATTGGATATAATGGGCCACCGCATGGATGCCCACCGTCTTCTGCTCACATACCAGGGTAGCAAAAATCTATTTTTATTTGAGGAGGGAGAGATGATAAAGAGAATCCCAGTAACTATTCAGGACAATTTTGGGATGAAGGTTTCTACACGAAATGGAAGAACCGGTATCCAAATAGCTGCTGTTTTTACCTATCTTCAGCATCTGGAAAATGGACTGTTACTGTTTTCGATGGGAAATACACATCAGGATTTACCCATGGGTGCTATTTACGTATCGGTATCCAACGACAACCAAGTTCATATCAGCCATGAGATTTTGTACAAAGATATAGAAGGCAAATCCGGTGGATTTAACCAAATCTTTACAGGGGATAAACGGATATGGTTTTCTGACTTTTATTTTACTGCCTATTCCCTGTATTTGGAGACCCTTACTCCTTAAATGAAACAAATAAATGATAGAGGTCAATTTATAACTCTATTTCTTGAGTTAAATGGTCAGTAAAGAGAAGAAAAAAACATAAATGAAATTAATTATCTATAAAATTTTTTTACTGCCTTGGATCATCACTTTCGTTTTGAGTTTGCCGGTAACCGGCAACGCCCAGACCACGGACTGGCAGGACCTGTTTGAAAAAGAAGTGACAGAGTGCCATTCAATCCCTGAAAGCGACTATGTGACCGGGCTGATCTTCAATCCGGCCGGCCACTCAACCTATTACAAGCGCTCGCGCTGCCTGCAAGAACTGGCTGCAAGGTGGCGTGATTATAGCCTTTGCAATGATGTTCGTGAACGCCACTCCCTGTTTTTCAATGGCGAGGGTTTTTCGCAAGCCGCCTGTCGAGAAAAGGTTGCCGCGCAACTTGAAAAAGATCTTGAGGCCGCTGCGGCCATAAATCCCGATACCTTCCACAAGCTGGCAAGCGCCAGCTTTGACCGGCCACATTATGTGGGTGACAACATCTTGTTTCGTTGGCAAACCCGGGGAAGCCATCCCGGCACTTACCAGGTACGGGTTGATATCTGGCCAAATGACACAAGTAGTCCTGTAACCATCGCCGATTACAACAACCAGCCTCTTGGTTCTGAGGGGCACACGCTGCAACGAACCATCCCGAAACAGCGGTTTCGAGAGGCCTTCGACGGCCAGATTCCGGACAATGAAGTAAGGATCCGCATCACGCTGGAACTGCCACTTCGCCGGCATAAGGACCTGTTTGTCCTTGAACAGTTCCCGCCCGAAATGCGCCGCAGTATTCTTAATATGAGGGCCAGGATTGGCGGGTCGACTCCCTGAGTGCTTATAAGAAGCCCCGGCTAACAACCTATTGGATTATGTAATTAAGTTTATGAAATCATTAAAAACATATTTCATCGGACCCATTCAATATAAAACAGTAAAACCAAGATATGCCCGGCTGCGAAATATGATCCTGATGGCATTGGGTTTTCTATTGCTTTGTGTGATTGTTGCATATTTTCAGGGACAAATGGATCTGATCCGGAATCCATGGGTTATTCCGGGTATGTTGATTTTTATCCTGGCAATATTTATTCCCTTTGGGTTCCGCCAAGAGAGAATCAATAACCTGATGCTCGAACTGCAAAAAAATGCAAAAACTGCTGTGGCCAAAAAAACAGAAGCAAATTCGTTGAACCGGAATATTTTTCGAACGAAAAGCAGGAAAAAGAGCTACCGGGTTACCTATACCTTTAATGATAACAACGGAAATAGCCAATCGGTTACCGGTATTTACAGAATATCCCGGAAAGATTTGATCCCTGAGACGGCAACAGTTGTATACAATCCATACCGTATTTCTGAAAACCTGGTCCTGATCGGGGGGCCGCATGAATTTGAATGGTTAAAAAAATGAAAGTATAATATTCACTTCAAAACAGTTCAACATCGGGGCCAGCCAGTTTCAGGCATGTCCATTATTTAAGCTTAAACTCCAATCAGTAACCAAATGAGACAGATAATAATTTAGAATATGGGTGCAAAACAATATTTCAAGTATGCATATTTGAGTCCGCTAATACTTCCTTTTATAGTGATGCTATTTGAAATCTTGATAGGATCATTAACCGGCTGGAATTTCGGTGAACTTACCGGTCTCCTATTAGGGTCAATAATTTTTGGCGGAATTCCATATCTGATCTTTTTAGTGGGCTACTATAGATGGATAAAGGATAAAAGTGCGAGTCAAATTCACTTTTCCAGTTATCTGTTTCCAGTGTTTTACATGCTTATTTTTCTTATCTGGTTGATCGTCTATATTCTGATGGTAAGACCTGAAAATTTTGATAATCTGCTTTCTTTCCTTATCAGTGAAGAATTATGGGGTTTTTACTATATGTTTGGTAAAATTGCGGTTACCATTGCCTATTCATATATCATTCTCATTAACGCTGGCTACTGGGTTCTCAGACTTGGAAACAAGTTTTCCGTGAAAGGCAATTAATTCAATATGGAGCCGGTAAATAGTTCAATTCATTATATTATCTAAAAAGAGATAACCATTATATGGCAGACGCAAAAAATATCAACTGGCCTTACCTATCCATCGCTTCAATTATTTTAATAATTCTTTCCCTGCCGTTTGCCAAATTCTCAGGTGATATCTTTGGGCCTAAAGAAGATTTGTTAGGTTACGGGGCTTTAGGTGTAATATTTTTAGTACTCATAATCATGCTTTCACTGGGTCTGATTCTTGGAGCTGCTGGTATTTATCGCAACGAGCAGCCCAAATTTATGTCCTATTTTGCAACTACCCTAAATGCTGCTGCTCTTTTCTGGCTTTTATGGTTATTAATGGATATGCCAAGTTAGAGTGTTCGTTGGATACCATTTCTTTAAAAATTGAAGTGGTACTCCACCTAGTAACAAACTTATCCTTCTGCTGTGTTAGCTCGTGATTTCAATGGGGGAAAAACGAACATTGATTGATTCATGTTTTATAATTACTATTGCATTTGATGCATTAAACCACTGGTTTTTGAAAAGTCGTTTCATGAAAAATGAAGACTTTTTCTTCTCATAAAAAAATATTCCATGCAAAATGAATTGATCAAGCACATCTCAAAATTCATCTCTCTTGATGAAGAAGAAGCAAAAGTGCTTGCCGAACATAACCCCGTCCGAACGTTTAAAAAGGAAAGCTATCTGCTCAGGGAAGGAGAATTTACTGACAAATGCTGGTTTGTTTTGAAAGGGTGTGTCCGCCAGTTTCAGATTATCGATGGATCAGAAAAAACATCGTTCTTTTATACAGAAAACCAGGCGATTGCACCCACTTCGAACTACGAGAAACAGATTCCATCTGACTATTATTTGTCTTGCGTTGAAGATACAATTGCATCGGTAACAAATCTTCGTACTGTCCCTGAAATGTTTAAAAAATATCCGAAATTCGAATCATTAACCCTGGTCTTTATGGGGCAGGATTATAGTCAGACCAAAGAGTCATTCGTAAAATTTAAAACCTCTTCCCCTGAAGATCGATATCTGCATCTTTTAGAAAACAGGCCCGATCTGCTTCAGAGAGTCCCCCAGCTACACATTGCAAGTTACATTGGGGTTACCCCGGAGTCGTTGAGCAGAATCAGAAAACGGATTTCGGAAAAATCATCCAAATAATTCTACATACTTTTTGATGGTCCTTTTACTCCCAGGATCAATAGCCAAAAAGCAATGCCGATTTCACCGATAGCCGACGGAATATGAATAAAGCTCGGGATTCCGGATGTTGAGTACCCTTCAGGCCAAAGGGTTAAGGCAACAAATTCAATCAGGTACCCGAAACAGCCGGCCATCAGGAAAACACCAAGGAATTTCGGCAGAAATCCGGAATGATAAACCAGCCATCCGAAGGGAAACAGCCACAATCCCCAGAAAACTTTAGCAACAAACGTCAGGTTTTTGTAAGTATAAAGTGAGGCCATCACTGCGGATTGGAGCTGCCCGGTTCCCAATTCAATGGCTGATTCGCCCCCCTGTAACATGGAGAGAACATCAAACTGGCTGCCCAGGGCGGCCAGTGAAACGGGCACACTAATAACCGCAAACAATACCATCAGCCCTGCCATGGTTTTGTTCACCGATTCAAGCAGTCTGTATAAGACAAACGGCAAGACAAGAAAAAGCAAATTGGTTAAAAGACCTATTACGATCCCAAAGCGAAAAAGTGCTTCTGATTCGGTTATATTTTGGACGGTGGCATTTGCATCACTCCACACGATCAGCTTAAGGGGCACATAAAGAATAATAAAAGCGCCTATGATAGCCATGATCACGTAGATCAGGCCAGCTACTCTTGCAGTTCTATTTTTTGATTCCATTTCATATTTTTGAGTTATTCATTCTATCTGACTGGAATAAGCTATCTCTCCGTCGATGAACATTCATTGACTTAAGTCAAGAAATGACCTTTGATTACTTTTTCTCTTTGATATAAAACCCGATTTCTACATCTTTTCTACTCTATTTTAAATAACAACATAAACAAAATTTTGAGTATCAAAGCAAGGATCACCTGAATGACATTGTTGATACTTCAATGTTAGCCACAATCGAAATGAACATCAGAACTTATAATAAAAATGATAAGGAACATGTAATCCATTTAGTAAAAGACGGACTGACCGACTTTGGATTTCCCTATTCAGAAGAAACGTCCGAATCGGATTTGAAGGATATCGAAAAAGAGTATTTCGATAACAACGGCACTTTTTTAATAATGGAAAATGACAATCACGAAATCATTGCCACAGGTGCAATCAAAGAGATCAAAAAAAGCATTTTTAAAATCCGGAAAATGTACGTCCATAAATCTCAAAGAAAAAAGGGATTTGGAAAAGAAATTTTAATTCACCTGCTCAGTTTTGCAAAGGATAAACGTGCAAAAATAGTGCTTTTGGAAACATCCTCACGAATGACTGCCGCCATTGGTCTATACAAGAGTTTCGGTTTTGAGTTGTCAGACGATGACCCGTTGTCGCCACGATGCGACATTACGTTAACCAAAATCATCAGTTATGATTAAATCACAGAAAGAAAAATTTGACCTGCCGGGGGATGTAACCTATCTCAACTGTGCCAATATCGCACCTTTGATGAAAAAGTTATCAATTCTTGGAAAGGAAGCCATTGATTTAAGGACGAGGCCTTATGAAATTTCCCGGAATCATTGGTTTGAGCCAACTGAAAATCTGAAACGGAATTTCGCCAAATTAATCAACTGTGATAATTATCAAAGAATTGCGGTAATACCCTCGGTGTCCTATGGTGTGGCCTCCGTCGCCAAAAACATAAAACTTAATCCGAACGAGGAAATTCTTGTCGCGGACGAACAATATCCGAGTAATTATTATTACTGGGTGAATATTTGCAAAGAATCGGGATCAGAAATTAAAATTGTACAACCACCAGAAGTGCCCAAAAACAGAGGGCTTACCTGGAATGAAAAGATTTTGAATGCTATTTCCGACAAAACACGGATTGTGGCTTTGGGCAACGTGCACTGGACAGACGGTACTTTATTTCAACTCAAAGAAATAAGCAAAAAAGCAAAACAGAATAACGCCCTGTTAATAATTGACGGATCACAATCTATTGGTGCACTACCTTTTGATTTACAGGAAATTAAAGCCGACGCCGTATTTTCCGTTGGTTACAAATGGCTGCTTGGTCCATTTTCTTTGGGAGTTTCCTATTTTGGCGACTATTTCGATGAAGGTTCTCCACTGGAAGAAAACTGGATTAATCGAAAAGACAGTGACGACTTTCAGGGATTGGTTGATTATACACCTGAGTACAGGCCTTTTGCCGGAAGATATAATGTTGGTGAAAATTCTAATTTTCATTTGACTCCAATACTGAATGGGGCCATTGAGCAGCTCTTACAATGGGGAGTCTCAAACATTCAAAAATATTGCAAAGAGCTCACAACAGAACCAATAAAAGAGCTTCGGAAAATCGGTTGTATCATCGAGGACGATGAATTTAGAACAAGTAATCTTTTTGGTATTAGATTTGACAACTCAATGGATTTAAATAAGCTGCAAAAAAAGTTTTTAGACAGAAAAATATATGCTTCTTTGCGCGGGTCCGCCGTCCGGGTTTCAGTCAATGTTTATAATGACCAAAATGATATGGACAAATTGGTGGAATGTATTAAAACTGCGAAATAGATATTATGGCTGACAAGATATATAACTCTGTACAAAATTCTGAAAACTTGAATGGTTCATGAATCTTTGGGAAATCACTCTATTATAATATTTGACATATAGTCAGGATAGCTGATTTTAATTGCTTCTTCATTCCTTACAAGTCCGAAAATGGTCGATCTGCAGACATGTGTCTTTAAATTCAATGATATTGGTTTCCCAATTTCCAACTTAACTTGCAGTTTTATACCCGTCTTCACCAACAGTTACGAGCGCAAATGATGGCCACGGCCCCCGAAGGTAAGCAGCGTACGTTTCATCCTTAACCCAAACCAGGTTCCAATATTGGTTCCAATTCGCAAATTCGGCATAAACAAAGATTGTTTTACTCTTTAGATGCATAAAAAAGCGGATAGACTGATCCCTCACCGTACTGGTATTTCCGGTTGAGTTCAAGCAATCCAGTCTCTTTATATATTCCGAAGTCGATAAAAAAATTAAAAATCATCGTTTTGATTTCATCCGGCAGCTTAATTGTTGAATGAGCCAGTAACGGACTTTCGGAGTGGAAAGAAACTGAGAATTCAATGCCGCTTCCCGGTTCAATGTTCATAGACAACTGTATCTCTGCCGGGAATGTTATGAGATAGAGCCCTATCAAAGCGATTAACAGTACAAGTCTAACTTTAGCAATCATATATCACGTAGAAATAGGATGGTTTTGAAATGCCGGATTCAGGGATCGAACCAACAGGAAAAAGAGTATGGAAATGCTGAGCAGCACAACAACCAACGGCTCAACAGACAGAATAATCATGTTTCGCTCCATGGAATTCATCACAAAAAAAAGAACTGATAAAACTGTGGGGTAAATCATCATGGTAACCGAACCAAACAGTGCAAAATCGGCTGACCGGCCGAGTTGTTTCTTGATCTGAAAAGTAGTATCATCGATGCCCCCAACGCTTATAAAGAAGAGGTGCAGTTGATACAGGGACAATGAAAAGAATGCCGGAGGAACACCGGCAATCATAAAACCTGCTATTCGTTCAGGCAGGTGAAGGTTTACGCCTGCCACAAGAAAATCACCGGCTACATGTCCTCCGTCAGTAAGCTCCTGGAAAAACCAAAACCAGGCATGTGTTATAAGGAGGTAGGCAATAATTATTAAACAAATCAGGGAGCCTGTTTTGTTGTAAATACCTTTACTTCTATTCATATATTCCATATCGAGTATTAACTAATTGAACTTAATAAAGCGCTCTTTAGCAGGCTGAACCCCATTTTCTACGCACCAAGATGTTTAAGAAGCTCGTAAACCAAAAAAACGGGCCACACCAAAGCTTTAAAGAATCCTAAAACACCACCCCAAAAACCGGCAGCATGACTTAAATAATACACTAACGCCCCGATCCACCCAAGCCCATAGATACCACCCGAAACACCCTGATTTATTTTTTTATTTTTCTTCTTGTCTTCCATTGTAGTTGTATCCTCCAATTTATCTAAGTTGTAAGTTGTTTAAAACATATTTATATGGAACACTATCCGTTCTGAGGTTTCGCCCAAGTCCACGCATACCAAACGATAAACAGCAAAGTGATTACTTCTACGACCATAAAGAAAATTGAGAAAATTGGAGGAGCCACTACGAAAAAAGAAGCTAAAGT
>CAYVBJ010000083.1:0-10128 GCA_964449075.1 uncultured Balneolaceae bacterium
TTGCCCAGCTTGTTGCAGTGAATCATCCTGAAAAGATTAAAAAGCTCGTGTTGATGGACAGCGTATGTTTTGATTCGTGGCCCATCCCGGAATTTGAACCGCTGCAGGAACCGGGAGCTGAGTCCGACATGAGCCTGGATGATTTTCTATCCATGATGAGAGATTTTATGCCAAATGGCGTTCACAACAAAAGTGTGATGACAGACGAACTTATTGGCATCTACCTGGAACCATGGTCAACTGAAGAGGGTAAGCGCGCATTCTTTCGAAATCTCAGAAGATTGAACAGTGAATACACCCGGGCCATTGCGGATGAGCTTGTTCACATTTCGCAGGAAACCCTGGTGATATGGGGAGAAAATGATCCGTTCCAAAAACCGGTTTATGCGGAAAAACTGGCCGGTGTAATTCCAAATACGGAACTAATTTGGGTCAAAAATGCAGGCCACTGGCTTATAGACGAAAAGCCGGAAGAGGTCGGGAACCACATTCAAACGTTTTTCAGCTGAGAAATACTGTTGCTGATTTCTATCTCAATTTTATCGGGTTAAGTGGTTGATTCAAATATTTTAATCACCTCTTCACGGAGTTTTACGGCCAGTACTTTTCTGTCATCTGATTTCACAGGAGTAGTTCCAAACCGCATTTTGCAGATTACTTTCGTTGTTTTTGAAAGTTTCAGGACATGATCCACAAATGATTCCCGGGCACCGTAAAAGCATACACTCTCTTGGGCAGGCGGATCACCTTCGGCTGTCTCATAATAGAGAGATACAGTATGAACCGGCAAACCGCTTGCTGCGGGAAGTTTTAAAAGGGATGAGTGAAAAGGAAGTACGGTTGATCCGGCGGATGAAGTTCCTTCCGGAAAAAGAATAAGTCCCTGGTCTTTGTTCAGTACGTTGCTTACCAATTCATTCACCCTGGTGACATCTTTTCGCCTGTTTCTGTCCACAAAGATAACACCTACCGATTTTACCATTGGTCCGAGAACAGGCCAGCTTCTAACCTCTTTTTTGGCTACGAATGTGCATTTCAGATTGAGATAGAGCGGAATGATATCCAGGTAGCTCAGGTGGTTGGAAACAATAAAAAAAGGTGGCTCCGGCGGTACTCCTTCCACTTCAATGCGGAGGTTAAATATTTTTGCCACACCGTAAGCCCAGGTATGCATGTAAAGATTTCTCCATTTTTCATATCGAAGACGCAGTATTTTAACCGGAATCAGCCCGGTGATATAAATGGAGTAGGTTAATCCGGTGTGGATGATCAGTGACACGATCCTTACAATACTTCGAAGTGATTTCATCCCGAACAGCTATTTGAATGGATTGATTGAAGATGAGTTTCGCATTTATCGGTGAATTTCCCCGCAGATGGCTTCGGTTTCTGATCAGGTATCAAAAAACATCCTGCGAATTTTAGGACTAATCGTTTTTACATCTAATATGACCATCACGTAGAGTAGTTTCAGTCCACTATGGTAGGCCGGCCGGCTGCATATTTTGCACCCGATTTTGATGTAATTCTGCAACAATGCCGTGGTCTTGGCTTCCCCGGTACCGTTCGTTTCGATATCATCAAAATTGCATGAGTATGAATCACGCGGACGAACAAGATAGTCTGAATGAAGATATCCTCTGTCGATCAGTCGGTTGTAGACGGCTGCTCCATCTTCGATACTTTCAGCCGGAATGCCCAGGCTTCCGAACAGATACTGTTTACGGAAATGATTGAGATAACCGGCAAATCCTTTCCAGAGCAGGAACAGAACGCGGCCATTTCTGTGACTCTCTTCAATACAGGCACGCCCCACCTCGAACCCGTTTTTTAGTACAAATTCAGGCAAATCATCCATTTTGAAGAGTGTGTCAGAATAAAAGCCTGCACCGGCGGCTGCCTGTTCATAGGTCTGCAGCCTGTATGTGCCAATCAGTTTGTCGGAACTGATCTCCTTCACAATCAAATGATGGCATTGATCATCAAATTCATCCTTGTCTATCGCACGGTCAGAATCAAATTCCCTCTTCAGCTCTTTGTAAAAAACCCGGTACCTCAGCTGAAGAGCTTCTCTGATTTCGTTTTCGGTTTTGGCAATCTGAACTGAGTACTTGTGATCAGATATATCCGGTAATATGTTACTTTTGGCAATCAAAAGAGATGTCCTGTACTTTTTATAATTGTGAAATTTTTCTTCAGCAAGGTAATAGTTTTTAAAAGAATCAAAAAACTGAAGAACTTATCATAATTTGCAGAATAAAAGAGGTTGCAAATGTAAATGCTGATATACAAATAAAAATATAGAAAAATTTAGTAAGTGATGAGTTACCTGAAAAAAATTATTTATGTGCCAGATACCCTCATATGAGTTCTCATTAATGAATGCATATTTAACTATTAGTACAGATGACGGAATATCTTTATTTTAACCCGATATATTTAATAACCTGTGATAAGAAAGTCTGATTAACCTGATATTTGAACGTATTGAGCCCTGACACACAATCCGGATCTCTTCTTAAAGACACCAATTTGTATGTGATTTTCGGAATCACTCTTACGGCCGTTATGGGTGTTACGACGATCGCACCGGCTTTGCCGTCAATTTCACATGCATTTGATGTAACGCCTGCCAGAATCGGATTACTGATAACTTTTTTTACACTTCCCGGTATCTTCCTGACCCCGGTACTAGGCCTGCTGGCCGACCGCTATGGACGGAAAGTTATTTTGGTTCCCTCTCTCTTTATTTTCGGGATTGCAGGGGCGGCGTGTGCATTTTCAATAAGTTTTAATCAGTTACTTTTCTTCCGGGTGCTTCAGGGATTTGGAAGTGCGGCACTCGGTGCTTTGAACCTGACGCTAATCGGGGATCTTTACACCGGTAACAGGCGCGCCTCGGCAATGGGTTATAATGCAAGCGTGCTGAGCATAGGAACTGCTGTCTATCCTGCAATTGGCGGGGCACTTGCTATTGCTGGGTGGTTCTACCCATTTTTTTTAAGCCTCCTTGCAATACCGGTCGGGCTACTTGTTCTCTATTTACTGGATCCGATGGCTGATTCAGACGATACAAAAATGAGAGAGATATTTGGGAAAGTTCTCA
Organism: uncultured Balneolaceae bacterium; assembly: GCA_964449075.1. Classification (GTDB taxonomy): domain Bacteria; phylum Bacteroidota; class Rhodothermia; order Balneolales; family Balneolaceae; genus CAYVBJ01. The sequence continues at coordinate 3,107 of CAYVBJ010000083.1, forward strand.
CGTCACTAAAATCTGTAAAAGTTCTGGCACTATTTGCGGGTATATTTTTGACATTTATCATGCTTTACGGGGGCTATATCACTTTCTTTACGATCTTACTGGATGAAAAGTTCGGGCTCAGTCCGTTTTATATCGGGATACTTCTTTCAAGCTCATCCCTTATCACGTCGTATACGGCAGCAAAACTTGGTAAACTGACACTTCGTTTTTCTGAAGTAAAACTGATCCGTACAGCATCCTTTCTTTATCTGTTTGTCTTTCTTGCTATTCCGCAGGTAGATAATGTCTGGTGGTTTTTACTGCCCGTATCCGTTTTTGGATTGGCCCAGGGTATAAATATTCCGAGTATTCTGAATTTGCTTACCGGTGAGGCTACACAGGAACACAGGGCTGCCTTTTTATCTGTAAACTGGATGGTTATGAGAGTTGCACAGGCTCTTGGCCCGTACCTTCTCGGTTTAATTTACCTGGGATTCAGCCTTCAGGGAACATTTTATTTTAGTGCGCTGGCAGCTGCGGTCTTTGTTTTGGTCAATTTCTCAGTTTTGAAGGAATCATCCCGCAATTAGCAACAGTAAACACAATTCCCAAAACCGATAAGTTATAGTTCTGCTTTTCCAATGTTAACTTAAATTCATTACTTTATGATAGTGATCAGTATTTAAAGAAATTAATGAATCAAAAGCAGATGGGTGAATTTCTTGTATCTCTTTCAATGCAGTTTTCAGTGTATATAAACATTTGTAATATTTGGGAGAGAAACAAAAAAGGGCATTACTATGAAACCAATTGGGTGTAAAGAGGAAGCTGAGAGTCAACTCTTTTACAAAGCAGCAGAAGCAACACCGATACGATTGCTGATTACTGATTCTGAGGGAATCGTGGTTTATGCTAATCCATCCTTTTTAAAATTATCCGGCAGTAGTAAGGCTGAGGTGCTTGGCTGCACTGTCAGCTCTTTTCTTGAAACAGATAAACTCAAATCTGTACTTGAAGAAGTGAAAACTCTTCAAAATGAAGGAAAAGTATATCGAAAAAGACTCAGAGCGGGTTATAAAAATGCACCCCAGTTGAATTATGAAGTTACGATTCAGCCTTTAGAGAACACCGATACAACACATTTTTTGTTTGAATTTTTTGAACCTGAAAATGTGACAAAGAGGGAAGATGAATTAGAAAAAATGCTGAACGAACGTGAAACCCTGATTAAGGAAATTCACCACAGGGTAAAAAATAACCTGGCTGTTATCTCAGGATTATTAACTCTTCAGAAATTCAGCTACGAGGATGATCGTCTGTTTGAATTGCTTTCTGACAGTGAGATGAGGATCAAATCGATGGCACTAATTCATGAAAAGCTCTACCGCTCTTCCACTTTAGCATCGATCGAGCTATCAGCATACCTGGAAGATTTAATTGAATCGATCAGGCAAACACTGACCAAACGAACAAATATTTCAATTGAAGTGGATTGCGAATCCATTCATTTAAATGTGAATCAGGCAGTTCCTTCTGCCTTGATTGTTAATGAGATTATTTCAAATTCCTACAAGTACGCTTATCCTGATAACCGGAATGGTGTAATTAGGGTACATGTTTTTAAAGAGGAAAATAAAATTCATTTTATTGCAGAGGATGATGGTGTGGGGCTTCCTGATGATTTTGAGGAAAGGCGGGTGTCATCACTTGGTTTTACCATTATTGATACCCTTGTTAGCCAGCTTGAAGCCAAATTGAATGTTGAAAGCGACAACGGCACCCGTCTCCATTTTTACTATAAACACGAAACATAACTAACTTCAGGAAATAAAAATTTAAACCTGAAATTGATACTATGAAAACTTTTGATCATATCATTCTTGGAACAGGACAGGCAACAGGAACACTGCTTGGGAAATTAATTCCAACGGGAGACTCAATCGCTGTTATTGAAGGAGCAATGGTCGGAGGCAGTTGTGTGAATTACGGCTGTACGCCAACAAAAACAATGGTAGCGAGTGCCCGCGCAATTCATATGGCACGACGCGGAGATTTTTACGGATTCAGTGCCGGAGATATTAAAGTGGATTACAAACGGATTCGTGAACGGATGAATGAAATCAGAAACGGATCCAGCAGCGGTCTAGAGAACTGGATGAATGGAACGGACAATGTTACCCTTTTTACAGAATGGGGTTCATTTACAGGTCCCAAAACAATCAAAGCCGGCAGTGAAGAGATCAAAGGTGACAAAATCTACATCAATACTGGTACAAGGGCCTTTAATCCTCCCATAGAAGGCCTCGATGAGGTGTCGTGGATGGACAATGTGAGGCTTCTTGACCTGGAAGAATTGCCGGAACATTTATTGATAATCGGAGGCGGTTATGTCGGTGTTGAATTCAGCCAGGTATTCAGACGATTCGGAAGCGAAGTGACTATTATACAGCGTGGTGATCAGCTTATGCCGCGAGAAGATGAGGATGTGGCAGATTCTATACAGAAAATTCTGGAAGACGAAGGAATCATGGTAATGTGCAATTCCGAGGCAGAGGCTGCTTCAGAAGAAAATGGAAGGATTGAGCTTACTCTTACATCCGGTGATAAAGTTAAAGGTTCACACCTGCTGATTGCAACCGGACGCGTTCCGAACAGCGACACCATCAATCCCGAGGCTGCAGGACTGGAAACGGACCTGAGAGGTTTTTTACAGGTAGATGATTACTGCCGGACAAATGTTGAAGGGGTTTTTGCAGTCGGAGATGTTAACGGGGAAGGTGCTTTTACACACACATCAGTAAACGATGCGGAAATTGTTTTGGACTATTTGAATGGCGGTGATCGTGCTATCTCAAAACGGGAAGTGATCTACGGACTTTTTATTGATCCGCCTATGGGACGAGTGGGCATGACTGAAAAAGAAGCACGTAAAGCAGGTAAAAAAATACTAAAGGCAACTCGTCCGATGAGTAAAATCAGCCGGGCAAAAGAGATGGGTGAAACCAAAGGCTTTGCCAAACTGCTGGTAGATGGTGATACGGATCTTGTACTTGGAGCATCTGTTTTGGGACCGGGTGGAGACGAGATTATCAATATGTTTGCCGCCATTATGCATAGCCAAATTCCATGCAGAGAATACAGAAAAGTAGTGCTGGTTCATCCAACAGTTTCCGAACTGATGCCCTGGGTATTGGACGGACTGAAGCCGGCGTAACTCAGATTGGGTTCTTAAGGGTACTTTTTTCAGCAGAAAAAAAGATTAATCAGGAGTCCACCCGGACAAGATTATCATCAATTTGTGCAAATATGCGTGATCTGTATCGGCTTACAGCGGTCTCCTGGGTTCCGGCCATTACGTTTCTGCTTCTTTGAGATCCTTTTATCTCTACACTGACTGGTCCTTCCTCAGTACGTTGAACAAACACTTCCATTAAAAGGGTTTGTACAGGTTCAATTCCAAAATCATTGGTCATTTCTGCTATTGTAATTTTTACAGATGAAGGGCCGTCCGATTCCTTATTAACTACACTTAATCCCACATTGCCAACAGCTTTTTCCACCGTTTCAACGGCAATATTAAAGTCTTCATCATACTCCCGGTATTGTGAACTGCTTTTCGTGGTTGCACAGCCGATGGCGAATAGTAAAAATAGGACGCATGAATTTTTTAATATGAACATAATAGTGGGTATTTAATAAGATTTATGTGAAATGCTTTGATATTATGAATAAAATAGTTAATAATTTGACAAAATGGTTGATTTATTGTTTGAACGCATCGACTCAGAACAATTCCGCATAATTTGTAAACGTTGCAAATGTATACAAAACCATAATCAAGGTAAACAACGCATATAACTGCCAATAAGTATCATTACTCATCTGGAGTGTTCAAAAACCGGTGAGCAATTTGATGCAAGAGGTTTGCATAATTTGTCTTCATCCGCACATATTGCATCGAAAACAGGGATATTTCCGGCACCGGAGGGTGGGGCGGTTATGGCAGCTTCATTGAGATTAAAAGAGACGGGGTATCTGGGTGCGAAAGAGCGAATTGTACTCTTTAATACTGGCAGCGGATATAATACCCGGAAGCAGTACAAGAATTTTCAGGTAAGCAAAAAATTGTACCCGGTTAATCTTACGGATTATTTTCAATGATTAGAAATTTGTCTGAATATTTTGTAACTAATATGATTATAAAATTTTTGAAAAAAGCCGAAAAAATTTCGGTGAATCAATAATTAATTGAAAATGGAGGTTTGAATGCCTAAATGTGAAATCTACAAAGATGTAAAAGGTGAGTGGAGATGGAGAAGGGTTACCAAAGACGGTGAGATCAAAGCATATTCTAAAACTGGATTTGAAGAGAAGGAAAAATGTGAGGAAGACGGAAAAGAGAATGGAGGTTGTTCGAGCTATAAACGCGTCTGATTCGGTTGTGAAAAAAGCAGTTATGATTTTAGTCGGTCTTTATAACACTGCTGTCGAATAGAGTTTCCTTTTGCAAAGCTTTTTCCAATAATTCCAGATACAGGATGTTCGGAATTTCTTTGCACCCGAATTGTGCAAGATGATCTGTGTAATATTGTGTGTCCCACAATTCATATCCGTTAAGATCGAGTACACGGTGACAGTGGTGTAAGGCGATCTTATCTGCTTCCGGTTCTCTGTTGAACATGGATTCTCCGAAAAATGCAGAGCCAACTGAAACCCCGTACAATCCGCCCGTCAGGTTGCCGTCCTGATCAAATATCTCCACTGAATGTGCATATCCCAGTTTATTTAAATAATCATAGGAACGGATAATCAAATCCGATATCCATGTAGTTTTACGATTTGCGCATTCAGTGATTACCGCACGAAAGCAGCTGTTTACCTTCCAGCTGTAGCGTCCTTGCCGAATCAGCCGCCGGACGTTTTTAGAGACTTTAAAGTCATTAATGGGAATAATGCCCCTTCTGCGTGCACCATACCACTCATAGCTTTCATCATGGCGAGATGCACTCATCGGAAAAATTCCGTTTTGATACCCTTTTATAAGGGCATCAGGAGGTATGATCTTATGTGAATCGGTTTTCAATACAGTTCTTGATTTGGAATATTTTATTGCTTTATCTACATAGAACATAAAAAAAGGCCGACTGCAGAGCAATCAGGCCCTTCTATTTATCGATATACAATTTACTCAGCCATTATCACATCTTTTGTTGAGTGGACAAGACCATTGGTGGCCGGAATGTCACCATTTTCAATTTCTACATTAATTGCAGGTTCCACCTCTTCAGCAGATACTTCACCCTGGAAAAGATGATTGATTACGACTGTCTGTACTTGTTCGGGGTTATTTCTTATTTGTTCGAAGTCATCTCCCAGTTTACGGAAAGGATCATCTGTTGGTGCAACTACAGTATAATGAATGTGGCTAAAGCCCTTTTGAAGGTGAAGTTTTCATTGAGGGTGTCCAAAAAGTGTAGTTGACCGCAGCTCAACTTAAATTATTTAGTTTATTTTTAAATAGATGTAGTACTAATTCTTCGTGTAGCCTGGTGTCTTCGCGTCCTCGTGGCAAATACCGTCAGTTTTATTGCCACGAAGATTCACGAAGTAAACTTTAATTATTAAGGTACTCATAAAACAATTACATCTTTTTGGACAGCCTCTAATGGATTAAATCTGATGCAAATGGATATATTTGGAATACAAAATCTATCATTCGTTCCGCTCATGGATCTGTAGTTAGGGCTAAGCGAATAAAGTGGCTTTAGTCACATTACAGAGCAGCTAAAATTTTGATTTTGTGAGTACAATTTTTTCTTTAAAAAATTTAAAAAATAGTCGAAATCAGGAAAAACAGGTGAATTACAGCAAATAAATAAAATCATACGCCATTCTTTTCAACATCATAGATGAGGTAGGGTGGAATATTTAACATCTCTCTTTCTGTTTTCACGTTACCAAATACTTCCATAAGTGGTTTTTTGAGATGGCCGGATGTCTGGTAGGCAAGAAATTTTCCGCTTGGTTTCAGGATCTCTTTGGTCGCCTGTAAAACCTTCCGTTTGCGATCAGGTTTTAGAAAAGAGAAAGGAATTCCCGATAATACATAATCAATTTTACCGATCAATTCTTCCCGGAGGATCTCTTTTACATCTCCGGCAAGCACATTGTGAATTTCCACCCTCGGATCATCTAAAGTGAGCTGCAATTGTTTGACAAAATTCTGGTTTGCTTCAATTAGTATCATTCTCGAACCTGATGTCATTTTATTAAGAATGTACCTGGAGAACACACCATTGCCGGGACCGTATTCCACTAAATTGATATCATCGGTAAAATCAATATGCTGGCAGACTTTTTTGACACATCGTAAAGATGTCGGTGTAATAGAAGCGACGTCGCGGTCTTTGATAAAATTCTTTATGTATGTAAGTGTGGTATTCATTTTACAGGTTTCATAATTCTTCTTCCAGTTGTGCTATTTGGTCACGAATTCTTGCCGCTTCTTCAAACTCCATGTTTTTTGCAGCTTGCAACATCGTGTCGCGTAGATAATCGATAAATTTATCCTTGCTTTCAAATGTTATTTCTTTCATGGCCGGATTGGCTTTGTATTTTACTCCATCTTCAGCCACTTTAACTACTTCAAGATAATCATCTTCTTTCTGTTTTGTATCAAAATTAAAATTCTGTGTTGAAATGAGTGAAGGATCAACAAGAGGTTTCAGCTCTTTTTCTATTGTTTTTGGGGTTATTCCGTGTTTTTTGTTGTACTCCTTTTGAAGCTTTCTTCGCCGGTTTGTCTCATCAATTACTTTTTGCATGCTGTTGGTTATTTTATCCGCATACAAAATTGCTTTTCCGCCAACGTTTCTTGCAGCCCTGCCGACAATTTGAAACAGGGATGTTTCTGAGCGCAAAAAACCTTCCTTGTCTGCATCCAGAATGGCCACAAGACTCAGTTCAGGTATATCGATACCTTCACGCAGCAGGTTGATTCCAACCAGTACATTAAAATCACCGCGCCTGAATTTATAGAGAAC
>CAYVBJ010000084.1:0-9954 GCA_964449075.1 uncultured Balneolaceae bacterium
CACCCACCGGTGGGTGGCTACAACTCCCTCAGACACACAAATCTGGACAGTACTTAAATTTGTATCAAACAGGTATACCCGGCTTTTCATTTGTATGGATATAACTTATGATGAAGTAAAAGATAGTATATATACTAAAAGTTTTTACTGAACATGTAATTTATTTGTAATTTTATAAAAATTATAAATTTGCATCTAAATATATTTAGAAATATAATATGTCTTCACAATCAAATAACAAATAGGGGATTTATACATGAGATATATTGTAATTTTATTTTTAATCATTCTTCCATTGGATATTGTAGCACAAGAAGGACAATCGGAAGAAGTGATATACCAATCTGTTTTATTAACGCCAGATAATACACAACTTGAAGCTTTCCAGGAAGCGATGGCTGAACACAATCAGACATTTCACAATGAGCCGGGTCCTTATCACTCAAACGTATGGTCTATATCCACTGGTCCTAATGCCGGTAAAATTCTTTGGACCATGGGTCCCTTAAACTCTTATGCTCAGTTAGATGATCGTCCATCGGGTGATCATGATGATCATTGGCAGAATGTGGTTATGCCTACCGTAAAAGATACTGAAACCGTTGAATATTGGAGACTCGACCAGGATTTATCAAATGTGGTTGAAGGTGACTATTCGATTGCTTTTGTACGCATACATAAAATAAACTCCAAATATGGGTTTCTGGTTCCCGATGCACTAAAAAAGCTTAGCGAAACTATCAAAGCATTGGAGGAAAATCCAAGCTGGGTGGTCTATGATAATGAATTTATCCAGGGAGATCTCGGCAGACATATTGCTACCATGACTTTTCACAACAGCATGGCCGAAATTGACGAGGAGTGGGATTTCAGAGATACTTTTGAAGAAGTTTATAGCAGAGGAGAGTGGGATCGCTGGACAAGAACGATGGACCATATAATGGAAGATCAGTATGACGAGATCTGGGTACTTGTTCCAGAATTAAGTGGCAGCCAGGAATAAGCTGCTTTTGTTATGGTAAAATATATTAAAGCCTGCCAAAAGCAGGCTTTTTTTATAATTTTTCGTGGGTGTTTTACAATAGGGAGATATAAAACCGGGTAATTCGGTTAATCTGTAATTTAAGGGAAGGATACTAAAGAAATTTTTTGCAGGGTTTGTCAGGGTTAAAAAAATTCGCATAACTCATATATGATTTTTTTTACTTTAACCTGGCAATTTCTAAACGAATATCCTTTATCAAAACCTCAAGGCTGCCTAATCGCCCGTCTGCCCGCCACATGATACGCGAGTGTGTATGGTACATTCCATTTGCAAGTTCTTTCAGTTCGCTCTTCGTCTTCATATTTTGAACAATCCTGTTGAATTCATCTTCAGATGTGTACAAAGGTTCTTCTTTTAAATAGCCTGCCCTGATTCGGGGAGGAAGAATACCATTGACTGTTTTGTCTATTTCGGTCCGGACAGGCAGATAGGTTTCTGCCCACTGTTCATGAAGGTTTTGAAGATTGTAATAGTAGAGAATATCGTCTTTTAATGGTTTGTTTTTTAACAGCTTGAGATTGCCGGTGGTTTTCAGGTCGGTGATTGTATTGTCGTAGATTTGAGCAAACTGCAGAAATCCTGCCTGTGCCAGGCTCATCACAAGAGCCAGCGTATCAGTATATTGTACTTTCTGCCATTCAACCGGACGCATACTCAAGCCATCCAGTTCATAGTCATTATCAATAAAATCAATGATGTTGAGCATCCTATTAGCATTTAAACCTGCGTTCCTTTTTCGAAAATCATACTCGGTTGAGTCTGTCTGCAGGTCTTGTAACAGGCTTTCGTAATAAGAGACCTCCAGCAGATTCAGTTTACGTTCCTCATTCCAGTTATTTACCTGCAGTGCAATCAATATCCCGATCACCACCAGCAGAATTTCACCAATGGCGTAGAGCAGGTACTTTCGAACATTATCCCCTGTCCGGCCTTTTAACGGATGTTCAATCAGTTTTTTACGGATGGTGCGGAAGAATCTTAGCATTGGAATCGCGGAATTTTGGGATTAAGGGATTTCACGAATTAATTTGAAAGAATCAGACGTTTAAATGTTAGACTTTTGGATCCGAAATTGATCAGCAGCCCAATTTCTAATCGATACGCTTTTAAATAATTTAGTGCTTGAGCAAGATGAACATCTTCAAGCTTTTTAATAGCTTTGATCTCTACCAGAACTTTTCCTTCCACCACAAAATCGGCTCTTCTTGTACCGATGGGTTCTGGTAATCTTTATAAAAGACGTCGTGTTCAATTTCACGTTCGAATCCCAGGTTTTTTTGGTTTAGTTTATAAGCTAATGCCCGTTGATAAATCACTTCCTGAAATCCATTACCTAAAAATGAATGCACTTCGAATGAAGCCCAATTATTTTTTCGGTTATATCGCTATGCTTTAAATCCGTGTTCATCCTTCAATTCATTAGATCAGTGTGAATCCATCAATCTGCTTAATCCGTGATTCAAATTAGATGCAGCAATAGTACATCAGCCCTCACCTCTTAAACTTTCCACCCTCTTCAGGCGGCGATAAAAGCGCCGGCCCTCTGAATTTGTGAAATCGAGAACCAGGTCACTATCATCAAAATAGAATGTACGTATTGCTGACCGGCCAATGCGATTTGGTAGTTTTGCCCCCTCAATATTGTGTGTGATGGTTTTTGCCTCATAATCCACAGTGTAAGTGCCGAAATACCCGATATAAGGGCGATAGATTTCACCCCGCTCTTCGTTGGTCGTCTCACTGTTTACCGTGGGCCGGTCGAACTGGGTCATAATGTGAAGCGACAAGTTTCCTTCGGGTGTATAGACAAAAATACCCGGTGCCTGATTTCCGAGCGATTCGATTTCAGTTCCGTCCGCATTCCAGTCGTGGTACTCAACCAGCCGCCAGACGCCTTCCACCCGGGAATCAGTCTTTTGGCTCATGCCTTCGGTGGGACGCAAACGCTCAATAACACTTGCATCCACCCAGTACACATCGCCTTCGGCAACATTTGGCCAGCCGCTACCCGGGGGATTGCTATTTCTGCGGGAGAAAAACAGGTACTTTCCGTCCGGCGTGACCATCGGGCAGTAATCGAGGATCTCGGAGTTGACCTCCGGCCCAAGATTGACGGGCTCTCCCCAGCTACCATCAGCTTTGCGGAACGAAACATACAGGTCACCACCGCCGTATCCGCCTTGACGGGTAGTGGTAATGATCATATAGCTCTCGTCAGGGGCAACGAAAGTATCACCGGTGCCGGATTCGCTGTTGACCGGCGCACCGACATTGACCGGTTCTTCAAAACCGCCATCAACAAGACGTTGTGCCCGATAAAGGTCGCTGCGGTCTTTTGCCAGTCCACCGGGTCGACTGGAAGTGAAATACAGGCTGCCGTCGGCTGCGACCGATGAGTAGATTTCGTTCGCCTCACTGTTGAGCGGTGCAGGCAGCGGTTCGGCCGCAGACCATTCACCGTTCACGCGGCGGCTGACCCACAGGTTCAGATCACTGTGTTTACTTTCAGGTTCCACGGGATGGGGCCCCATGAAATATAGTCGCAGGCCGTCCGGTGAAACTGACATATCGACCGCCCAGGTATGCGGTGCGTCCGGATAAAGCCGCAGCGGCCGGGCTTCGCTCCAGGCGCCGTCCTCATACCTCATGTGGTGCAGGGTCGGCCGGGACTTACCCGGGTATTCTCCTGTCTCATCCGGCCCATCGATCAGCCGGGTAAAGAAAAACTCACGTCCATTGGGGGAGAAGACACTGTTGAGTTCCACCGCTTCCGTACTGACGACGCCCGGCGCAAACAATTCGGCTGTGGTTCCGGGCGGGGTTTGTGCCAGGTAGCGCATTTCCGGCTCCGGCGGGCCGGCAGAGTTGGGACTCTGTTTGTTGACTTCCCCGTTTTGATTGCAGGAGACAAGAAGAATTAAAATCGGGATTAGTTTGCAATTAATCTTCATAATCTGTGATTCTAACCCACCTCAATAATCATCGTTGGCCTGATGGCGCTCATATGCATTTTTTCCGAACCGGTATCGGACGTAATCGAACAGGTATAATCCTGTTTTTTGGCTTTCTCTTTTATTTTCAGTTTGTGAACCTTGTTATCGCCCGGTATAGTAAATGGGAATTGATCAGAAATGTCAATATCCTGCTTTCCGCAGTCAACCGTATAGGTATTTCCATCAGTTGATTTAAAACGGATATGTTTTCCTCTGTTTATGGTAATTTTGTTTTTACTGAACTTGTTGTCACTGATATCTACGTTTACTGACATAATATTCCACTTTTTAGTTTTTATCTTCATTTAAATACCGGTCTGCTATTTTCAGGAATTCAGGGTCATTTCTGATTGAGTCCAATTCCGGATCCGGCCCATCCAGAAATTCTTCCAGCCTGTAACCACCATCAACGGCTTTTTCAATCCATTTCAGGGCTTCGTTTCTGTTCCCCAAATGTTCATATATAATTCCAAGGTTCATCACATTATTTACTTCGGCAGGCCCCATTCTCAAGGCTCTTTCAAGGAAAGTTTCAGCTTTCGTATCTTCATCAAGGGCTATATGATAGGAAGAGAGGCTCAACAATAGCTCCGGGTCGCGCGGGTTTATTTCAAGCTGCTTTTCTGCAAGCTCAATTGCCCTCAGAACTGCTTTTTCAGATCCTTCACTGTTTGGCGGATCCGAATATTTGTAAGCACTTCCCAGGAAGCTCCACACTTTATAATCGGCGTCGTTAAGTTCAAGTGCTTTTTCGTAATTCATGGCAGCCTCAGAGAAGTTGCCGTTGTAATAATTCATTGTAGCCATATTTGAATAGACACCGTAATTCGGCTGAATTTCAACCGATTTCCTGAATGCCTCAAGAGCTTTGTCCTGCTGACCCAGGTAGTAGTAAACCCCACCGAGATTGCGGTATGCGGCTGCATTGCCGGGGCTTAGTTCCGTGACAATCTGAAACTGTTCTGCTGATTCCTCAAATCGCCCGTGCTGTGAGTAGAATACCCCGAGTTCTGCATATCCTGCCCAGTAATCCGGTTTTATCTCGATCACTTTTTTATAGGTTGACTCGGCTTCTGATAAGCGCTGCAATGAACTAAAAGCTCTCGCCCGTCCCCTGTAGGATTCAAAATTGGTTGAGTTCAGCTCAAGAGCCGTGGCATGAGCGTCCAATGCCATTTCATATTCACCTTTTTCGGTAAGCAATGTACCCAGAGATGTGTGAACAGGAGAGAGAGTCCTGTCGATCTTTATAGCTCGCCGGATGCTCCGTTCTGCAGGATCGAACCAGTCGGTATCTTTAGTTCGTCTGTACAAGTACAGGTTGGCATCGCCCAAAGCGGCATGGGCAAGTGCAAATTCGGGATCCTCTTCAAGAGCACGATTAAACAGGTGTATGGCTGCGTTGATATCTTCAATCCTGTCAAATCGCTGCAAGTGGCCGATTCCTCTCAGGTAGAATTCATAAGCACCCGGCACGATAGTACCGCCTGCAGCAAGCACTTTTTGTACTTCCGGCTTAACTTCCAAACCGAGCATATTTGCAAGGTTGAAAACAGCATCATCCTGTAAAACAGAACTTTCAATAAACGTATCATCGATAATTCTCGAATCAATCTGTTGGAGTGTTGCCGCGTCAATCAGGTTCAGAATTACCCTTACTCCCCGGTCGAGCTGCTGGACACTGCCGGTTACTACAAGATTCACTCCAAATGTTTCCCGTGCCAGCGAAGCCGTGCTGATATTACGGGCAACCGTTTCACTTGCAGGTATAACAAGATAGTTATCCTGGAACTGCTCGAGCTGTGATAATTTACTGGAGAGGGTTTCAACAAGGCCATCCACAAAAACCTGGTTTTCAGAATCATCCCCGATATTTCGAAAGGGAAGAACAGCAATCTGCCTGTACTCCGGGATTTCAACACCGGAGAGAAACGGCGGCATCGAAATGGTGCCTCTGACCGATAACATTACAACGGTTGTCAATACCAGTACCGAAACTACTGCAGTTAAGAGAATACCAGTGTACGACTTTTTACCGGAAACTGCCTGTTTTTTTGCAGACGGTTTGTCCTGCAGTATAATTTCCGGGAGCTTTACTGAACCGCTTTTCAGGGCCTCGAGATGAATAACAAGGTCATTCATGGTTTGATACCGGTCATCACAATTTTTCCGGATCGCTTTTTCTATGATCCACTGCAGTTCATCCGGAAGTTCCAGGTTCAGATCGGTAACCGGCTTGGGTTCATCGTTTATGATGGAATACATCATGGCGTGAAAATAATCACTCTTGAAAGGGTGGATACCAGTGAAAAGCTCATAAAGCAAAAGTCCGAACGAAAAAATGTCACTCCGGTGGTCTACGGTTTCGCTGTTAATCTGCTCCGGAGACATATAGGCGGCAGTACCGACGGTTGAGCCGCTCTGGGTCAGCCGCGATTGCCCTGCCAGTTTTGCCAGCCCAAAATCCACGATCTTGACATCCCCCCGCAGGGTAAGCATGATGTTACCCGGTTTGATATCACGATGGACAATACCTGATTCGTGAGCCGATTGCAGCCCCCGGGCCGTTTGGATGGCGATATCAAGAGCCTCAGAAAATCCGGGAGCACCCCGTTTGATTCTCTCCTGGAGTGATTCACCTTCATAATAAGCCATGGAAATGAACATGCTGCCGTCTTCACTTTCACCAATTTCATGAATCCTGCATACGTTCGGATGGTCGAGGGCGGAAGCAGCCCTTGCCTCCTGAAGGAAACGTTCTTTGGCATCATCTCCAGATTGCAGATGCAGGGGCAGCAATTTTAAAGCAACCGGTCGATCAAGTTTGGTGTCGTGCGCTTTAAATACCACACCCATTCCCCCTTCTCCGAGTTTACCAAGAATTTTGTAGTGTGATATGTTTTTATCCGGCATGATGTTTCTGTTTTAAATTTGTCCGAAAATTGTCTAATTCATATAAAATTTTTCCCGGTAACCAGTGTAAATGTTTTTATATCAGCATCTTGACTTGTTACGGATTTTTTAGAATCACTGTTCTCTTCAAGAGACATTTTCCATTGGTATAGTTCACCCAGCGTATGACGGATGCTCTCCAAAAATGAGTGAAATTTTCCCTGTGTCTCATATTCTTTTATTGATTCGGGGTTATCCCAAATCGTAAATGAGAGAATTTCATTGCTTTTATTAGTATCCTCGATCAGAAATGCATATTTGCATCCTTTAACTTTTTTTAATTCGGGCAGTATTTTTTCTTTGTAAATAGAATTGAATTCATCGGTATGCTCCGGTTTTAATGTAAGTGACAGTACTCTCATATAATTGTTTGAAACAGGTATTTCATCAGGCATCGGGTTTTTATTACCGAAGATCGGGTAGGATTTAACAACCGGGTTTACGGTAACCGGTTCATATTCCAGGATATCACTTTTAGACAACCGGATTTTCCACTCAATACTCTCTTCCAGTACCGGGTTGATAAGTTCAATATTTTTTGTAAACTCACCGCTGTTTACATAGTTGCCTGCATCTTTTTCACTTTTCCATATTGTAAGGGAGAGATATTTATTTGATGAATCGATGCTGTACATCAAGCCGGCAAACACGCAGCCGGGAGTTTCCTGCAGTGAATGTAGAATACTATCTTCATAAACCCTTTCGAGCCAGGTTCCCTGTCCCTTTTTTATATTGGCTTCAACAATTCTCATATACATAAGCGGTTTCTCCTCTTGTTTATAAATTTCTGGTTAAGACAACTGCGGTCATATCATCAAAGCGGTTCGTATTCTTACTGAAATCGGTACTCGACTTGAATATTATTTCAATCAGATGTTCCGGACTGCTCAGTTCAGATCCGGAATTTATCAGCAATTCCTTTAGCCTCTCTTCTCCATATTGCTCATCATTTTCATCCATATTGTCAGTAATTCCATCAGAATAGACAATAATGCAGTCTCCTTTTTCAAGCTGAATAGTATCCTGCATAAACTCCTGCTCGTCTAAAACTGCCAGCGGAACACCGCCTGAGGTAAGGCGTATATGGCTGCCATCAGGTTTTAGTAAAAATGGATATTCGTGTCCGGCACAGGAATAGGTTAGTGTACCACAAGAAGTGTCAATAATTCCCAGGAACAGGGTTGCAAATTTTTCGGGACTTGTACTTTGATACAATTGATGATTTGCGCACTTTAAAATTGCAGATGGCTCACTCAAATGAAGGGCTTGTCCTCTGAGAATCGCCTGCAGGTTCGACATCAGAAGGGAAGCCGGCAAGCCTTTGCCACTGATATCACCAAGACAAAAAGCCCAGCAGTGATCATCGATTCTGATGAAATCGTAGTAGTCGCCGCCGACTGTTTGAGCCGTCAGGTTTTTACCGGATAACCTGTAGCCCTCTATTTCGGGTGCTGCTGATGGCAGCATTTTTTTCTGTATATCAGAGGCAAGTTCAAGCTCCCTGCGAACAAACTGAAGGGTTTTCTCCTCTTCGTAGAGTCTTGCATTCTCAACTACCTGTGCAGACTGTGCTGCGATAATGGATAGCAATCGCTGATCCGATTCAGTAAACCCGGAGTTGTTTTCATTCAATTTATTGTAGACTGTAAGAATTCCGATCAGCCTGGATTTTGCCATTAAGGGTGCACTCAAAACTGATCTGATGGTGGGATCCCACTTCACATTCCGGAATCTCTGATCATTTTTTGGATCATTCATCAGTAACGGCTTTTTGTTAATTTGCATCCAGCCGATAAGATTTTGATTCAGGTGTAGTGGTTCATTCTTATTCGAACTGATCATACTTCTGACAAGTGTATGCGAGGGGTTAAATTCATCTGCGGCAACCAGTGTAATATCACCCTGTTCGGCTTCTATGGAACGAATCGATTTACCGATAATCGATCTCATAATCTTTTCACTGTCCAGGCTGCCGCCGATTGACAATGCGAGATTGTTGAGAATCGCTAATTCATCTACTGCACGCCGCAGCCGCACGTTCTCTTCATTCAGGCGTTTGATTTCTGCTTCGGATTTTGAAAACCCTTTTTTTTCTTTAAACAAAACTAATTTTTATTAATATGAGCATTTTTGTGATAACAGAGTTTCAAAAATGGTCTGTTTCACGATGTTTCTGTGTTCAGTAGATCAATGGCATGGGTGATATGACCGATACGCCCGTGCATATTCATCCAGCTGATCAAACCGGGATCCGATTTTTTAATCAAGATGAATGAGGATCCGTATGTGAAATTGGATCCGGTTCCAAACTCTTCTGAATAAAAAGGTAATCCCGGATTGTCAGGATTGGGGCCACATAAAATGAGATCTATATTTCCCTCTTTCAGAAGTATATCAGCACTGCCCCGGTTTGAAGCTGTCAGAATAGTGGCTGTTCTTCCGAGCCCGGACTGAAGTTTTGCAGCAATTTTATCCAGATGAGCTGCTGCGCCGGACAGGATCAGAATTGTTTTTTTCTCTGCAGAGCTGCCGTATTCTGTTTCTTTCTGATTGCCGGTTACGCTCCGGGAAATTAAGTCTGCTTCAAGGCTTACATATTCGGATGCAGTTTTACCCGTGTTTTTAATTTTTTTTGATTTGGGATCCTCTTCTGGCATTGCTTTTTAATCATTGCATTTAAAGTTGCCGGCAAGTACAAATATTCGCTTCAAATCAATATATATAAGAAATGGGTATAAAATTTATAACTGTGTCGCAATCTTTTGTTGAATTGTCCAATTATCTCAAAGAACTACTTATTCAGATGATAATCTCTCAGAACATAAAATGCTTTCTTCTTAAAACCTGTATCAGAAATCAGGTTCTTGCGGTTACACCCGCCCTGAATATCGGTTAATGGCCTACGGGGCGATCTGAAATCAGCCGGAATCCATGAAAATAGATATATAAAATTGAATCTTCTGG
>CAYVBJ010000085.1:0-9877 GCA_964449075.1 uncultured Balneolaceae bacterium
AGGATTGTCTGCCGGGATGGAGCCGTCTCTGTTCATAGGCAGCATTTTACCGTGAAACCGGTCGATATTCTGAACATTGGATTCCTGGAAAGCATCGCCAACCGATATGTATAACTTTCCATCAGGACCAAAAGCGATATTTTTAACCCGGTGCCCGTTACTGCTTGGCAGGTCATCAAGTAATATTGTGAAATCTTCACCCTTGTTATCATTGTCGGTGAACCGGGCTACCACACCTTTTGTGCCTGATCGGTACGGACTGCAAAAGAGATATAGACAAATCGATTTAAGTTGTAATCCGGATCAAATGCAAGACCGATCAATCCATTTTCACCTGCAACAGGAAAGCCGCCTTCAACCATTGTATTCACTGAAGCAAAAGGTTCTGTGACGCGGGAACCATTTTCGAAAATGATAATTCGTCCTGTCTGTAATTCATTCACAAATAAGCGGTCACTTCCATCGGGTGGAAATGCCATTGAAGTGGGGAAGTCCAGGCCGGAAGCAAATTCTTCAACAACGAATCCTTCCGGCACGATGATATCAGAAATTTCCGGCAGTGGACGGCTGATGATCTCCGGGCTGCTGTCAGCTCCGCATGAAACCAGGATAACCAAAAAGAGCATTGCCAACGTTAATATGGAGTTATTTTAAGTACGGATTATCAAAAATATTTATTATTGAAAAATTCAATATAATTTACCTACTGCCTGATTCTTCCGACAGAATAATACTGTTGTCAAAAACTAAAATTTTAACTGTCGGCATTTCACTTACGCGGAATTACTATCGCCCGGTACGCATCACTCAACTATTTCTTACTTCTGATTTTCATCTCCTGGATAACGCTGTCCAGAGAGATATCTTTTTCAACCAGTAATACCAGCAAATGATATATTACATCAGCAGATTCGTAGACTGCCTCCTCTGGTTTTTTATTTTTGGAAGCAATAATTAATTCCACTGCTTCTTCACCAAATTTTTGTGCAATTTTATCAATTCCCTTTTTAAAAAGGCGCGTTGAATAAGATCCTTTCGGCATCTCTTCCTTTCGGGATTTCAGTAATTTTTCAAGATCGTAGAGAAAATGTATGTCTTGTATATCCATCTGGATGTATGTTCAATTTGGTTAGTCTGTTTTTAGTGTAAGTTTGTGAAACTCTGAATAGCGGGTTTTTACTTTTCAGTCTGTTTCCTGACCTGGCGTACTTCAATTCCGGATTCATGCATCCGGTCTTTCAGATCACTGATTTCAATTTCACGAAAATGAAATATACTGGCAGCAAGTACAGCATCCGATTTACCGATAGTAATTGCATCGATACAGTGATCTAACGTGCCCGCACCTCCGCTGGCTATAACGGGAATAGTAACGCGTTCATTTACTTTTTGCAACAGTTCATTATCAAAGCCGGATTTTGTACCATCTTTATCCATACTGGTTAAGAGAATTTCTCCGGCACCGAGTTTCTCTACTTTTTCAGCCCATTTAAGTGCATCAATTCCTGTGTCTTCTGAACCGCCTTTGATATATACATTCCAGCTATTGCCATGCCGTTTTGCATCAATTGCTGCAACAATGGCCTGGGAACCGAACCGGTCGGAAGCTTTTTTTATCAGTGACGGAACTTTGACGATCGCACTGTTCAGAGATACTTTATCAGCCCCGGCTTTCAGGATAGCTTCAATTTCATCGATGGTTCTGATACCGCCGCCAACGGTAAATGGAATATTAATATGCCTGGCTATTTTTTCAACGAGTGAAACCAGTGTTTTTCGTTTCTCTTTTGTGGCTGTGATATCGAGAAATACAAGTTCGTCCGCACCTTCTTCTGTATAGCGGCGTGCCAGTTCAACCGGATCTCCGGCATCGCGTAAATCCAGGAAATTAACACCTTTTACGGTTCTGCCGTCTTTAATATCCAAACAGGGAATAATTCGCTTTGTGAGCATATGTTTATGCGGACAAATGTGTAGAATTTGTTTCAAAGAGGTTAAAAATACACAATTATAAGGAAAGGATTCAGCGGATAATCATGAGGCCCGGGCGGGAACTTTTCAATTTGAGGCGCTGGCCGGAGTTTCCACTTCACTCTCTTTCCTGTACAGCTTTTCATCTAGCATGGCAGTGTGATATACAAATGTGGCAACAATAACAGCCGTTCGCTGTAGATCCTGCTCCACAAGACGCTCATAGAAATCCTGGTTAGAGTGGTGTGTCATTGTTCCGTATTCAATCGGATCCTGTATAAACTGAAATCCCGGAAGCCCGACCCTGTCGAACGATAGGTGGTCGGTTCCGCCTGTGTTTGAAAAACTGACGGTGGTGGCGTCCCAGTCAGAAAACGGCTGAAGCCAGGTTCTGAAAAGTGAACGCAGGTTTTCGTTTTGCTGTAGATAAATGCCCCGTATCTGGCCGGTTCCGTTATCGATGTTATAGTAAGCTGAAAAATAGTCATAAGCAGACTTTCTCTGAATGTTTTCAGCATCCGAAAAACCTCCGTCAGCTTCTGCGAAATGATCGGAAACATAATTCCTGGAACCGTGCAGGCCCTGCTCTTCACCATCCCAAAGTGCAATCCGGATGGTTCTTCTGGGCTCAACACCGATCGATTTCAGAATCCGGACGGCTTCCATCATAACCGCTGATCCGGATGCATTATCCGTTGCGCCTGTGGCAGAGTGCCATGAATCCAGATGGCCGCCAAGCATTACCACCTGGTCTTTTAACTCAGGGTCTGTACCAGGTATCTCTGCAACTGTATTGTAACCGTAGAGATCATCATCGTGAAACTCCACTTTCAGATCCATCTCAATGGTTACAGGGATTCCTTTTTCCAGTAACCGGAATAATCTGCCATAATGTTCCCGGGTAAGGGATATCTGTGGAATTGCTTTGGGTGCATCCGCCTGGTAAGCGCGGGGTCTTTCCAGCCAGGGTGTGCCGGGCTCAGAAGGCAGGGAAGCCATGCTGAGCGCCACCTGTCCGTACCAGCCCCTGTAACTGTAGTCCAGAACAGCAAGTGGTTCTTCTTCCTGTAGAAATTTTTCCAGCTGGTATCTCATCTGTGCACGTGCCATCGCAGCCGGATTTGGCCCCTGGGGACGTGCATTTTGAATTCTGTCTGCGGCGTTCGCAAGATTAAGAAGCCGTTCATCGCTGTTGCGCCTTGCAACAGGGTCCCAGGCGGGTTCAGATTCCGGTGGAAAATCAACCATTACAAACTTGTCTTTCAGGGTGCCTTTGTAATTTTCAAAATCCATTTCCGATTCAATCGTGAGATGGATTACATCTCCCTTAACAGTTTTTTTATGTCCTGTTGACCAGGCTTTGGGAAAACCGGTAAGCGGAAAGTAGGTGTGTGGAGTGTTTGCGTGCATAGCAAACTTTTTCAGTTCCCATCCAACTCCAAAAGCCCCCCATTTATGCAGCGATCCGTTTTCCAGACCAAATTCGCCCAGTTGTTCCAAAACATACTGGTTGGCACGTCTCATTTGGGGTGAATTTGTCAATCGCGGGCCATAAACATCTGTAAGCCAGCTTGCAATTTCCATCACCTGCGAATTTTCTGTTCCCTCTTCAATTATCTGCTCAACCACATCCAGATCAACAGTTGGGTTGTGAATAGACTGAGCGTGAACCGGGATCGTTAACAGAGTTATTAAAATTATGGATAGGGTATATCTGTACATAACAACGATTGGTTTAAGTTTGTTGGTTTGACTCCGACACTATAGTGTGCTAACGGGAACGTGTAATGTAAATAAAAACGAATCGCAGAGTTTCTTAGCTTACGTAAAAGTTTTAAAAATATTTGTCTTATTTGAATAGATGGCGTACGTCAGTTGGTCTGCTTTGGCCTGGCAACTCCTTTATAAAAATACCCGGCTATTTTTGGTAATTTTTTTTCATAGAATGCATTCATTTCAACATCCCGAAAATGGATGCTGATGAGTTGCCCCATGTCACGGTTCAGGTGACAGCCGTCTGCAATTTTTTTCTGGAGAGGTGTCAGCCGATTTTGCCACTTTTGAATATGGTTCTCTTCACTTAATCCGTGCTCCATAAAAAGAAACGATCCGCCCGGTTTCAGAATCCTTTCTATCTCTTTTAAACCTTCATGTATATCGCTGACACTGCAGAGGGTAAATGTACTTACAACACAATCGAAGCGGTTGTCTTTGAAAGGTAAATTTTCGCAGTTTGCAATGCGATGATCTACTGAAATATCTGATTTTTTAATTTTCTTTTCTGCAAGCGGGGTATTTCCAGGATTTAAATCAATAGCAGTAATTTTTTCAACATTATCCGGATATAGCGGCAGATTGTGACCCGTGCCAAATCCAATTTCCAGAATATCACCATGAACCTCTGAAAGCAGATCACTACGGTATTCGTCTATTGTTTTATTTTTCAGGGACCACTCAAATATCCATGGTAGAATTTTATTGGAATATATGCCCATAAATGGTTTCTAAAGTGGGGGTTTAAAAAGAATCATTGACCGTAAATGCAACTATCTGAACTTCTACGACATGATATTTTGCAAATCTTCAGGTTTTACCGGTTTTGAAATGAAATCGGCTACTTTATCATCCCAGGTTACCTTATAGAGTTCGCCGTTGTTTTGATCAATCTTTGAACTAATGACATAAATTTCAATATACGAATTTGATTTTTTTCTCAATGTCTCAAATTCAGATAAAAATTCCCATCCATTCATGAGGGGCATATCGATGTCCAGCAGTATCAATTCAGGAAGTGTTTTTCCTTCATTGTACATTTCTGTTAATGCATTAAGTGCTTCTTTTCCATTTTCAAAGATGATTATATCGTCACTCAAGTCGTGTTTATGAATGATTTTCTTTACACCGTAGGCATAGATTTTATCATCATCGATAATGCAGACGCATTTAACTGTACTCATGAAAGTGTTAATTTAAATGTTGTTCCTTTATTGACTTCACTTTCTACTTCTATTTTTCCACCCATTGATTCAACCTGGTTTTTCGTAATAAACAGGCCAATCCCTTTTGCGTTTTCGTTTTCGTGGAAGGTATTATACATTCCGAATAATTTATCGCGGTGTTTTTCAAGATCTATTCCGGTGCCGTTGTCAGTAATTTTGAAAATAACGTGATCTCCGTCAGCAAAAGCATCAATCTCAATGTCCGGCTGTCGCTCAGGATGCCTGTATTTGATTGCATTTGACAGAAGATTTAAAAGAATACTTTCAAGATAGGCAGGATTGTATTCAATCGTTAAATCTTCCGGTATATTTTCGCTTATTTTAACATTCTGGGCGATAATTTCGGTTGTCAGAATTTCTTTGATTTTGTCAAGATACTTTTTGATGTTCAGTTCCTTAAGGTTTTTGTCGACCTTGGTCTGTGCAGCAACTATTTCATTCAGATCCTGAATAGTTTCAGTTAATCTTTCAGAGGCTGTTTTCAGGTAACCAAGAAGTTCCTCCTTCTCCTCATTTGATTCTTCTGCATCATACAGCGAAAGAAGCATGGAGATATTTCCGGCGTGGTTTCGCAGATTGTGTGATACAATATGAGCAAAATTGAGCAGTCGTTTATTTTGATCGCCGGCAATCCCGATTGTTTCACTCAGTTCAATCTCTTTTTTCTTTCGTTGACTAATATCTGTTACAACAATTAATACAGCAGGAGTGATGGTTCCGGAATGCTGAAGCTGAAACGGAACTTTTATTGCCTGATGCCACTGTTCCTCACCGTTTTTATTGACCGTCAGCCCCTCTTTTATAAAATGTGGTTCTCCGGTTTCAATAACCTTTCTTGTTGATTCAATGTACTTCTCTGACTCTTTTTTACAGACCCCAAAATCCTCATCTGTTTTGCCGATAAGATTTTCGGGTATTGTGTCATAATAATTAGCTGAAGCCCTGTTAGCCAGAAGTATGCGCCCGTTAGCATCTTTCACAAAAACCTGGTTTGGCATTGTGTCGAGTACACCCTGGAATTGCTTTTTTAATTGAATATTGTCTTCGAGGATCTTTACCTGGTCAGTTACATCAGCTATATAACCATGCCACACTACGCTATTATCCTCCATTTTTTCCGGTCTTGCTCTTCCTCTAAGCCATCGGACACCTTTTTCGGGAAGATTTACACGATAATCTAGTTCCCAATTTTCAAGAGTTTGATATGATTTATTAATGCTTGAAATAACTGAATCAAGGTCATCAGGATGAATTCGTTCAATAACTGGGGAGGCATCTTGTTTCACACTTTCGGGGTGAACTTCATAGATATCACGTATACCGTCACTCGAGAATGGAAAACATGAGCTGCCGTCAGGGAATTGCTGAAACTGGTAGATGACACCGGGAATCTGTTTTGAAAGTTTCTTTAGGGTTGCATCGCTTTCTTTTAGTTTTTCTTCGGCTTGTTTTCTTTCAGTTATGTCAACAACTGTTCCAAGAATACCAGTAATCTCACCGTCACTGTTTCTGACAGGACTATAAAAACTTTGAGCCCAGCCGGTTTTACCGGTATCCGGTATTTCAAAGGAATAATCTCCGGTTTTCACAAACTGACCTTTTAGTGCTTTTTTGTATAAAAGGTTGAGTTTTTCCTCTTCAACATGTGGAAACAGCTCCATTACTGATTTGCCCAAAACTTTTTCTGCTTTATAACCACTTATTTTTTCCATGGACGGATTCCAGTGAATATATCTTAAATCTGTATCACATACGTAGATTCCGTCTGAAGTATTGGAAATGATCTGATTGAAAAAGTGATGAGTTTCCTTTAATTCATATTCAGCTTTTTTCCGACCTGTTATATCCCGGAGGGTGCCTTCTGTCCCGATAATCTCGTCGTTATCATTAAGCATTAAACGGGCGTTTGCAGATGCATAAACAAGCTTCCCGGATTTGGTTCTGAGACGAATTTCAAAATCTGAAACCACTCCATAATTTTTTAGCTTCTCTACAAGCTTACTTTTGTCTTCCGTGTATTTATAAAAAAGTGAAGTGTTTTTGCCAATGATTTCAGATCGTTTAAAACCGGAGTAAAATTCAATAGATGGAGTAATTTCAGTAATTAATCCTTCGTTGTCTGTTCTGTAGAAAACATCCTGTATATTTTCAAATATACCCCGGTATTTTTCTTCACTCGTCCTTAACGCTTCTTCGGCTAATTTTTGCTTTGTTATATCTCTTGCAATTCCAAATGTTCCAATAACCTGCCCATCTTCATCCAGTAATGGCATCTTGGTAGTGCTTGACCAGGTTAAACAGTTGCTGCCGGTTTGCGATACCCCGCTTTCAATTTTCCCGATAACAGGCTGACCGGTTTTCATGATCATTTTTTCATCTTCAAATGATATCCTGGCATCTTCTTCCCGGAAAAAGTCAAAATCTGTTTTACCGACTGCTTCGGCAGGATCTTTCAATCCGAATTTATCCGCACAAGCTTTGTTTATTTTGATAAATTTGCTCTCAGTGTCTTTAAAAAAAATGTTATCTGGCAGGATATCCATCAATTTGCCAAGCAGAAACTGGTCATCAAGTAAATTATTGGTTTTAGAAACACTCATATGAGTGGTATTGTAAGGGTTGAAAATGTTACTGGATCATACACAATGTGCTTATCGGTATGTAAAACTAAATATTAAGAAGAAAATCACATTTAGAGATATAAAGAAGGAAAAACAGCCTGATATATTAGTTAGATATTGTGCTGAATGGCATGATTACCTACAAGTAACAAGGAGTTGATTTATCGATAAATGTTACAGTACTATTACTTTCGCTTGTCTTTAACGTAAATTGCTTTCGATTGCCCTTCGCCGACTGAGCGCTCTTCCATCTCAAACAATCCCATCGCTTCTATCAATTCTCCAAGTTTCTTATACCCGTAATTCCTGGGATCAAATTCGGGTGACTGTTTGGCAATATAGCTGCCAACAGGAGCGAGATGAGCCCACCCGCTTTCATCGGATGCTGTCTCAACTGCCTTACGAACAAGGTTAACCAGTTTTGTATCCTGTTTCAAAGCATTGCCGGATCTCTTTTTCCTGGTATCACGGTCTTCTTCTTCATCCTGTAAAACTTCGGTAAAAATAAATTTATCACAGGCAGCAACCATGGGTTCAGGTGTTTTTCGCTCCCCGAATCCATATACCACAAGACCTGCTTCACGAATGCGTGCTGCAAGTTTGGTAAAATCACTGTCGCTTGATACCAGGCAAAAACCATCAAAACGCTGTGTGTAAAGAAGATCCATTGCATCGATGATGAGTGCACTGTCGGTTGCATTTTTTCCGCGCGTATAGCCAAACTGCTGTATTGGCTGTATGGAATGCTGTAAAAGAACTTCTTTCCAGCTTCGAAGCTGCGGCTGGGTCCAGTCACCGTAAATTCGCTTAACATTAGCCGTTCCATATTTTGCTATTTCCGCGAGAAGACCCTCGATTATTGACGGCTGTGCATTATCTGCATCAATCAGGACAGCCAATTTACTTGTAGAGTTTGTATTCATCTGCTTGTGATTTGAAAAAATTCCTGTTCTGCTATCAGGTAAAAGATAGACTATAATTAACCATTAATCAGCCTGTACAAACTTTTTGATTGTTTCACTTTTTTTATGATAAAATTGAAACTTTTCAGTTTTCAGATAGTAAGATATGTAACAATACCCGCTACCTAATCTCTTATTTTATATAACCTTATTTGTATTATAAAACAGGGATTACTTTGTAAGCATCAATAACTGCAAAATATTGGATTTATGAAAAAAAGCTATCAATCAATTCTTTTCTTATTAACACTACTAATTTTAAGTGGCTTTTCCGATGTTAAGTCACAGCCGCTGATAGAGGCTGCATATCCTGAATTGGGTTTTTCTCAGCCGATTGATTTCCAATTTGCAAATGGGATCGATGATACGGTTTTTGTTGCAGAACGAGCCGGGCGTATTGTAAAACTCAGAAACGATATTGAAGCAACTTCTGTATTTGAAGTGCTTGATATCAGCTCAAAAATAAGTACAAGTGGTGAAGGCGGTCTCATTGGGTTTACATTTCATCCTGATCTTGAAAAACATCCCTATCTTTTTGTCCATTATACCTCTCCTGATCCATTCCGGTCAGTGTTTTCACGTTTTACACTTGGTGATAACGGCGAGGCGGATGAATCATCAGAATTTATTTTGTTTGAAATTGATCAGCCCTTCAGTAACCACAATGCAGGCCAGATTCGCTTTGGCCCGGATGGCTATCTCTATATTGCAACTGGTGATGGCGGCAGCGGAGGCGACCCGCTGGAGAATGGGCAAAACCGGTCAACCTTGCTTGGTAATATTCTTCGTATTGATGTGAATAACACTGATCCCGGATTGAATTACTCTATACCTGCCGACAACCCTTTTGTGGATAATTCGCAGGGATGGCGGGAAGAGATTTATGCCTGGGGTTTTCGTAATCCGTTCCGGTTCAGCTTTGATGCGGAGACAGGCGAATTGTGGGTTGGTGATGTAGGTCAAAACCGAAGAGAAGAGGTAAATATTGTTGAAGCCGGAAAGAACTATGGATGGAATACGATGGAAGGCTCACTCTGTTTTGACCCGGTTTCCGGGTGCGATCAAACCGGACTTGAACTGCCGGTTTTTGAATACGGCCTGGATGGAAGTCAATCGATCACCGGTGGATTTGTCTATCGCGGAAATGAAGTGACTGAACTTGCAGGGCGTTATGTTTATGCTGATTTTTCCGGAGGAGAGATCTGGTCATTCGCATACGATGGTGATTCGGCTTTTAATAACCAGTCGATAGACAATCTGGGTGGAAATCGAATTGTCTGTTTCGGGGAAGATCAGAACAGGGAACTCTATATCTGTTCATTTG
>CAYVBJ010000086.1:0-9765 GCA_964449075.1 uncultured Balneolaceae bacterium
CCAAATGTGTTGAAATATCAACCACGGCTTCAATTCGCGAGATGGTTGCCCCGGGACTGCTTGCTGTCATTGTTCCTGTCTTGTTCGGCTTCATCGGTGGTCCTCAAATGCTTGGAGGCCTCTTAGCCGGAGTTACAGCATCCGGTGTGCTTATGGCTCTTTTTCAGTCAAATGCCGGAGGAGCCTGGGATAATGCCAAGAAAATGATTGAAGAAGGCGTTGAAATAAACGGAGTGAAGTATGGAAAAGGATCTGACCCACATAAAGCTGCGGTTGTCGGTGATACAGTGGGAGATCCTTTTAAAGATACATCCGGACCCTCACTCAATATTCTGATCAAACTCATGGCCGTCGTTGCACTGGTAATAGCAACCATGATCTGATATCTCAAACCAATTACTATATTTATCTTAAAAAGCCCCGTCAGTTGCCGGGGCTTTTTTCTTATCAGCACTTCACTTCTACAATGCTAGTAAATTCCCATCCCGATAGAAAATGGAGGTCTCACATTCCATGAATTCAATCGGACTAAATCCTCTGAATCGAAGTTGCCTGAATCCTTTTTCTTTTAATAGTTTTATTGCATCCTGCTGCTTAATCCGGTCAGTATCGTCGAGAATAAAAACACCATTTTCGGCAAGATGGAGTAAGGATTTTTCGCAACACGCTGTACGATTTTTGCCATCAACGACTATGATGTCATATATCCTGCCTGATTCGGATATCGCATTTTCGTAATCAATTCCAAGTTCCCTGTACCACACTCTTACATTTTCAGGAAGTTTAGCAGTTATCTCTTCATACCAGATAATATCATGCTCTACTGCATCGACTGCTTCGGTTTTCTCTGCCCACCATTGTGTTCCCCAACCACAGCCATATTCAAATACGATAGCACTTGCTGGTATTCGTTCTTCTAGGAGTTCAATCGCCCCATAGGTAAACCACGGAATGGGTTTACCGTCAAGATCGACAGATTGGCCAGTCCTGAAGCTTCTGAACCAGCCAACAGACTTGAGATAGCTTTTCCGTTTTAATAGCAAACATTCATAAAAGGGAAATTTTATTAAGACGGGATGTATTTTTTTTGCAAAAAATTCAGACTTTGTAAATGATCGATTCATAAAAACAATTTTCTGATAATTTCTTTTAAATAGTACTTCGGCGGAACCGAACGAAGCATATCAAACCACGATACCGGTTCACCCTCCACCATTCGCAGCCGGTATTTCTGATACTTGATATGAGATTCACTCATCAGCGATTTGTGCTTTTCAAAACACTGATAGTATCCTTTCAGCTGATTTTCAGAGTTTGAAATACGATCCCGGCTCTCTTCCATATGAACAACCTGCAGTACGGCAGGTACTGTTTTTACCGGCCCGAAGGATTTTGCTAATCGAATCCACAGATCATAATCCTGTGCGGATGGCAGCTCTTCATCGTATCCTCTAACTTCAGTCAGATACTTTTTACGGGTAAGCACCTGGTTGCCAACCTGATTGTAATAGAGAAGATCATCAAGCGTGATCAGTTGCTTTTTTTTCCATACAATTTCTCTTTCACCAAATACCATTCTGTCGTGTGAGCAAACAGCGGATATTCCCTCAGTAAAATCTTTCAGCAATTTTTTTATGCGCTCCGGCCGCCAGAAATCGTCGTCATCCAGTCCGGCAATATATTCTCCCTTCGATGCTTTAATAGCCAGGTTACGGCTTGCCGCAGCTCCTTTCGAAGTTCTGTTACGCAATACGGTGACACGGTGTTCTTTTGCCATTTTACTTAAAAGCGCCGGGGTATCATCTTCTGAGGCATCATCCACAACAATCACCTCAATATTTTCCCATGTCTGTTCAAATACCGAGTTAAGTGCTTTTTCTAAATATTCACACCGGTCTTTTGTCGGGATAATTGCTGAAACAAGGGGCTGATTTGAATCTGTCAATTCTCTTCTTCAATCAATTGGTTATATTTGGATCAGAAATATAAGAAATATGAAACTCAAACCACTTGTATCAATTGCAATCTGTACGTTTAACCGTGCAGACTACCTGCGCGACACCCTGAACGATCTCGCACTGCAAACGGAAGATCCCCGGCGCTTCGAAATCTTAGTCATTAACAACAATTCAACAGACTCAACAGAGTCAGTTTGTTCTGCTTTTGCAAATAAAAGAGATCACCTTCAATTCAAAATGGTTACAGAAGAAAAACAGGGGCTTTCGCACGCACGAAACCGGGCCTTCCGTGAAGCTGAAAGCAGCATAATATTGTATATCGACGATGATGTGCACCTGAAACCCGATTTTGTTGAACAAGCTCTTCACAGCATTCATGAAATGCCGCAATTAAAATGTGGTGGCGGAAGAATTTACGTCTCTTTCGATGACACGGACCCAGACTGGATCCCGTCTGAACTAATGCCCATGTTTGGATTACACGATTTGGGTGACAGCAAGAAGGCCTATCCCGGAAACAACTTTCCGCGCGGCGGCAATATGATAATTCACAAGGAGTTATTTGAAAAAGCCGGCCTGTTTGATCCGGATCTTGGAAGAACAGGAGCTCGCATGATGGGAAGTGAGGAAAAAGCATTTTTTGACAGATCCCGAAAAACAGGGTATACGCCGTGGTATCTTCCAAACATCACACTCTGGCACCGGATTGGAAAAAACCGCCTTCAAATAGATTATTTAAAAGAACAGTCTGTTGGGATCGGACGAAGTGAATACCTGCGTTTAAAATCATCAAAATTGAAACTCACTGGAAAACTTTTTTCGGAATTTGTTAAACTCAGTGGAAGTATTTTTCTTGCTGCCGGATATTTCCTGAAGGGTAAAACAAAAGCGTCCCGATTTATTCTTATTTTCAGACTTTGGGTGCTGAAAGGATTTCTATCCCGGTAGAACAAAAGTATTGACCCTGTTATAACAGAAGACTGTCATAAGAAATTAAATTTAAGGCAAGATTAATTATGAAAGCACTTACTACAGATACCTCAGGTAAAAATCCCAAAATGATACTGAATGAAGTGCAAACTCCTGAACCGGGTGATTATGAACTGCTTGTTAAAGTTGAAGCTGCTTCTTTAAACCGGGCTGATCTCTTGCAAAAAAAGGGAAAATATCCTCCACCTAAAAATGCTTCTCCCATTCTGGGCCTCGAAATGGCCGGCGTGGTTGAGAAGGTTGGTTTCCAGGTAACACGTTATGAACCCGGAGACTACGTATTCGGGTTACTTACCGGCGGCGGATACGCAGAATATTGCACCATCCACGAGCGAATGGCTATGAATAAACCCGAAGATTTTTCTTTTGAAGAAGCAGCCGCTGTTCCCGAAGTATTTTTGACAGCATTCCAGGCATTGAAATATCTTGGGAATATCAAAAAAAATGAAACTGTTTTAATTCATGCCGGCGCGAGCGGAGTAGGAACAGCTGCCATTCAGCTTGCAAAGCAGTTATTCAGTGCGAGGGTAATCACCACGGCAAGTAAAAAGAACAAACTGGATGCCTGCAAAGACCTCGGTGCGGATTTAGCAATCAACTATAAGAAGCAGGATTTTAATACAGTTATAAAAGAGGAGCTTGGAAAAAACAGCGTGGACCTGATCATTGATTTCGTGGGAGCTCCCTACTGGGAGCAAAACATCGATATTCTCGCTTTAGATGGCTGTATTATCTATCTCTCAATGCTTGGAGGGTCAGAAATCCCTAAAGCAGACCTGTTACCCATTTTAAGAAAAAGATTACAAATTAAAGGATCGACTCTTCGAAACCGATCTGATGAATACAAAATGAGACTCACCAGCGACTTTCACAGCTACGCTATGGAACTTTTAGAAACCGGTGATATTAAACCTGTAATAGATAAAATTTATAATTGGGAAGATGCAGAAGAGGCACATAAACGCATGGAGAAAAATAAAAATATAGGGAAAATTGTACTTTCAGGAATGTAGGGTTTTCTTTACAAAACAGTTCTATGGATCATTATCCACAATCCAAAATGGATTCCGCCGCCTAATTAAGCAAACTCAACTCCTATACACATTAAAATCTGAAAAACCAGATCAGCTAAACAAAATTTATTTAAATGAAGCAAAATGAGAGTAATTTACCGATTGGCATTTTTGATTCCGGTATTGGCGGGCTAACCGTTGTTCAATCTGTCAGAAAATTACTTCCGAACGAATCCATACTGTATGTAGGTGATACAGCACGGGTTCCCTATGGCATAAAATCAAAAGAATCAATAATTCAATACTCCACAGAAATTGTCAATTTTTTGCTTGAACGCCGGGTAAAAATGATTCTGATTGCCTGCAACTCTGTGTCAGCTGTAGCACTTGATGCGGTAAAAGAAGCGGCTAAAGGTGTTCCCGTACTGAACGTTATAACGGCCGGACGTGATGCAGCCATCTCAACCGGAACCAGGCGGATAGGGGTTATTGGTACGCTTGCGACAATCGGCTCGGGTGCATATGAAAGGGAACTCAGTGCGAACAGACAATTTATTAGTATAAAATCTAAAGCATGCCCCCTGCTGGTACCACTTGCTGAAGAAGGCTGGACAGATAATGATATTTCAAACCGGACACTGAAACTTTACCTGGATGATTTTCTTACCAATGGTGTAGAATCTCTGATTTTAGGCTGCACCCATTACCCTCTATTTAAATCTGCGATAGAATCTGTTTTTATACAAAGTAACCGGACAGTCAAAATTATCGATTCTGGTGAGGCGATTGCCAAAATGGCCCTGAAAAATCTTGCAAAAATGGATTTTCTGGGAAAAGGCAAAAAGGGTAACCTGCATTGCTGTATCACCGACCGGCCCCAAAGATTTGGTGAGCTTGCTGAACGCTTTTTAGGCGAACCAGTTGACGACATCGAATTCATTCAATTATCATCATGAAATCAACTATTATCTATCTCCAGCCGGGAATTTTACTTTTCAGTTTTTCAATTGCAAATGCTCAATGCCCGGAAGATCATGCGGCGTTAACACCGGCACCTCTTGAAGAGAGCTGAAATCGCATTTTGTTCACCGGTTTTACAGAAACTGATGAACATTGAATAACTGCCTTTATTGGCAAAAACTTTAGAAAATAATTATTCCGGCTTCTCCTCACCGTTTTCATTGCCGGCTTTATACGGTATTTGAATACTCGAACGCACATGCAGATCCCGCTGAGGAAAAGGAATTTCGATATTGTATTCCCTGAATTTTCTGACAATTGCCTGGTTCAACTCATCCCTTATTACCGGGTAGTCTTTAACGTACGGGATCCATCCGCGAATCTGCATATTCCAGGCCGAGTCTCCAAATTCCACTAAATGAATTTGTGCCTTGGG
The DNA here is from genome assembly GCA_964449075.1 of uncultured Balneolaceae bacterium. GTDB lineage: Bacteria > Bacteroidota > Rhodothermia > Balneolales > Balneolaceae > CAYVBJ01. The sequence goes on from CAYVBJ010000086.1 coordinate 5,358, forward strand.
ATTTTTCAAAACTTTAGGATTTTCATCGATTACCTCCTTAAGAGCCTTCAGAACCAAATCCAGGTCGGATGAATATGATACACCGACTTCAAGATCGAGGCGGTAACTCGGGTCTCCATGAGAGTAGTTTACAACATTACTTGATACAAATTCAGAATTGGGAACAATAATGGATATATTATTCAAAGTTTTGATCTTTGTTGCCCGGATATTAATTTCAATCACATCTCCCTCAACACCGCCCACACTTACGCGGTCTCCCACGCTGATTGGCCTTTCAAATAAAACTATCAATCCTGAAATAAAGTTACTCGTTATATTCTGAAGACCAAAACCGATACCTACAGAGAGCAAACCAAATATAACTGCAAGGCTGCTGAGATCTATACCGATAAATTGAAACGAGATTAATACGCCAAGTGTAATGATGGTGTATTGTGAAACTCTTGCAAGAGTATATCTCAGCCCGGATTCAATATCAAAGCGAGGCAATACTCTTTTTTGAAGAATGCGTTTTGTTATCCTGCCCAAAAAGATAAACGCAGAAATGAAAAGTAAAAATATTACAATAGAGAGCAGGTTAACCGGGGTATCCTTCAGGGTAAAAAGAGTTGTAGTAAGCAAATCATGGACTTCAGAAGCGATTTCTGAAATCGACATGTCGGTAAAGTCAGGCATTAATCGGTTTTTTTATTTAAAAATTTACTTCATGAAATTTCAGAAGAATGAGATTTTGATTCAACTCTGATTATTTCATCAAAATATCAAAAGCAGCACATTGAACAGTTAGGAACCTGTATACAGTGAACGGAATATTTTTCTGTCCCGTTTAAATATACAGAGAGAATCTTCTGTTAGTATCAAAATAACATATAAAAACTAAATCACGTGAGATAATGAACACATATATTATACTTAGTAAAATTTCACCAGGGTCATTAAAAAATCCCGCCGAGCTGAATGAAATCGCTGAAACAGTAAAGAAACACATCAAGCTGAACTGTCCTACTGTTGAATGGCAAAAGAGTTATGCCGTTAATGGTCAATATGATGTGGTAGATGTTATTCAGGCAAATGAGAAAGATATCAAAAAGGTTGTTATGATTTTACGCACTTACGGTTATGAAAATACTGAAACCATGGAAGCTACAGATTGGCCTGAATTTCTGAATGTAATAAACAGTATGGAAGTGTGAATCAACATTTAAAGTAAACCTGATACTAATATTGACATCTTTTTCACAATACGTTTAAAAAGTGATCAAACTATAAAAATCCCGGGATCTATTTCCCGGGATTTTTAAACTTTTTAATTGCTTAAGTGTTAGTTGGATTTAGCTCGCAACCGATTCCGGCCATAATTCCCGAAAATCATTCGGCATCATTTGAATGAGATCGTGAGTCTCGCCTTCACTGATTCTGCTTGCAATCACTGAAAATATAGGTTTCACTATATCTTCCGCTTTAAGCGGGTGGCCAAGCTGATCAATATGTTTTTGAACGCTATCATAAAATTCACTTATTGAGCGCTCCTTCGTTGGCGTATTCGCCGGCTTCCATCCTTCATAATAATAACCTGAAAGAAGCACAGGCAGCTGTGAGCCAAAATTTACAGCCTCATCTACTGGCAGTCTGTCTCTTACGGTTTTTAATGTAGCTCTCACTGCCTGCAGTGCCCGCCTGTAGTCATCGGTTCCAAGTGCATCAGCAGCATCTTTAATCCACAATTCTGAATTGCTGACAACAGATTTGAATTCATTTATCATTGTCATAACTATCTCCTCTCCTTTTTATTAAACAGTTTGTGTTCTGCTTAAAAAACAAAGGGAGAAATGAATTCATTCATAGTCTGGCAGAATTTGAAGCAGAAATATATTAAAAACGGATATCTCCGGATCTTATAAATCTACCGGCTTTATATCCCAGATCTCATCAGCATAATCGCGAATGGTTCGATCGGACGAGAACTTACCTACGCGGGCTGTGTTATAGATCGCCTTTTTATTCCATACTGCCTGATCCCTGTAAAGCTCTTCGACCTCTTCCTGTTTCTTCACATAATCTTCGTAATCTGCTAAAACAAGAAAATAATCACCTTTGTGAAGCAGAGCTTCAATAATCGGATCAAAAATACCCGGCTCATCCGGATTAAAAAATCCATCCCTGATCTGGTCAATGGCTTTTTTCAACTCCTCATTTCCATTGTAGTAATTCGCAGGATTATAACCTTCATGTCTCATTCTTTCCACATCATCTACAGTATTGCCAAAGATGAAAATATTTTCCTCGCCTACCTCTTCACGAATTTCGATATTTGCACCATCGAGAGTACCAATGGTAATTGCGCCATTGAGTGCAAACTTCATATTCCCGGTACCCGATGCTTCCATCCCGGCAGTGGACGTCTGTTCGGACAGATTAGCCGCCGGTATCAGCATTTCAGCAAGAGTAACACTGTAGTTTTCCAGGAATACACACTTCAATTTATCCCCCACATCAGGATCGTTGTTTATTTTTTTCCCTACATCACTTATCAGTTTAATGTGTTTTTTGGCCATCGTATATCCCGGTGCAGCTTTACCTGCAAAAATAATAGTCCGGGGCACGATATCGATATCAGGATTCTCTTTAATCCGGTTATAGAGCGTAATTGCATGAAGGCAAACCAATAGCTGACGCTTATACTCGTGAATCCGCTTGATCTGAATATCGAATATCGACTCCAGGTTTATATCAATTCCCTGCTTTTCTTTGATATAGTCAGCAAGCTTCTTCTTATTTTTATTTTTTACCTTCACAAATTTTTTAACAAACTTCTCGTCTTCGGCAAACTTCTCAATTTCCTTGATCTTCGTAAGATCCGTAATCCAATCATCGCCGATTTTGGACGAAATCAACTCTGATAGTCCGCGGTTACACTGCCGAAGCCATCGCCTGGGTGTGATACCATTCGTTTTGTTGGTAAAACGATCCGGAAACTGTTCATAAAAATCACGAAACAGTGTTTTCTTGATCAGCTCCGTGTGAAGAGCAGCTACACCGTTTACTTTATGAGATCCGACAATACCGAGCGACGCCATGTGAACCACAGGATCTTCACCTTCACTGACAATCGATAACCGGCTGATTTTATTATGATCACTGCCCACATCTGCCTGAATGCTCTGTAAAAATCTCCGGTTAATTTCATAGATGATCTGGAGGTGTCGCGGCAACAGATTGCGAAGAAGGGATACCGGCCATTTTTCAAGTGCTTCCGGCATAAGGGTATGATTCGTATATGCCATGGTTTTTACCGTTATATCCCAGCTTTGCTCCCATGTTAATCCCTCTTCGTCTACCAAAACTCTCATCAGTTCCGGAATTGCGAGGTTCGGGTGTGTATCATTGCACTGAATAGCTACTTTTTCGGGCAGTTTTCTCCAGTCGTCATGAGCTTTCCTGAATCTCCGGAGTATATCCTGCATGGAGGCGGCAACGAGAAAATATTCCTGCTTTAAACGAAGCTCCTGACCCACAAAAACCTTGTCATTCGGATATAACACACGTGAAATATTTTCATTTAGCTGTGTGTCACGAACCGCATCAATATATTCACCCTGGTTAAAGCTCTTCAGATCAATTGCCGATGAAGATGTAGCCTTCCATAGTCGCAGATTATTTACAATATCATTTTTATAGCCGGGAATAGGGGTGTCGTAGGCAATTGCGAGAACATCGTGGGTATCCTGCCACTTAAATCTTACATCGCCGTTTTCATCATTGTACGGATTGGATGTTCCATAAAAAGGGACATCATACTTCGTCTTTTGGCGAACAACGCTCCATGGATTTCCATAGCGGAGCCACAGATCAGGTTTTTCAATTTGATAACCGTTTTCAATTTTCTGATAGAATATGCCATAATCGTAACGAATACCATAACCGATTGCAGGAATACCAATGGTTGCCATGGAATCAAGGAAACAGGCTGCAAGCCGGCCCAGGCCACCGTTCCCGAGACCTGCGTCCCATTCAGCATTTCTGACTTCATCATAATCGAGGCCAACCGCTTCCATCGCTTCTGCAGCAGTATCCTGCATACCCAGGTTGATCAGCATGTTATCGAGCAGCCTGCCAATCAGGTACTCCATTGAAATGTAGTAGGCACGTTTTACATCCTTTTTGTAATAACTCTGCTGTGTTTCAATCCAGCGGTCATGCAGGCGGTCCATTACCGACAGAACAACACTTCGGTAACAATCCCATTGATTGGATGAATATTTGTCTTTTGCCAGTGTATATCTCAGATGCTGGCTAATATCTTCCCTGAAAGAATCAACATCCATTCCTGTCCGCGGTCGTAATTCGTTTTTTTTATCAGCCATAAAATTGTAAATCTGGAAGTTTAAGTATTAAAATAGTTACT
>CAYVBJ010000087.1:0-7233 GCA_964449075.1 uncultured Balneolaceae bacterium
TTATTGTATGATACCCGCTTGCACTCAAATCCAGTTTAAAAAGCGGATCTTCATCGTCAAAATTGTAGGTAAAATGCCCGCCTGCTTCCAGGTTCATTCCTTTTCTTGGAAAATTTTCGTCATCAACGGTATTGTATTCATATGATGACTTTAAACCGAGAATTTTAAAAGTGGCAAAATCACTGTCGGCCAGGCCTGCCTGTGGAGTTGAAATGAACTTGCCTTCGGTTTCCCTGACATCAACAATTTCAAATGTTGGCCCCATCCGAAATTCCGAATTTTGAAACAACCGATAGCGAAAAATTGGATTCAGAGAGTATAGGTCTTTGCGCACATCATGAAACCTGTCGTCTCCTTCACGGGTTGTTTCATTACCCAGACCAAAGAAATTGGTTTGAAAATTGGGAGACTGCACAGCAATATCCAGCAACAGGTCCGTATTTCCTATAAGATGAATAAATTCTCCTTCATACAGAAAATTGTAAGAAAGTTTCGAAGTCGCAACATTTGCCGTAAACCGGTGTCTCGCTGCATAAGGATACTTTCTGAAACCGTATTTGGTTAACGTAAAGCCTCCGCCCAGAAAAACACCATCATCCTGGTTGAAACTAAAAGCCAGTGCAGGTGCGATAAAATCAAACGCATGCTCCTGGTAATTGTAGCCATATTCCTGCATGCCATTAGTTGTAAATTCACCCATATTGGGCTTGATATCTTTCAGGTAGGCACCTTTAATATTTTTGGAATGTATTTTTACATTTTTAGAAGAGTTTACACCGGCGTTTGCAAACGTCAATTCCGATTCGCCTTCACCGCCTACCAGGTGAAACTTAATTGGCAGTTCCCTGTTTTGCCTGAATAAAAACCTGTCATTTCCTGAAATACCGTATAACCTTACCTCTTTCGTTTCATCAGGGTTTAAGAGACGTTCAAAATATAGATTTTCGCTGTTTTCAATCCCATTACTGAATATTTTTATAACCAGATTACCGTTATCTGCCCCGTCAATAATAAAAAGATCTTCGCCTTTCGTGCCAACTACTTCCAGCTCTTCAGCAACATATTCATAATAGCGCTCTGCAAATTCTACCGCTTTATCACGCCTGGATTTTAGTTTTGCAATAATGCCTTCGCCCCTCAGTTCAAATACCGGACCGGGCAAATTTTTGACACCTGCTTCAATAGCTTCATCTGTAATATTGGTTCTCAGTTCTTCAGCTACCTCTATCCAATACTCTTTTTGAAGCTCTGCAAGTGCACGCCTGTCGAGGTGTTGTGCCTGGAAATTCATTCCTGCAATATCCCGGATATCATGATCAAAGTGCTGAAACTGACGAAGAGCCCACTTTCTGTTTGCAATCCAGGGCAATACTCCATCCATTTTAAATATCACATTATCCCGGTCGAGCGGAAATGCACGATATTGCACAGTTCCGTCATTATCCTCCATGGAAGCCCAAAAGAACTGCCCTTCATGACGGTCCCAGTCATTCAGAATCATATCTACAAGCCTTGTTCTTAAAAACCACCGGGCATCGATCTTATGATCAGGTTCTTCCAGCAACAACTCCATCAGGTCTTCTGTATTTGTAACACCTGTTGCGGTATCCCCAAATTTTTCCTCAATCAATGGAACACCAATAAACTCTTCAAGTAAAACCGGCTGTTTCTTTCCTTCATCCCTGTATTTGCCAAGAGCCGGGTCATCCGGCAAGTAATAGATTTCCGGAACCGTGTAATAGATACCTGCTGCATCTGCTATGGGAGCTACAATGCCCGGACCAAAAGGATTTGAGGCCGAAATCTGATCCTGAACAAGATCTCTGACAAATGTTCTCTGGAGAACTTTAGGCAAGGTTTCTGTCGGATCTTTCGGAATTGACCTGAGTACAAAACGCCTGCCGGTCTCACTCTCCAGGAAAAATGTAGTAGTTTGAAATCCTCCGCCCATACTGGTTATTTTCAGGCCTCCTTTATCTTCCCTGAAATTCAAAACCGGATACATAACAGGCATCGTCCATGATTCACGATAGTGCTCACCAAGAATTGTCTCTCCAAAACTTCCTATCTCATACTGAGAATCCGTGACAACCTCGGTGGAATCCGGCAGAACAATCTCTTTTTCGTTGCCGTATTCATCAAGCAGTACTGTTTCGGCATGAATAACTGATCTGAAAACCGGGTTATCTGATTTGAATTCTTCTTCTGAAGTCCACATTTCAAGCCAGGCGGAACCATCGTTATAAAAGTCGAGTGTGGCAAACCCCTTTCCCGAAAATACAAAATCTGCATCTCCGCCTTTTCTTGCAATCGTAGTCTTTGATCCCGATCCGCTTAATACGTGGTGAATTCTGTCCAGCTCGAAATACTGCAGTGCATGATCATGACCTGCAACGATGGTTACACTGGGATGTTCTTCAAGTACATCAAGTACAGTATCGTCGTAGTCATCATACCGTGCACTGCTCACATCCTGGTTAGAAATCCCCATATTTCTCAATACGGGATAAAATGAACCAATAACAGGCAGGGGCAGGTAAATAGATTTATGGACATCAGTTAATGGGAAAAAGTGTTCTTTCCAGGTAAAATACCCGCCATGTTTGCCACGTGTTTCAAATGGGTGGTGTGCTGCCAATACCAGGTGCTTATCTGTGTTATTATCAGCTATTTCCTTAAGTTCATTTGCCACGTCATCAGTTGAAACGTTGCTGCAGTTGTTATCCGACGCAATCTTTTCCCTGTCACTTTGCAGAAACCATTCCGAATCAAGCATTATCAGGACTATACTGTCGCCTATTTCCACAGTTTCCGGACCGGGACAACCGGCGCCGGGCAGGTATCTTACATTGTTCGCAAAAGGTGCATTCAGAATAAACTCCCGCTGGGCACGCAGCCCGTCAATACCCGGTTTCCAGTCATGATTTCCCGGAGTGAAAAAAACATCCCCGCGATAATTCTGAAAGGCTGACAATATTTTGGTAAGCTTCTCTTCAGCCAGTTCTTTTTTTGAGGATTGTTCTGCCGGCATCCCGCCATCCAGTACATTATTTCCAAGAAAAATGACACTGCTTTTATCACCGGCATCAAGTTTGGTTTGAAGCAGTGATAATACCGGGTCTTCTCCCTCAAGCACCGGGTTTCCCATATCACCGATTAAGATCATTCTGTAATCAAGTTCAGCCCCGGCTTGCGGATGGTTTGCTTCCCAATTTTCCTTCTCTTCTGAATGCCAGGGTTCTGTCGCAGCGCATGAGATCAGAATTACACTTACAAATAAAATTCGGAGGTAATTTAAAAATTTCAAAATTTTTATGATTTATTCTTTTTCAATAGTCTAACTGGTAACCTGTCTGAAAAACTTTGGCAGCCAGTTATAAAGTTTTTTAATCATTGAAAATCCTGGTAACGGGTTAAAACTATGATCCGCCGGGAGATTGCAGCTGAACCCTGAAAATAGGATTGTTATTCGCGTAAGACTTTTTTGGTGTCAAATACTCCGCCCATATTGACCCGTTGTCATAGAATTTTAAGATTGCAAATCCTTTACCGCTATATGCAAAACCTGCCTCTTTTCCTTTTCGTGCTTTGGATGTTTTACTTCCTGAACCGCTCACTACATGATACGCACCCTCCTCATTAAAAAACTGCAGATTGTGATCATGTCCGGCAGCAGTAATTACGTTTGGGTGATCACTGACGGCATCCAGAACCTTTTGCCGGTAGGTTTTATTTCTTGATCCACTCATATCTTCATCAGAAGCTCCAAGATTTCGTAAAAGTACATAGATTGAACCGAGCCCCGGAAGCGGCACCCAGAGTTTATCATTAAATTCAGTTAGAGGAAATATATGTTGTTTAGGTGTGAAATATCCACCATGTCTTCCATTTGAAAAGAATGGATGATGTACGGCAACTACCAGTGATTTATCCTTATGCTCAAAAGCCAGGCGGCGAAGCTCAGTCACAGACTCATCTGCGGTTTGAATTTCACATCCTTCCTGAGAAGCATACTTTTTTGTTTCTTCGGCCAAAAACCATTCGGAATCAATCAGTGCGAGAACAAGCCTGTCATTTAATACAACTTCTTCCGGCCCGGGGCATCCCGCCCGGGGATGAAATGAGAGATTCTCTACCGGATCATACTCATTGATAAATTTTTCCTGGAGCTGCAGACCTTCAAAATTTGAATACCAGTCGTGATTCCCTGCCACAAAATAAGCACGGCCGCTGTAATCATGCATTGAGCTGAGTGTTTTGGAAAGTTTTTTCTCTGCAAGCTCTCTGGCCTCTTCCGGTTCAGGTTCAAGGCCATCTGAATAGATATTGTCTCCAAGAAAAACAATGGAACTATTATTTCCGGCTTCCAATAACTTTTCTTCCAGTAAAACAAGAACGGGATCTTCTCCGTCAAGAACAGGTTCGCCGGTATCACCGATTAAAAAAAGCTGGAAATCTAGCTGAGCATCTCGTTCAGACACCCGGGTTTCCCAGTTTTCATATTCATTACTGTGCCATGGTTTTGTTGCAGTACATGAAGCAACCAGAATGCTTAAGGAAACGGGGATAAAAATTCTGCTCAAAAGAAAAGCTGAATTGGATTTAATTTTCATATGAGTTCTATGAACTATTTTTTCAATCTACTAATGAATATGGTCGATGCATGGTTTTGCATGCCTTGAATAACCTATCCGGTCTGAATTGTTTCTTCCGAAATGACATCTTTTTCCATAGATCTGAATGTTCGTCCCATGTACCGGACAAGCATGATCCAAATGACAATCAGAAACAGGACAACCAGTGAGAGCCAGAAAACATTTTCAACCCCAAAAGCGACGGCTACGCCTATATTCAGGAATACAGCCACCACTTTGGCGCCTCGCTGAATAAACATATCAATAAACGCCTTTGCTTTGTATTTCACATCTCTTGCAGTTGGCGTGTAGAGTGCTTCCTTGGCAGATTGCTGAATGGAGTAATTTAAGCTGTTGTCGCTGGCCGACATTATTGTAGCAAAAAGCAAACCCGGAATAATAAAAAATCCAATGGACCCCAGGGCAATGGATATGGGTAAAAGCAACAGTGCAATTCCTACGCCAAAATTAGTCATAACAAGGCCGGTTAAAAAAATCTGTACGAAAACAGCGGCAATATTTGTAACCATGCCCACAAGCCCAAAATATGCATCCCGGTCCAGTCCTCCCTCCACTCCCATGGCAATAGCCGCAGATAATTGAAAATCTACGATGTTCGATACCATTTCGTAAATACCAAGCATAGCCGCAATAGCAAGCAGGTATTTTGAAGAAAGTACAAGTTTTGCCCCGTCAATTACGGCATTTACTTTTGGTGCTTCACCGGTACTTTCCGATTTTTGAGGCAGACCTTCCCTCTTCTCAATATAGAGTGCGATTCCGATAATACAGAACATTGGAACAACGCTCATATAGAGAAGTGAATCCCTTCCAAGCTGTTCTACCAGAAGTGTCACATACGTGGCTCCGACAATACCGCCAATAATTCCGCCGAGCCCGACGAAGCCATAGGATCTTTTTGCCTCCTCAGAGGTAAAAATATCGTTTGTAAACGCCCAAAAAAGAGTAACAAGTGCGGTGTTGTACATATCACCAAATATATAGAACGACCATACTTCAAGAGGCGACGGTGATTGGAGCAGCAAACCATAGAGCACAAACAATCCTGCAAATAACATTGAAACTGTGGTTACAAGCATTTTACGTGAAACCCTTTTGTAAAGCCATGTAAAACCAACAACCATCGCGAAAGCAAAAAACATATTTAATACCTTGGCAAGCTGTTCTACCTCAGCCCCAAACAGTGTCATACCAAGCAGTTCAAGCGGTGATTCCTGGTAAAAACTGACAAGCAACCCCCGCTTCATAGGTTTTAGGATCCAGAAAATAGCTATCACCAGGAAAAAGAAAAGAGCCATTGCAATAACCTTTGGCCATTCATCTTTTTCAATTCCATTAAAAAGATCGTAAAAACTTTTGAATGGGTTTTTTACTATTTCTTTTAGTCTTTCTTTAGAGTTTTCAGACATCTGTTTGGTTGTAACGAATTATACCGGTAATCTCCGTATTTTGGTTAGAAAGGTTCAAATATAAGGATACTATCGCAAGATTTTTGGGTTTTTCAGGGGTTTTACTCATTTGTAACTTTATGATCCAATTACTCTTCTGACATCTGCTTTAATACCACTCTCATTTCAATAACATCCGGCGACACATTTTGCTGTATTTTATTCCACACAACTCAGCCCCACCGGATTTCTTATGAAAATAATACCATTAATTTGTCGCTTCAAGAAAGCAATATATATCAGTAATATCTTCAAGTTTTAATAACATATCTTTCTCTTTTCCGACAATTTTGAAATTTGAGGCTAAATTGGTTTGTTCATGTAAAATATCACTATAAAAATGTCAGTGTAAAATGATTTTGGTTTTGAATCGTTAATTTAAAACTAAGAAAAGAAAATACCCACATCTCCATTCCAGAATAACCGAATTCAGCATTAATTCATTTACAAACGTATTTAAGTTTTAAATTAACTATGTAATCGGACTCATAATTTGTAAATTTGAATGTCCTATAATTTTATAGATACAATCACATTTTGATATCAGACAAACCACACGATTACTGTGGCATTTTTGGAATATTTGACCACGCCGAAGCCGCACTTTTAACCTATTATGGATTACACTCCCTTCAGCACAGAGGACAGGAATCTGCCGGAATCGTTTCCTCCTATTTTGATACGGAAAAAAGCAAATACGTAATGCCCATGCACAAGGATTTCGGACTGGTGCTTTCGGTTTTTGAGGATTCAAATATATTTAAAAGAGAATTAAAGGGCAGAAATGCCATTGGCCACAATCGCTACTCCACTTCAGGGGCTGCCAAAAACCCTGCCAATATTCAGCCTTTTAGAGTACATTACAAAAACGGCAACATTGCGATCGGCCATAATGGAAATCTGTCCAATGCACGTGAACTCAGAGACAGGTTCAGGCAAGAAGGTGTTTTGTTTCAAAGTACCTCCGATACCGAATTGATACTGCACCTTATTTCGAAAAGTTCTAAAACTGATCAAATTGATCAAATCATGGATGCGCTCCGCCAGATTGAGGGTGCTTATTGCCTGGTAATACTAACCGACGACAAACTCATTGCCGTACGTGATCCCAACGGGTTCAGGCCGCTTGC
>CAYVBJ010000087.1:7333-9740 GCA_964449075.1 uncultured Balneolaceae bacterium
GGTGAAAATGTAGATAAAATCCGACGGAATCTCGGTAAACAACTGGCCAAGGAGCACCCTCTGGAAGATATCATCCTGCATCCCGATTCTGAATACAGGCCTATTATTATTTCGGTGCCCGATTCAAGTAACACAGCTGCTCTTGGCTATGCGCACGAAAATCAAAAAATGGGGTATGATTGTAAATATGATATCGGGTTAATCCGGAATCACTACGTTGGCCGGACATTTATTTCCCCCGGTCAAAAATCACGGGAGCAAAAGGTGCGTACAAAGTTCAATACTGTTCAGGGTGTGATTGAAGGTCGCAGTGTGATTATCGTTGACGATTCAATCGTTCGGGGAACAACATCGCGGTACCTTGTAGATATGATCCGGAATGCAAATCCTACAGAAATTCATTTCCTTGTCAGCTCTCCTCCTATCACAAATCCATGCTTTTACGGGATGGACTTTCCCGATCCTGAGGAGTTAATTGCCAATCGTTTTCACAATAATATTCACGAAATAGCAGAGGCAATTGGCGTCGACAGCCTTCGCTATCTTTCAGCTGAAGGATTGGTGGAAGCAGTTCGGACATGCAACCCGTCAGGCGGAGGTTATTGCACAGCGTGCTTTACCGGAAACTACCCGGTGCCCGTTCAGTTCGGGGCAGAGAAAGAAGAGAATGAGATTGCTTAATGAATTTTAGCCAGGCAAAATTTGTAACCGGTGCTCCGAGCCTGGATGAATGCCCCCCGGAAAAATACCCGGAGTTCTGCTTTGCAGGCCGCTCAAATGTGGGCAAATCTTCCTTAATCAACAAACTTACAAACCGCAATAAGCTCGCCCGAACAAGTAATACACCGGGAAAAACCCAGCAGATGAATTACTACCTGGTAGACAACCAGGTTTACATTGTAGACCTGCCCGGTTTTGGCTTTGCAAAAGTTCCTAAAAACGAGCGGGAGCGGTGGGGACGCGATATTCACAAATATATTTTAAACAGAAATACACTCAGGCTGATTTTCCACCTGGTCGATTCCCGTCACAACCCCACAGCGCTTGATGAAGAATTTTTTTACTGGATGGGAAGTCACCACATACCATTTGTGGTACTGCTTTCAAAAGCCGATAAATTATCTAAAAATAAACTTGCGGGATCAAAGTCAGCTGTTATACAGCTCCTGAATGAGATGAATATAGATGTGCCTGTTATATCCTGTTCTGTAGAGACCGGTCTTGGGATGGATGAAGCCCGGTCTGTTATTCAGGAATTTTCAATTGAAAACACAACCAACTGAAATTTTATGCCATTCAATGTTTTACTTCTTGACAATGTGGATCCGGTTTGTGCTGAAGTTTTCAATCAGAGAGGAGTGCAGACCGAAACGTCCGGAAAATTGACATCTGAAGAACTTCGTGCAAAAATCGGCACCTTTGACGGAATTGTTGTAAGAAGTTCAACCAACGTAGACGAAGACCTTCTGAAACATGCAGGTAAACTGAAAGTTATTGGCCGGGCAGGTGTCGGTGTTGACAATATTGACATCAAGGCGGCAACGGCAAAGGGTGTTCTTGTGATGAATACACCGGACGGGAATACCATCAGCACTGCCGAACACACTTGCGGAATGATACTGGCCATGGCAAGAAATATCCCTTCCGCTGTTGACCGGATAAAAAACGGGGGCTGGGATCGTAAAAAATTTATGGGTACCGAGCTGCATCACAAAACGCTTGGCATCATCGGTCTCGGTAAAATCGGATCAGAAGTAGCTTCCCGGATGAAAGCTTTTGGCATGGATATTATTGCATACGATCCGTTTGCCACCCGGGAGCAATCTTCCGAGATTGGTGTGGAACTTAAAGATCTCGACCAGGTACTGAAATCATCCGATTTTCTGACTCTTCACACACCCCTGACGGAAAAGACAAAAGGATTGATATCATTTGAAAACAGGGACAAGCTTAAAAAGGGAATCCGCCTGGTAAACTGTGCCCGCGGCGGTATTATTAAGGAGTCTGACATGGCTGCATTATTAGATGAAGGGATCGTTTCAGGGATTGCAGTCGATGTTTACAGCGAGGAACCGCCTTCTGCGAAGTTATATGAATACCTGAAACATCCCGCCATTATTTGCACGCCTCATCTTGGTGCATCAACCGAGGAGGCACAAAAAAAAGTGGCTGTTCATATAGCTGAACAGATGTCTGATGCCCTTGAAAACAAAAGCTACAAAGGGAGTCTGAACGGAAAATCTATCGCACTTCTTACTAATAAAGAGGTGAACCCATACCTGGAGCTATCCGAAAAATTGGGACATTTAACCGGACAAATTAAACCCGAAAACGCCAATCATTTCTCTTTCGAATACAGGGGTATCTGTGCCAGGTATGCAGAAGTTCTCACCGATGGCATTTTGAA
>CAYVBJ010000088.1:0-9659 GCA_964449075.1 uncultured Balneolaceae bacterium
CCCGACACGAGTGTCGGGACGGTTACAGGTTCAAATCCTGACGTACTGGAATAAGGTTTTTAAATTGAAATATTGAATACAAAATGCGCCCGTAGCTCAACTGGATAGAGTACCTGACTACGAATCAGGCGGTTACAGGTTCAAATCCTGTCGGGCGTACCAAAAAAAACCTCACTTCATCCGGAGTGGGGTTTTTTGTTGGAATGAAAAGTAGAATGAAGATCTGGGCGTTGATGTTCCGAAGCAGTTCTTCGGCCCTATCGCTTGAATTCCCGCTCAAGCATACACCGCCTTCACAAATCAAATGCCGGAAATTGATACTTGTATATACAAAATAAGCAATTTTGAACCCCTTTTATCTAACTCTTTATAAAACAGATACTGCGAGAGCTGCAGATGTCATAAATATTCGTGAGTGCTACTTGTTTTCTCTCAGTAAACTTTTGCACGGGGTAAACACCCTATTCGTGTTACATCGTGTTCTGAGGACTTCGTGGTAAAAAACCGGAAATTTGCTGCCACGAAAACAAAATCAAAGGGTTAAAAAAGCAAAACGTGAAGCCAATCCAATGGTCCAAAATCACCCAGCCCCCTGCTTCCATACATCATTAAAAAAACATCATCTGCTTATATAATAAGTTGTACCGAATAGAAGAAGATGGCTCAGACCGTCACCGCTGAAGATATCTTGTGTGCGATACTGAAGATTCATCTCAAATTTTTGACTGCCGCGCAAAAGCCAGCCCATTCCCAGCGATGCCCTGTTTTCAGCATCTGCTTCGGAGGCATTAAATGCCGTCATCATCTCGTTTTTCAAGATCAGGTATTTTTCACCGGGGTCAAGCTGTTCACCTTGCAGCGGGAAATCAAAACTGACCCGATAACGGAACCGGTTTTGATACGATGACGAACGTATTAGCTGCTCCAGCCTTAAGCGATGGACAAGCCGCCGGCTGCCCAGGAAGCTTACGTAACCGGCCTGCTGCAACAGCCTGTGCTCATAGCTGAACCCGTCAGCCAGCGGCTCAGACCAGCGGAAATAGTACCCGCCACCCACTTTCCATCGTGGAGTAAGTGTGTAGGCAGCCGAAAGCTGTGGCTCTATATACTGAAGTGACTCCTGATTCGTGAAATCTTCGAGTGAGTTAAAGACAGAAAGTTTGGCTATCAGGGTGGTGCGTTCGGAGGTTTTTTTTGAATAGGAGAACTCCGGGTTCCAAATCCACTCCGGTCCCGATTGTGCAGCAGCTGAAAAGGGGACTGCTATGATAAATAAAACAACAGCAATTGCTTTCATGGATGATCTCAAATACCTGCTCACCATATATTATCCAAGGATCTTCTGACAATTCTCCGGCGCTGCATGATATCACCATTGCGGTCAAAAAGAAGTTCAAAAGCCCCGATATGGGAACCGCTGCGTCCCTCTATCTCCAGTTCGTACCGGATTATATAATCTTCTTTGTCCTCTTCCAGGATATCTTCGATGAAATCTATATCGTCAATTCCATCCTCATCGTCAGCAACAAACTGCTGCTGCAGCCGTGTGACTCTAACCTTTTCAAATTGCTGCTGCAGGTACTCGTCGATACCCATCCTTGCCCCGGACGCTATTTCTTCCATCTCCACAAGCTGTTCCACATCAATTATGCTGCCGGAGGTGGCGAATTCAATGCTGTAAATTTTTCCCTGCCACTCCAGTTTGGCTTCGTAGGTTTCCGTCTCTCCGTCTGTTTGACTGAAGTAGCGAATATCATTCAAATTTGGCCAAAATTCACTCAATGTCTCAAGAGCTTTTCCGGGCATCTCTTCTCTTTCGATGGAGTCTTCCACCTCATTTTTTTCACTCTGCGCCATAGCACCGGACGTGTATAACACCATAAGGCCGAATAGAGTAACCGATATTTTTTGTTTCATTATTTATCTGTTTTGAAGTTACCTGTATTCAATGGCAACAAATAATCCACTTATTTTTGTTCGGCTTATATTAACAAAAAATTTACAATCCGGATTCGATTTTATACCGGGTTTAATTAACTGGTATAGGCTGGGGAGCACGATAGCCCGAAACGGATGCGGCTCCTCACACCACCGGCTATACAGATTTCTTGTTATCTATATACAACTGTTATTTTTACCTGTTTATGTGGATAGGTTTTTGCTACTGAAAAAGTCCATTGCAGTTTTGGTAATTTAAACCTGTTTTCTGTAAATTCAGTTTCTATTATTAATTATAATTATTTTAAAACTCAGTGTTTATTTTTAATTATCAAGGAGTAGTGAATAAAAGTAAATATATCGTTTTTCAGTTTTAAGTATCTTTTTGCATTGCTATACGAGTAGATAACTATGACACTATCAATGTATGAATAATGAAAGATGTAAATAAATCACTGGTCGACCGACTTAAAGACGGTTACGAAGAGGCAAAAAAACCTTTAGCATATTTTTTGGTATTAACATCGGTATTGCTTGAAACTTTGCCGTCGCAACTTATTCCTGAGCAATCAAGAACTTATGTTTATGCAGCATTACTCATCGCACTCGCTCTAATATTATTAGAAGTATTGTTTAAGATTTATGAGAAGTCTGTTAAAAACGAATCAAAATTTGCTTTAATAGATTCCAATGATCTTCATAGCAAGATATTAGACATTGTTAACGATGAAGAAAAAGTATCTATCAAGTATGTTGGTATTGCTGGTAGAAATGGTTGGAATACAGTGCTCCAAAGATTATTGAATGAAAATGACCCCTCTTCTTTAATATCAAATAGAACGGATTTTAATATTGAAATTGCATTATTTAATCCAGAAAAAGTATCGGGATCTAAGAGTGAATTTCAAAGATTTGATTCGGTGACCAATATTACCAATACAATCGAGAATGTTTCCGACTACGTCGCAGAAAATATATCCGGTTCGAAAATTGATATCTATCACTATGATCATATGCCAAACATGTTAGGATTTTTAATCGATGACAACTATTTGTTTACTACCCATGCCTATTGGGAAAAAATGTATGGAAAAATGATTCTCAGGGGAGCTGGCACCAAACATTTGGTTTATGATAAAAATGATGAATTTGGTGGTCAGGAAGTTATAAAGAGATTCTACGGATGGTTTGAATATATCAAGAAAGCAAAAGATGATAATCTAAAAGTTGAGATTAAGGATGAATAGCCGTCTTATTTATCCCAATTTTATTAAAGATGAGAAACGCAGGTTGGATATACTGAAGTGGGTATTACAGAGATTAGAGGGCAGTTGGCCCAGATTTTAAATAATGAGCCCAAGAAAACGAAGAAACTTGAAGGCGATTTTTTAATCCACCTAAAAAATATTCTTTCAATATTTACTGAAACAGATGACCCAAATAGAGATGAATGCATCAAGGTTTTAAAAGAGGAATTTTCCGATATAGTTGATTTTAAGAGCAAGATTGTGATCCGGCTTAAACAGACCTCTGAACTTAAATTTAAATGATAGAAAAATGTTTGAAATCAAAGAGTCTAAGGGAAACAAAGAATTATTACATTTAAAGGAAACTGCTTTTCTATGCATTCGGAAAATTTCTGCATCTGCTGTGCTGAAATGCTATGATTGGGCGATTAAAGAGAGAGAAATCGGAAATTGTGTAATTTGAGGTTTTCATTCAATACTTGAGAAGGATGTCTTCCACTATCTTGCAAAAGACAATCAGCCGATTATGTTAGCTTTGCCAAGGGGTTTAAAAACAAGGTGGGAGCCTGAATTGAAAGAACTTCTTGAAACTGATCGATTGCTAATTGTATCTCCGTTTGAACCCAAAGTAAAAAGAGTTACCAAAGAGGGCGTAATCAACAGCACTGGATCACAAGACAGTGTTTGAACGTTTGGCGTCCGGGGTGATAAGCCGAATCTGATGAGTCTCTTGTACGCGTAGGATACTACTCGTGAATGATAAATATATACAGTGAAGGAGAAAAGATTCAAAAATGTACATTTAGTTTGAGAGGCTATAATGGAAAATACAAAAACCTGCCAACTATACAGTTGACAGGCTTATTTGAGAAAAGCCGAAAATATTTTAATCACTCTGACTTTCTAAAAAGTAGATAGATTTCGTTATTGACCATTTCCGCCAAAAGGTACAGAAAAAGTTTTCAGCATATTTTTCTCGGAAGCATTTGGTACCTCAGCAATCCACGCGTAGTCGCCGGGCTTCAGGTTTACGGTATAGTAGGCAGTGCTTCCGCCCGTCATCTCCATTGCACCTCCAAGGAAAGTTGTACCGTTTGGTGAATTGTCTGTAAATGCATCTGGTACAGACCAGTCGATCCATGCTTCCAGCTCATCCAAAAGAGCCTGGTCATATCCGTCATCAAACCGTACCAGCTGAACATTGTGGCCAAGCAGATGCTCGTAACCAAATTGAGGCTGCTCCCCAAAATGGATGGCAACTGTGTGCTTACCCGGCCGCACATATTCCGGATTCTCTATTCCGTCCTCAGAAGAAATCGCTACATCAAACGTTGATCGCGGTTCGCGTTCTTTTGACGATTCACCGGTTACTGTCAGCATTTCAAGCATGCCGTTATAGGAGTGGAACTCTCCGTTATCATCTTTAATATAGCATTCAGCAATGTAGACACCTTCTTCAAGATGTACGGTTG
Organism: uncultured Balneolaceae bacterium; assembly: GCA_964449075.1. Lineage (GTDB taxonomy): Bacteria > Bacteroidota > Rhodothermia > Balneolales > Balneolaceae > CAYVBJ01. The sequence continues at coordinate 4,658 of CAYVBJ010000088.1, forward strand.
TCTGCGACGTGTATCCGGCCGCAGTGATTCCCGGTCCGCCCATGGTAACTGCATTTGGAAACCAAGGCGCCGAGCCCAATACGGCTCCAAAAAGATTAGGCACAAAGGTCGCAAAATCAATGCTTCCATTATAATAGGGATTCCACTCAGCTTGAAAAGGAACCGTAACGCTTTTATACCAGTGATCTAAAACTGACTGGTTAGCTGCGTCTGCAGCATCGATAGCATCCTGTGGGACTTCATATAGCAAGAAAAAATGGTCATAATGCGTACCATTGGTCAGTTGAAAACGAGTCCATCCCTCAGGAACTTCATCGATATTCAGATTAAAGGTATGCAAGTTTGCATCGTGGTCATGGCCTGTCGTTACCTCTACAAGATTTGGACCGCCCTTAACAACCAATTTTGAGGTTTGAGAGGCAGGTTCTTGATCTGATATAGCATCAGAAATAGTGCTTTGCGAATCTGTACAAGAAGAAAGTGTAAAAACAAGCATACTCATGCTTGCCAGTATTATGAGAAATGTCAATGTTTTTGAATTATTCATAACTTCTCCGAAATTTTTGAGTGAGATATTTAGTTCACATCGATAATAACAAGTCACTCTTAGTTCGCTCTATTCTACCTCTTAGATCTCATCTAAGAGAAATTTTTAATGCATAGATAGTTTTTTTGATCCGGAGGATTTGATACCCATACCCTGTAAACGGAGCCAAAATATGAGAAGGGAAAATTCTCCAGTATAAATGAACGGGAGCAGGTTTTTAAAGAATAGCTAGCTTTTTCAATCATCCATAGTCATCGAAATGGATTTAATTTAAACCGGATTGCCATCCCTGTCATAAAAACTTATACTGATCAAAAAGAAGCGGGACCCGGAAAATTTATTTAGAAGTAATCACAACATATAACCCGCAAAGGAGTGACATTACTACCCGGAAATTCAATACATTCATTTGCCGAAGCAATTACTTCGATCTACATTCCCCAGCTTTTGTCTATTTTTCTTTTCAGGGATTTAAAGCGGGAATCTTTCCGGATCGGGCCCATCACTTCGGGGAAATAATATCGGCACATCGGTGTAGAAAACGCACCAAAACGGTCCACTTTTTCAAACAGGTAATAGGCCTTTTCATAATTATTCATTGCGGCTTCCACCAGCCCGGCAAAAAACCAGTTCTCACTGTTTTTAAACTTTTCAGGTAAACTGCTATCTTCCGGATTTAACCCTTTTGCTGTTTGTACTAAAGCCAGAGTCGCAAGAGTCTCATTTCTAATTAATGAGCTGTTTGCATTTTCTTGTTTCAAAGATTCCTGAAGGGCAAACTCTGCCTCAGGATATTTTTCAAGATGGTAGAGACTCAAACCTTCCATAAAATGTGAAAGTCCATATTCAGGCCGGATTTTCCTGGCACTCATCGACTCTTCCAGGGCTTCCTGATATTTTTTATTAGCCAGGTATACCGCAGCAAGGAAAACCCTGGTGTAGGGTGAAAGCGGATCGAGCCGTGCTGCGCGCTCTGCAGGTTGAATGCCCGGGGCCGGATTACCCATAATCATTCTCAGCCAGCCAAGCCAGTTGTAAGCTTCTGAATAGCCGGGCTGAAGTTCAATGCACTTCTCCAAAGCCTTTATTGCTTCAGGCCCGTTTTGATAGTATATATGATATATCCCAAGCGAACAGTAGGTTTCTCCCAGGTCGGGATTTAATGTCAGGGCTTTTTGAATTGCTTCCATTGGGTCCCTCAACTCTTCGTCTATACTATAATTGTACCACTTGTTCAGCAAAAGAGCCTCTGCAAGGCCTGCCCATGCATTGGAATATTCGGGATCCTCTTTGATGGACTCCCGGAAAAGATTGAGCGATTTATGAATACTTTGCTCTGTTCTCTGGCTTAGGTGTGTCCTCCCCTGGGTGTATAAGAGGTATGCATCCAGGTTATCAGTAGGCTTTTCTTCAACCCGTTTTTTTTCAAAGGGTGTAAGTTCGGCCCGCAAACTTCCGGTGATTTTTTCGGCGAGTTCGCTCTGAATATTAAAGAGATTTTCAGTATTGAGTTCCCGGTCGTATGTCTCAGCCCATCTAATCTGTTCGTTTTGGGTGTCAATTAATTGAACAGTAAGACGAAGCCGGTCTGCCATTTGCTGAATTCCGCCTTTAATAACAGTTCCCACTCCAAGTTTAAGGGCAATCTCGCTAATGGAAACTTCTTCAAAATTTAAACGCCTCGTGGAGTCACCTGAGATTATTGTCAGGCCATCAACCCTCGATAGTTTTGTGATCAGATCATTTTGAATTCCTTTAGCAAATGGCGAAAGTTCATCCCTCTTCATGTAATCGATGAAGGGAAGAACAGCTATTGATTTTTTATCGGGTACCGAAACATTCTGATCGTTTTCTTTCTCTGCTCCCCTGCTTTTGTACACTTTATTCAGAATCTCCTTAAAACGGGAATCTTTTTTTAAAGGTCCCAAAATAGTAGTATAAAGATGATGCAGAGAAAGTGTTTCCCAATCATCCCAATATTCAATCCGCTGAAAAAACTCCAGCGCCCGGTCTTTATTTCCAAGCGATGCTTCAATCAGGCCTGTGGCAAAAAGATCTCCTGTATTTGTAAGCTCTTCTTTTATTATTTCTGCCTCATAGACATCTCCTGTCAGAACATGGCACAGAGCTAATGTTGCCAGCGGCCCGTTGCCGGCCCAGGGGGCCGACAGATTATGAAGAACAGATTTTGCTTCTGAATATCTTTTTAAATCAAACAGTGCCAAACCCTGATAAAACGCAGGAGTTCCCCAGTCGGGTTGGAGTTCAAGACCTCGCAGTGCTTCAGACAAAGCCTTTTCACTATATCCATTATAGAGGTACGATACAGATAAATTACTAACGGCTTCGGGTGATAGCGGATTCAAATTCACGGCTTTTTTTGCGCTTTCAAGGGCTTTTACGGGCCGACCCAAAAGCTGGTAATTCCAGCTGAGCCAGTTATGGGCTTCGGCATAACTCGGCTGAAGTTCGACGGCACGCTTCAGTTCACGTATGGCTGCCTGCCCCTGGTGGCGGTTGGAATGAAGCAATCCCAAAGAAGCATATGCTTCGGCCAGATCCGGATCCAATTCAAGTGCACGGCTAATTGCCTCTTCTGCCCGGGGAAGTGTTTTCTCCTGAACTTCGTGTCCATAATCGTATTGAAGCAGAAGTGCATCTGCAAAGCCCACCCAGGCTAACGCATATTCAGAATCTTGATTCACAGCATTCCGAAAATATTTTGCTGCCCGTTTCATTCCGCTCGCTGTTCGCTGCTCAAGTTGCCTGCGGCCATACGTGTAAAGCCTGTGCGCTTCAAGATCATCCGTGGGTTCCCATTCTGCCACCCGTTTTCGTTCACCTGGTGAAAGTCTCGCTTTCAGGCTGTCAGTAATTTTTAAAGCCAGTTCACTTTGAATCTCAAAAAACTGTTCGGCCGTAAATTCCCTGTCGTAGGTTTCCGCCAAGATATGCTTCTCTTTTTCAACGTCAATAAGCTGGATATTCAACCGCAGCCTTCCACTTCTGAACTGAATACTTCCTTTAACGATCGTCCCGGCGCCAAGTTCACCCGCAACTTCTGATATAGGCTTTTTTGTATTTTGATAGTGCAGAACTGATCTTCTTGATATCACATTTAAAGAGGAGATACCGGAAAGCCTTATTAAAAGATCATTATGAAGGCCGCTCGCAAAATTAGACGTATCTTCATGTTTGCCAATTTCTTCAAAAGGCAATATGGCTACAGATTTAAAATCGAGATGTTTTATGGATTGATATTTATCCGCTGCCGGATACTTCATTTTTAATGAAGTTTTGTCAATATCCCTCGTCAGCATATTCATTGTCTCCTGGTGATCGATGTCCAGCTCCTGCTGCAATAGTTCTGCGTGCTCCCCGGCTTTTCGAAGAGCTTCAGCCTTGTTGCCTGAAGCAGCATCTACTTCCGTAAGGCGTTTTACCACGCGCGTATCATAAGGTGTCAACTGGCTTCGCAATGTCCACCAATTGACAGCTTCCCTGAAATCACCATTTTTTTCAGCTTTTTCAGCGAGTGTTTCAAGCGCTTTTCCATAATGATTTCGAAATCTATCCCGCTCTCTTTCAATCCACTGTTCAAAATCCGGGGCAGCATCAGACACATGCAATCCTTCAAGAAGATCACCGCGATACAGTTCAATCGCATCCCTCATTTTACCCTCTTCTATCAGCTTTTCGAACTTGAGAGCATCACATTGAAATTTAGATGCATCAATTCCCAGCTCTTCCGTTCCCCTTGTAATAAGGATATCCCTTCCCAGTTTTTTTCGGATGTGATAAAGCAGGTTACTGAGGGAATTTCGGGCACTTTTCTGTCCCTTTTCCGGCCATAATAGCGGCAAAATACGATCTCTTCGCTGCATGCCGCGTGGGCGATTCAAAATCAGATAAGCCAGTAAAGCAAGTCGTTTTGGCCCGGCAAGAAAAGAGTGTTCAAGCTCACCATCGGCAGACCTTAACTCTGCCGGCCCAAGAATTTTAAGCTTAATCATAAGTTCAGATAAAAAATATTTTCCCTTAGATGATAATCTAAGATAGAAAAGATACTAAACAAAAAGGCAACCTGTATTTTTGAGTAGCCAATTAAAAATATAAAAAGATCAGGGCTGCTTATGGAAGAAAAAAACCATAAAAATATAGTAATGAAACCATCTCCCGAAAAATTTTAATGAACAATTTTCACATGCTTTAAGGGCGGTAGTACATGAAAAGCTCAAAAACGGCATTTAGAGTATCATTTGGAGCTCTTTTCCTGACTAGGAATCAAGTATTTCCCGGATAATCTGCGCGAAAGAGAAACGCGGCGGATTCATTATATGTTTATCTCTTTAAATGAAGAAACAGAAAAACCAAGTGATACAACTGAAAAAAAGATAGTAATGAGTGATAAAATGAAAGCCACCTATTATGAAGAGTTCGGAGAGTTAAATCAGG
>CAYVBJ010000089.1:0-9399 GCA_964449075.1 uncultured Balneolaceae bacterium
TATTTACATAATTCAGAATTCCATATGAATTGTCAAACTCTCCAAAAGATATCAGTCCGGTTGCAGAAACCAGATGTTTTCCAAGTGGTTCTATCCAGTTTGTTGATCCGAATATCCCCCAATAATCAGCTCCGGCGTAGTATGGCAATGCAATTGATGCACCATGAGTCAGATTTTTAAACGAATCATAAGAGTATGCCTGCAGAATCAGGTTTTCATCCGCTTCAATAGACGAAGGTATCTCTTTCTCTGGCGTCTGTTTCCGCCACACAGAGTATGCTTCCGGAACGATTTCGTTTTTGATACCAGACGCCCTTCTTTCCGAGTCGACCAGGAAAACAGATTCTCCTGTTTTTGTTTCACTAGCCTTAATTACGAGTCGATCAGGCAGGGAGTCGGTTTCAGGAATCCACTGGAACACTTCCGCTCCTGCAAACAGGTTTGTAACCCGTTCCGACGTCTCCTTTTTGAAATCATAGATGAACACATTGGGCACTTCATCCCGCAAAGAGGTAAATGCCAGTTTCTCTCCATCCGGGCTTACAGCCGGCATCCGGTTGTCGGTTAATCCTTCATCAATCACTCTTTCAGAAAGCGAGCTCTCATCAATCACAACCAGGTTCCGGTTTCCCTCCTCGTCAAACCGGACAAAAACCAATTCTCCGCGGGTTTCATTGCGCACAAGTCCGTGCAACTGTACATCTCCGCTGTAAGCAGTGATCCTTTTTTCTTCACCCGTATTCAGATCACGGCTGAAAATATTTCCTGTACCACTCTCATTCACAATGTATGTGATTGAGCTCCCTCCTGCTGAAAAGAGGGGAGATATTGCTCGGCGGCTCTCAGTAACCCTTATTTCCAGGTTCCTTGTAACATCATAAATAAAAATATCGTTTAGCAGGGAGGAGTTCTCACTCCGGACAAGCCGTGAGTAAGCAATTTTTTTTCCATCCGCCGACCAGCTGATATCAGCATTTATATTCCCGTCGGCCAAAACCCGGCTGAATCTATTTTCGCTCTTATCCAAAAGAAGTAGCTGCCTGAAAGGCCGTTTGACTGACGGAACCGACAAAACCGCAATCCGGGAATTACCGGGACTGTATTTTACGTCAAAAAAGTAGGTTCCGGGCAATGTTTCTGCATCTGCCTGGAGTGAATCAATTCTTTCCGATTGGGATGCAAGCGTGTTGTAATAAACATTGACATGTTTGCGCCATTTATCCTCAAAATCATTGTAAGAATCACCGGTAGCTTTCCTGAAAGCGCGTTGAAAATCGTGAACTTCCCAAAAATTCAAAAAGGGTTTCCTGGCATCAAGCAAAGTGGCAAGTGTGGAATCCCCGTATTGCTCAGCAAAATATCGAACCTGTGAATTTCCTACTGCATACATAAGCCGGGTATTGTAAATTGACCTGCCATCATTGTAATTCAGCATGTCATCGAAAACAGCCATACGAAGCCAGCGGTCTCCCCTTTGCGAGTCCCATTTTTCGGTTTGATACTGTGCCAGCCCCTCTGTAAAAAACCGGGGCAGCGGATCAGCAACAGCAAACTGCCACAGCCCCATATTCGATTCAATAGCTTTGAAATGAAAAATATGGGCTAACTCATGAGCAATAACCTTTCGCATCCATTTTTCCCTGCCAGTCCAGATATCAATATAATCATTCAGATTGACCCAGATATTTGTATGGCCGTTTCCAACCGGAACTGCAAAACCGTTGTTGATCTCGTCTGAATCGGTGAGATATACCCGTATTTTTTTATCAAACGAAACATCCAGGTTTAGAGATAATACCTGGTAGGATTGTTCAGCAATTGCCGCTGCTTTTGACTCCACACCAGCTATTCGTTCAGGATAGATAATTTTGAAATGTGCCGTTTCAGCAACTTTCCATTGCAGGTAGGGATGATTTCGCCCATTGAAAGAACTGAACCCCTGAGAACAGACCACCTGCGGGATCAATGGTAAAATCAGAAAAATGGCGGTATAAAATAGTTGTTTCATGAACTCTCTAAGATAAATCAGAAAAAAGAAAAATACCTGATAATACACATCCCCCTCTGCGCCGCTTCGCGCTCTTGGCGGTTCATCCCTGCAAGATCTAAGCTATCAGAGGATGAAACCGCAATGAAACACAAAGGATTTAAATTGATGGATTTTGGACATCAGCAGAATCCCGCCGGCAAGATTCACCTATCTCACAAATGGATTGTGATTTTTTTCGTGTTCTATCGAAGTGGCCGGCCCGTGTCCCGGATAAACCACTGTATCTTCAGGCAGTGTATAGAGCTTTTCACGAATAGATGAAGCCAAAAGGTCAAAATCGCCCTTATATAAATCCGTTCGGCCAATACTCTCTTTGAAAAGGGTATCTCCAGCTATTAAAATTTTCTCCCTTTTATGATAAAGAGATACATGATCGGGAGAATGGCCCGGAGTGTAAAGAACTTCCCATGTAACCGGACCAGCTTCAAAACCACTCTGCTCCATCAACGGCTCTGGTGTAAAACTGAATCCGCCTGTTCTGATACCAAACATAGCCGACTGCTGTTCAAAATTTTCCCACAGATAGAGATCACTGTGGTTCAGATAAACCGGAACATCAAAAGAGCTGAGCACCTGGTTTAACCCGAGCACATGATCAACATGAGCGTGTGTAAGGAGTATGCAAACCAGTTTTGAATCGTATTCCCCAAGCTTTTTTTTAAATGACTGAAACTCACTCGTATTTGAAAATCCCGGATCAATTAAAACAGACTTTTTATTCCTGGTAATCAAGTAGCTGTTTTCTGCAAACGGTCCAACTGTAAAAGTATCAATATTCATTTTTGAACGATTTTTTTTGTTAAAAGAAAGTTACCGGTCTGTCGGCCTTAATGAAAATAAAACCAAAAGCCCACATCCCACAGGCCGGCTGACCGGATTCCCACCCAAATCTCACCCCCTGCCAGCAACTTCCGACAGCCCGCCCTGCAATATCTTACCCTTGTCTATATCAAACCATAGGCGGACAGCCGGAGACCCACCGGTCTGTCGGCCTTAATGAAAATAAAACCAAAAGCCCACATCCCACTGGCCGGCTGACCGGATTCTCACCCAAATCTCACCCCCCGCCAGCAACTTCCGACAGCCCGCCTTCCAATATCTTACCCTTGTCTCTATCAAGCCAAAGGCGGACAGCCGGAGACCCACCGGTCTGTCGGCCTTAAAGAAAATAAAACCCAAAACTCACATCCCGCAGGCCGGCTGACCGGATTCCCGCCCAAATCTCACCACCTGCCAGCAACTTCCGACAGCCCGCCTTGCAATATCTTACCCTTGTCTCTATCAAGCCAAAGGCGGACAGCCGGAGACCCACCGGTCTGTCGGCCTCAAAAAAAATAAAACCAACGGCTCACACCCCGCAGGCCGGCTGACCGGATTCCCGCCCAAATCTCATCCCATGGCAAAAAAAATGGATGCAGCTTTTTTTTAGCTGCATCCATGTAATTACTTGAATTATAAAAGAGGTACTACTTCTTTTTATATCTTTTATTAAAGCGATCGATTTGACCCGCTTTCTTGCTCATGCTTTGATTATTTGTATAAAATGGGTGATTTTTAGAATCAACCTCGCTTTTATAAATACCATCTTTCGGATCCATTGTACTTCGGGTCTTTAGTTCGGTGCCGTCACTTAGCACAACAGTAATTTCTTTGTAGTCGGGATGAATTCCTTTTTTCATAGTTCTATAATGTGTTTTCTTTCAGAGTTTATAAAGATAAGGGTTTAGTTATCTTATTGCAATCAATTGTCAGAATTCCAGATATCATCCTCATCAAAATCATCCATATTACCCAGCATACTTCCAAGCATATCACTATATGTCCGGGCATCGTCCAGATCTTCCCTTCCAAGTTTTGAGTTTTGATGCAATCCTTCCAAAACGAGATCCATCCATAAATATAGCTCCTCCTTATCCGGATTCGCGTGTTTTTTTACAAGAGCCTCCAGGCCATCTACACTGCTCAGCCTCTTCCTGTACTCTTTCTCACTGAGCGCATCAGGCAACTCCACAGTATTACCGGCGGCAAACCAGTTAATGATATCCTCGTACGGACCTTCTTCATCTTTTAAAATTTTCTGGGGATCGGGGAAATGCTTTTTAAAAATATTTGATACTGCCTTGCCAATCAGATGCTTGGCAACATTCAGTGCTCCTTCCTGCTCACCTTCATACACAAGTTCAACTTTGCCTGTTATGGCAGGTATCATCTGGTATATATCTGTGATCCGGATCGCAGAGCTCTTATCTCCTGTAATCATGCAGCGGCGTTCAGCTGAAGACAAAACCTGTTCGAGTGCAGTAATTGACATTCTTGTTGAAACGCCGCTTTTCTGATCCACATATTCACTTTTCCGGGCCTCTATGGCAACATTCTCAAGGATTTCAAGATAAGCTTCCGGAATATGTATATCTGTATCGCCATTCCGCTGCTGCCAGGCCTCCTGGGATGTGATGGTTTTACCGATCTCAAGGGATTTAGGATAATGTGTCAGTATCTGGGCATCGATCCTGTCTTTGAGCGGTGTGATGATACTTCCGCGATTTGTGTAATCCTCCGGATTGGCAGAATACGCCATTGCAACGTCAACCGGAATCCGCACATTGAATCCCCTGATTTGAATATCACGCTCCTGCATAATATTAAGCAGTGCTACCTGGATGCGGGGTTGTAAATCGGGCAGTTCATTTATAACGAAAATACCTCTGTTGGTCCTGGGAATTAGCCCGAAATTAATAACGCTCTCGTTCGCAAGAGAAAGCCGCTCGGATGCAGCCTTAATGGGATCAAGATCACCGATTAAATCAGCAACGGTTGTATCAGGAGTAGCAAGTTTTTCACCATAGCGAAGATCACGATGAAGCCATGAAACCGGTGTATCGTCTTTCATCTCTTTGATTTTTTCTCTTGCAAACCGTGAAAGGGGTGCAAAAGGATCATCATTAATCTCTGATCCCTCAACTACCGGGATATACTCGTCCAGAAAATTTACCAGCATTCGTAAAATTTTTGTCTTCGCCTGTCCGCGAAGTCCCAGTAAAATCACATCATGTTTGGCAAGTATGGCATTTACGAGCTGCGGAAGAACAGTTTTTTCATAGCCAAGTATTCCGGGAAAAAGCTCAGATCCATCGCGAAGTTTTTGTATCAGGTTTCTTCGCATCTCTTCTTTCACGGATTCTGATTTCCAGCCCGACTCTTTTAAATCACCAATTGTTTTGATCTCTGTATGCATATTTTTAAAATCTGTTTCTGCTATGTTGTTCACTATTCAATATAGTGGTCAGAGCTTTTGCTTTTAACAGCGTTTCTTCCCACTCTTCAGCAGGTTCAGAATCACTGGTAATAGCTCCTCCCACAGAATAATGGAGCTGATTGTTTGTTATTATTGCTGTTCTGATAACCACATTAAAATCAAAATCATTTTCCGGGGTAAAATAACCAATGGCACCGGAATAGATACCTCGCTTATAGTTTTCAAGTTCTTCAATTGCTTTCATCACACTGATTTTTGGAGCGCCGGTCATTGAGCCCATCGGGAAACAAGCCCGAATCACTGAAACCGGGTCAGCATCTTCGTGCAGCCTGGATTGTACTGTTGAAATCAGCTGATGCACTGTCCTGAAACTTTGAATCTCAAATAACTTTGTCACTTCAACACTACCTTCAACGGAAACCCTGGAAAGATCATGCCTGACCAGGTCAACAATCATAAGATTTTCCGCAAGATTCTTTTCGTTCTTTAACTCTTTCTGTCTCAGAGCATCTTCCCGGCGGTTGTGATCTCTTGCAGCAGTTCCCTTAATAGGTTGAGAACATAAAAGAGAGCCATTTTTTTGTAAAAATCGTTCGGGTGATAGTGAACAAATCTGCATATTGTCAATCTGTAGAAACGCACCGAACGGAACAGGGCCCGCCGCTCTCATATCCCGGTATAATTCATATCCATCACCTTCAAATTTGGAGTGAAGCTGGTGAGACAAATTAATTTCGTAAAACTCTCCTTCTCCAATCCTTTCCTGAGACTCCCTGATCATCAATTCATAGTGGTGCCGGTTAACCGATTGTTGCAAACCGGAGATAGTCCAGCCGGTATGAGAATAATTTATATTTCCGGCTAACTGATCGTCAGATCCTGAAAGAACAGTTACACGATTCAGTGCATGGTCAATCTCAATCAATAGTTGTGGCTGCATCATATAGATGTCAGGTGCTGCCACATGATCCTTATTCTGAGATATGAGTGCCTCTGTGTGATTTTTCAGATCATAACCCAAATATCCAAACCACCAGCCAGCTTGTTCTGCCCTGTACTCGGAAAAAAGATCCCAGGGATTACCTGATTTTCTGATCAGATTTTCAGGCGTTCTGATTTCAATATTGGTATTGTAAGAATAAAACTCATATCCGGGATCTGCCGCAAAATAGGATTTACGTCCGGCAGGATGAGTACTATCCTGAGATTCCAGCAGAATAAAATTATTTCCGGTTGTATGTTTTTTTGATCTTTGAGAAAAAACCAGCTCATCAATAATATTCTCGTGGTATCTGAGATTCATGAATCAAAAATAGTGAAATTTTTAAGACTTCTTTGTTTTTAAAATATTATATAAACAGGTCGTCCTTGCAGGACGGATTCACCTGAGTTCGGCACTGGCACAACTGCATTCGCAATCACATATCCTCGAAATTATTTAGTTTAATTTAAATATTTACAGTACGGGTTCTTCGTGTTGCTTTGTGTCCTCGCAGCAAAACCCGGCTGTTTATCCCAAAAGGTTCACGAAGCTTCATGCATTGCCGTCAGTTTTAACTGACGGAACTAGAATTTTGCCACCAAAGGGGCTTTAGCCCCATTTCAAAGCACACTGTTAACCTTTCGAAAAATGAGCGAACGGTCAGGCTTCCCAGCAATCTCTCTGCTGCAGCTCTTCCTGGGGGCCTGCCCCAAATTCACAAACGTTTTAACACACAATCTGTAAAAGAATTTTATTCTGTCGCCGAACCTCGTTACATTTATCCTAAATGGAAACACTTTATAAGATTTTAACAAGGCCGGTCCTTTTTCGTTTTCCGTCGGATAAAATTCATGAGCTGACTGTAAAATACGGATCAACCATATCAAAAAATGATCCGCTGCTTCGCGTTCTGGATTCTGTTTATAACTTCCAGCATCCCTCTCTGAAACAGGATGTCTGGGGTCTGGATTTCAAAAATCCTGTCGGCCTTGCAGCCGGTTTTGATAAAAATGGCACGCTTGTCCATTTGATGGAACATCTCGGTTTCGGTTTTACGGAAGTTGGCAGTATCACGGCAAACGCATCCACAGGCAATCCCAAGCCAAGAAGTTTCCGGCTGCCTGCCGACTCTTCTATCATAAACAGAATGGGGCTGAACAATGACGGTGCTGCAACGGTTGTAAAGCGTTTAGCCAAATGCAAGTCGTCGATTCCTGTGGGTGTAAATATCGCCAAAACTCATAATCCTGAGATCACCGGCACTGCCGCACTCGACGATTACCTGGATAGCTACCGGCTGGCACAAAAAGTAGCCAGTTACATCACACTGAACATCTCCTGTCCAAATACCACCGAAGGGAAAACATTTGAAGATCCCCGATCTCTCGAAAGTTTACTAAGCCATCTTAATATCGGGAAAGACGCAAGTGAACCGCCCGTACTTGTAAAATTATCTGTTGACCTGGATAACCAGCAGCTTTCAGAACTTCTGGATGTTTGCAGGGCTTCTGCAATCAGCGGTTATGTTGCCACAAATACATCCGCAAGACGAGAAGATCTAACAACCTCATCAAAAACTATTAAGAGAATTGGAAAAGGCGGTTTAAGCGGTAAGGCTATCTCAGATCGCAGCACCGAAATCATTCAGCTTATTTCGGAACAGACAAAAAGGGAAAAGCCCATTATTGGAGTCGGCGGAATCTTTGGTATCAATGATGCAATTGAAAAACTGAAGGCCGGTGCTGATTTGCTGCAAATTTATACCGGTCTTGTATATGAGGGCCCTTCACTGGTTAAAAAAATCAACCGCGGACTGGTTCGTTATCTTGAAAAAAACGGGAAAAAACATATCTATCAGATCAGGTCTTAATCCGGCTGGCAAATATTGATTTGAGCATCCGTATTGAACCGGGGCGTAACGGAGCTCATTTTTTGAACGCGTTAGCGAAATCTCCTTCTAAATGGCTACAATAAACCACTATCATACATCAGGGAGGTCTCTCCACTCACCATCCGGAAAAACACCGGAAGGTTCGGTCGAGATGACAACTGCGTTTTGAGAGAATGCGCGGCGCACCAGTTCCAGCCAAAACAAGACTTTTCCCGCGCCGCGTTTTATATGTGATAATTGTTAAAAAAATAATCTTTTAACTGTAAGAAATGGCTTTTTTGGGGTTCATACCTGTATGAGCAAACCAAAATATCTTTATCATGTATATATCATGACGAACCGCTGGCACAGTATGCTATATACCGGCATGACTGGCTGGGGATTGCTGCGTATCCGGCAACATATAGAAAAGATGAAATCCGGTTTTACAAAGCGATACAATATAAACAAGCTGGTGTATTTGGAAGAGTTTACCGAGTTTACTGATGCCATTGCCAGGGAAAAACAAATCAAACGCTGGAATCGAAAGAAAAAAGAATGGCTGATTGAACAACAGAATCCAAATTGGGAGGACTTGTTCATCAAATTTACAACCCGTAAACAAAAAGGAGGGTAACCATTCATGCATAACAGAGGCGGCGTAACGCCTAACCCAGCACAGCAATGGGCTTCATACGCCGCCCATCTAAAGTAGCGAAAGCTGTTATTACGACCGAAGATCAGACAGTGTTTTTCTGTCGGATCGAAGTGGAGGAATCTCCTTTTTGTAGGCTATCTCTAACCACTATCATACATCAGGGGGATCAGTCAGGAGACAGACACAGTCCCTCCACTCACCCACCGGAAAAACACCGGCAGATTCGGTCGGGACGAAAACTGCGTTTTGAGAGAATGCGCGGCGCATTAGTATCCGGATAAGAACCCATTTTACCTTCGCCTTGCTGGGGAAAAAATTTCTTGGTGAGAAATGCGGGTTAAGACATGCAGTGGTGGGATCTCATATACCAAAGACTGGATCCATCGATGGATCGATTACCAAACTTTCAATTCCATTTATCGTTTTAGCAATCAATTCCCCCTAAGGGACTCTCAATCCAGATTAATCGGAAATGATACTGTGCATCTCATCAACTCTGCTTCTTCGAGCGTAAAAGGCTCAAACCGAAGTTCGGCTTCAATTGCCTGTTCAAAGGCCTGCGGAATACCTGTGCGGCTCATGC
>CAYVBJ010000090.1:0-9289 GCA_964449075.1 uncultured Balneolaceae bacterium
CTGATCCGGATTTTCTCTGTAATTCTTTTACTGGTTGTTGTTTTCGGATCCTACCTGGCCTTTATTGGAATCAATTCGGAGCCGCCTGTTGTTAAATCAGAATCTGAACCTGAAGAGTGGGTGATAGGTGAAGCTTTGGCCACGTACCTGGAAAAATTTGAAAAGGATTTTGAAGAAGGGCTAAAGGACGAAAGAATCCCCGGCGGAGCGGTTACTATAGTGAAAGATGGCCGGGTTGTATTTCAAAAAGGGTTTGGCGTAAAAGAGAGAGGTAAGACTGAAGAAGTAGATGAACATACCATTTTCAGATTAGGCAGTGTATCTAAAGGCTTTGCTTCAGTTCTGGCCGGAGTATTAGTAGAAGAGGGGGTTCTAAACTGGGAAATTCCCGTATCCCATTATTTGGAGGAATTTGAGCTGATTGATAAGGGACAAACCGACCGGGTTCAGATAAAGCATTTATTATCTCATACATCAGGATTGCCACGTCATTCATATACGAATTTGGTGGAAGACGGACTCTCACTGGATCTCATTATCTCCCGGTTGGCACAGGTTCCTTTGATTGCAAAAGAAGGTGAACAACTTGCCTATCAGAATGCGGCATATTCAGCGATAGAAAAAGTGTTGGAAGTCCAAACTGACACCGACTTTAGCACACTTCTGAATGAAAAACTGTTCAAACCGTTAGCTATGGACTACTCATCATCAAGTTATGACAGCATAATGTATTCCGGGAACAAAGCGTTGCCTCATGTGTATTACTCCCGTTCACGGGGCCGCATTCCCATCTCGATTTCCAGGAAATACTACAACGCGGTCTCATCCGGCGGGATAAATGCTTCTGCTTCAGATATGGGTAAGTGGCTGCTTTTGTTAACAGGACATCATTCTGATGTAATTTCTGACAAAACGCTTGAAGAAATTTATGATCCGTTAATTACAATCAATAATCGAAGATTCAGCAGATATTGGGATGGAGTAAACATATCGTCTTATGGAATGGGGTGGAGAGTACTTGAAAATCAAGGACAAAAAATCGTATACCACGGCGGATATGTAAACGGTTACCGAAGCGAGATCGCTTTTGCTCCTGAAGATGGGCTGGGAATCTGCATTCTCATTAACACCAACTCAAGCTATCCGTTAAAAGTGATACCGAATTTCTTTAACCATTTTAAATCAGTTTCTCAGAAAGTTATTTCAGAGTGAGGTAAACGATCTGGCAAACAAGCGGCGGAGCATTTTGTTTGAATTTGGCATCCTGATGCTTAGCCGTAAGGTTGATTTACTTTGAGAGGCAGCTATCAGTGGAGTTTTCAATAACAGAAAGCGGATAACTTTTTTAATCTCTAAGATATTTTAATGGGCTTTCAACATCATAGAAAGCGGATTCCCTGGCTAACTGATTCAGTAGTTTATTATGACCTGCGCCATATACTACCAGAATACGGTCATTCGGAGATTCAGTGAATCGAATAATATTCGTTAAAATCTTTAGATTTCGGCCGTACCACCAAGCCATATAGTTGGCACCGACATATTCATCGTCTTTAGCTATACGTAGAAGAGTAAAATATCCTTGATGATCTATATCAATATTATCGGGCTGGTTTTCGTCAATCAAATTATCAATTATAGATTTGGAGGCTATCTTTTCAGCTGACCTCAGGGATTTCTCTTCATTATCCTTGTATAATTCATTGAGATATTCATTCAACTCCGGATGTTGCTTTGAATAGGTTATATAATTGTATAGTGGATCATCCGGGAAAATACCCCAGTCAATGCAGTATATTTTTTTATGGTTTAATTCTTTTCCCAGCCGAAATCCAATTTGATGAACTTCATTTCTGGTCAGTTTAAAGTCTCCTGCCAGGTAATCATGGTATTGTTTCTGAGCTTTATCGTTGACTTCATAGTCACACTCCAGGGCTATTTTGGTAGGATTGAACTTTCTTAGTTTTCCCATCAGTTCAAGCATCTCTCTTTGTCTTTCAGGAGTAGTTACATCATCAACATCTTTATTAATGACATTGCTGGTTGTGGTTGCCATATGGTAGGTGCCCAATACGACGAGCTTTGGTTTTTCTTCAGCATCTTGGTTCACGTTGCCAAGTTGAGCCTTTAATGTGATTGGAAGTATCGTTAAAATAAAAAATCCTGTAAAAAAGAGAGGTTTTGTGAAATATTTCATAAAGGATAAATCAAATTCCCGGTTGATGTTCTCAGATCTATACGCAAGTGGATGCAGAAGGTTACAGAATAAGATGAAAGAGTTGCCTAACGGTTTGGCGCATAAGCTGCGTGCCGGCCAAAGTGATTTAAATACAAAATGTATTACATAAATTGACCAGCTCAAAACCGGCAGGGAAGGGCGAGGTACGTCCGCTTATTGAGCGGGTTATAATGTGGCATTCTGACCATTATCAGACTGATTATACTCTATGGACTATCGCTCACCGTTCGATTTGACCGTCCCATCTTCAAACTGTTTTATCAATTTCACCGGCTCAGCAGCAACCCTTTTCTTTCGAACTTTCACATTTATGATTTCCACTAACAGTGAGAAGAATACTGCAAAGTAGATATACCCTTTAGGTACGTGCACATCAAATGCTTCAATCATTAGCATTAAGCCGATAAGGATAAGAAAGGAGAGCTAAAGTATTTCCAGGGTTGGGTGTTTTTTAATAAATTCGCTTATTGTCTTGGCAAACACAATCATCACCCCAATAGAGATGGTAATGGCAATAATCATCAGTAATACCACTTCAGTCAGACCGATTGCAGTTAGAATACTGTCGAAAGAAAAGATAATATCAAGAGCGACGATCTGGAAAAAACCTGTCCGAAGGTTAAAAACTGTTTCTTCCCTTTTTCATCATGTTGTCCCTCCATTTTATGGTGAATTTCTACCGTACTTTTGAACATGAGAAAGATGCCACCTGCAAAAAAAATGATGTCTATGATACTAATATCATAGGCAAATAGAGAAAATAGTGGTTCAATGAACCCGATGATCCAGCTAATACTCAGAAGCATAACAATCCGAAAAACAAGTGCTAAAATAAGACCAGTCGTTCTGGCTTTCTCCTGTTGATTGGCCGGTAGTTTATTAGATACAATGGAAAAGTACTGAGTGAGTAAAAGCTGGCCAACAACCCGGCGAATCTGGGCCGGTTTTTTAATGGGAATACCCAAAAGCGAAATTGATGGCAGAGTCTTTGCCTTTACACTGCACTTTCATACAGATAATAACCGTACTGATACGACAACTTCAATGGCCGATACATCTCAAAGTTTGGAAGGCAAATCCGTTCTCATCGCAGAAGATCTTCCCATAATCGCTTTGACAGCAGAAGCCCTTGATGACACAAGGGATGAAGTGTCGGCTACGGAAATGAATGACTTTATAGTCAAACCCATCGCCGCCGAAGAGCTTACCTCAAAGGTTTCAGCCTTAACCTAACATGGTTGAAGTCTTGTTATTTACTTCCCGGGAGGGATGGATGTGTTGGCTGTTTGTGCGGCGGTCTGGCGGTCGAATTCACGCTACCGAAAAACCGAAATACGGTAATCTAAAGCGTACTCAAAAATCCCACAAACAAAATTGCAAATCCTCCGATCTCAGCTATGATCAGCGCAACCATAAAGGTAATAATCACCCAAATTGGAAGCGTGAATGATCCCAGTTTGTGGGGCTTTTTCATCTGATTATCGGTGTCTTTCAAAACTCCATGAATCACATACGTTGAAATCGCCAGAGCAAAAAACACGATGGGCGCTGCTGCCGACCAGAAAGTTACCGTCTCGGAATAGGGACTTAGTTCAACAAATTTGGCCAGAACCAGTGTAGCAAAACTATACATCAGCGAAGCTCGATGCGCGATATCCACATAGACAGGCGCTTGTGCTTCCTTCGATGAGTGGATGTGGTAGTACTTCCAAGCGCCGGTGATCAGACCGGTGAGTAAGAAAATTCCACAAGCTGTGTACGTAAATTGCAGCGATGGAGCCATAGGGTGATTTTAGTCGAAAATTGGAATTTAAATTAACTGTTAGAAATGAAAAATCATAGCAAGTTTATTAAACTCTAAAAGCTGTCTGGCGAATGATATGTACCATCCTTTGACTTCTAAACCCCCGTTCACTACCTTCAACCACATGGATTGATGCACTCGGATTGTTTTAGGAGCCGCTGTTGGCGTAGTGGCGTTTGAAAAAGGGTTGGCGGAATAGCGATGTTATATGGAGCCATCGCCGGCACCATCCCTGATCTGGATTTACTTTCTCCCCACTTTACACACTTCCATTTCTGTTATTTTTGATTCTTGCCATGACCCGAAAATGAACCGATACCAAAAGGGCATTCTACAATACCTTATGACTCTCCTTCAGTTCGGGATATTTGATGATTCCGTTGGTACTGAAATTCGCTGCCACTTCCCAGGTTGAGCAGGCGCTCAAGGAGCAAAATATCAGCCATATGGAAGTCAGCACCCGACCATCACCCATGAATACGATATTGTGGAATGCCAACATTGGCATATAGCCAACGCTGTTGAGGTTATCCTTGTTTCGTACGCAAGTTTTATTCACGGTATGCTTATCTGAGGATAAAATGAAGAAATCCGAGTTAATCTCAAAGTATGAGCATCAGCTTACGATAATTGATAATTTGAAGCTGTAAGTAGACTATTCAATTTTTTGATATTGGGATAGTCCTATAACGCCCCGGCGGTTGAGGTGTATACTGTTTCTAAGTTTTATAATGGCTATAGAATTGATTACAAGTTGGAAAGAAATAAACGAGAGGAACTTTAAATAAGAGATTAATTTGTAACCACCCCTGAAATATGAACAAGGCCCCATAAGATAGGGCCGTGTAGTAAGAATACTAATGGAAACATTGATATTAATGACCACTTTGAAATCCATTTACCAGCTCTACCCACCTTTAGCAGATAAAATGAAAATGGAAGATTTATAGCTAAAGCAGTACCAAACCCGGGAAAATAGGTTTGGTAAGATAAACTCAGACTGATATGAGAAAAAACATTGAGGAAAATAGTTGCTTGAAGCAATAGTAAGAGATACTGTGCAGTACTGCCCTTTTCACCGATGTTACCGAAAGCGGCGATCAGGTAAGGGAATACGGTAACAACTACCAAGGCTACTAAAAACTGTTCATACGTCAATGTGGATATATATTCCTTGAGATAAGAGAGTGCATTATCTGTTATTGAGGTGATCCTGTAGCGCATAAAGAAAGCTTCTTCTGCATTGTGTATTGTAAACAGAACTGGATCAACCATAATTTTTGTTTTATAGACATACTCTTACTCGGAATATAGTCAAATAACGGTTTGGTGTTTCTGCGGCCGGGCTTTAAACTCAAAAGTTGAGCAAGTAACCAAAACCGGTCAGCAGAGCCTGCCCCGACTCCTTCGGGGAAACACTGGTTATGTGTTTGGTTCATATGTCCAGGGATTAATCACTTCAACCCCTGAACCTTCCATGTCCTGCGTATTTCTTGTAACAACTGATAAATCATGAACTTGGGCTGTAGCGGCAATAAGTGAATCAATTGCCGGAAGAGGTTTCTCACTTTTTTCTGCTGCAGCTAAAATCTCACCACATTTATTCACTTCTTCAATTGTAATATTGAGGACACGGTTTTTAAATCGCTGGTTTAAATCTTCTTTTACCCATCGATTTAGCTCTTTTTTCTTTTTCGAATCGGGTAATTTTTCAATTCCTTTTCTCAATTCGCCAAACGTAATGACGCTTAAATATATGGAGAGTTCGTCCCGATCGGCAAACCACTTCACAACATTTTGATTTGGTTTATTTTTAACCAATTCTGAAATACAGCAGGTATCAATCAAATAGCTCATAGTTCAATGCTACGGGCTGGTGACTTATCTCGCTTTAGATCAATCTCAACTTTTGAAAGAGGAGATTTTTGAAAAAATTCAACCAAAGATGTCTTCGGATGTTCTAATTTCCGATAATCTTCTGCCGAGAGTACTACTACGCTGTCTTTACCGTGCTTAGTGACCGTTTGAGGGCCCTCTTCTGATGCCTTACGGACGACTTCGCTAAATTTGTTTTTCGCTTCCTGTAATTGCCATTTTTTTGATTTTGTGATCATAAACACCTCCTTTTTCATCTAGTCTGTCTAGAATCTACAAATATATCTAATTGGAGAAGTGAAAATTGCCTGAAGCAATAAAGAGGTTACCGACACATAACGGTTTGGCGTTTAACCGGTTTGGCTATTACAATCTAATAATGTGATAAAAGTCTATATTTAACTCAACCCTGAAGATATTTGATATCAGCAATGAACGGCCAAATCCTTTTTAAAGATGTTATTTTACCTATTTTTCGATAAACAAACCTGTAAACGTTATGAAATTACAAAGAATATATCTGGATACATCTGTAATAGGCGGATGCCATGATATAGAATTCTCCACTTGGTCGAACAGTCTGATGAAGGATTTCAAATTGAAATATTATTTACCTGGTTTATCACAGCTAACGTTTGATGAAATAAATAAAACCCCGAAGCCCGTTCAGGACACGTTAACGGTTTTACTGGATTACGAACCCGAAATTTTGGAAATAACTGAACCTGCCCTTGATTTGTCACAACAGTATATAAATCGATATTTATTCATCGCGTGAGGTGACCAATTATGAAGAATAAAAAATTTGACACAGTTAAGACGTTTCGGTCGATTCGTGATGAAAATTACGAGGAGACCAAAGAATTGTCTCAAAAGGAGTTGTTGGAACGATATAAAAAGAGAGGACAAGCTGCTTTGAATCAAATCAAGAAAACCTCCAAAAATTCAAACGTTTCCGGCTGATCTATTTGTGTTTTGAGGCTTCTATTTTTGTGGTAAGAGAGAAGGGAAAATAACGGTCCTGTGTGTAAGCGGCATGTCCATTTTTAGCTACTAAAGTGATAAAAAGATGGATTTTGTGCAACTCTAAAATTTTCAATTCGGGCGATGAGCGGCCAAGTCCGCATTGAAGCGCTTGTTAACCATCGGGGCTATACTTGCAAGAGGGATATCTCTTTAACAGATTCGAAATCCCTCGTATTAAATGTAGCCACCTCATGTATGCCATTCGCCAAGCCGATACTGATGATCTCAAAATCGTGAATTTTCAGTCCTTTAGGTTGATACCGGTTCAATAAGTCGAGAAAGATGGCCATTGACTCCTGTGTTGGATAAACAATTTCGATACCCGTTATGATCTCTTCGACTATTTCCAAAGCCGTGTCATTGTTAAGATTATATCCTGATGACTTGGTTGTGACGGCAAGGAATTCGATCAGATTTTTAGAAGTGGTGACGAGTTGATTTTTCTCTTGCTCCAATTTCGTTCTGGCTCTCTTGAAAAATGCCGAATCCTGGTCAATTCCATAAACAAGAATATTGGTGTCAATGAGAATTTTACTTATATGCTACAGCTCGAAGATCCTGTTCGTCCAGTTTTCCATTCAGTTTTAAAGAACGAATATTTGGCCGGGTCTTCTTCGTCTTGTTTAAAGAGGAGAGGTAAAGGTACACTTTTTCCAGATCCGTCTCGGAAAGCCGGTCAATTTCTTTTTTAACTTTTTCTTTTGTAATCATGGTAAAATGAATTTCTTAACGACAGTAATTTACTCAACGAAGCGGAAATTTCATAAGTATTGATGAAAAGTGTATCAGGTGGTTAACGGCGCGGCATTTCTGCGGCGTGGCAATCAATTCTGAAGTCGAGCAAAAAAAGCTTGCACGTCCGCAGGAAATGCTTGTTATAGGGCGTTTTATGATAGGATTGGAGATTGTTTAACGGTTTGGCTAAATTGCGTTTTAATGCAGCTTAGGTTTTGTTGTAGTGCGTTTTTCATTATTAGGCTCTCTAATAGCCTCTTATTTCCAGAAGCACCCCATCCGGATCATGAACTAGAATCACTTTGTAATTATTCCATTCCGGAATAACTAAATACTTATATTTAATATTATTCTGATCCAATCTTTCTTTGTACGACTCAACATCATTAACATCAATGGAGAAATAACTAGTACCTATTTTTTCAAAACCATAATACTCATTTTCATTGTTGAATGGAATCTCGGGTAAGTTACCTTCTGTTTTATTAAGTTTAAATCTTAAAGAATAACCATCACAATCCATTCTTAAATTAATGATATTAAACTCTTTTCCACTATTGACTCCATATTTAGTTGACAATTCACTGGACTGATGGTAGGTGTCCTCTTTTTCCATTCCTATAATATCTGTATAAAATTTATATGATTCATCTAAATCTGAAACAATAACTCCAATTGACATAACTTCTACTGGGCTGGTTATTTTATTGGAACCATAAACTATAGTTAATACTAAAAACAGGGTTCCAATAATGATTGATTGCTTTTTCATATTTTATATTAATAATTTAAAGTATCGTTTCTATTCTGTCTTATTTCTATTTTCAGGCGAATAATACAACCACCATTTTCTAAGTTCCCCGTTTTCATCATATCTAGCGTAGTTCTGAGTGACATGAACTGTTACAATTTTCCAGTTTCCACCTATTTTTTTCATGCCATATGAAAAAGAACCATGTCCTTTAGTAGTGTCTTCATCGATCGAAATTCTTTCGTGATCAAATTCAACTAGATATGATGCAGCATCTTTGGAAAGCACATGGATTTTGTGATTGCTTAAATCCCATTTAAATTTTCCCTTCCAGATTTTGGGATTAAGAAAGTCCTTCCAAATTGCTTCTCCAGTCTTATAATCTCCCCAATAATAACCGTCACCGAATATCACAAAATCTTCAACTCCACCATAATATTTCATGGATTCCTCATAGTCCAGATTTTCAATTGCCTGGGCATGCGCTTCCGATGATTCAATAATGTTTTTTTTGATTTGTGCAATTTCTTCTGCTGTCAATTGACTGTCTTGCTGAGAACAACTGACTAATAAGAAGATTAATAGTAGGAATAACCATTTCATATTTAATTAATTTTTTGTTGATAAATGCACTACAACAATGGCATATCACCAACGCTGTTGAGGTTATCCTCGCTTCATACGCAAGTTTTACTAATTTTATTCTTTAAATACTGAGGACAAAATGAATAAATCCGAGATAATTCCAAAGTATGAACATCAGCTTACGCTGAAGGATTTTTCTCAAGTCTTAGATACTAGTTTAGCCCTATAACGGTTTGGCGGCTAACCGGCGAGGCGACCAATTTTCCTAAAGCTC
>CAYVBJ010000091.1:0-8649 GCA_964449075.1 uncultured Balneolaceae bacterium
TTCATGATCGCCTGCATTGAGTACAGTTTTATAATTTTCATCACCCAGGTGAACGTGTACGATTTTTTTCTTTGAATTGTCGGTCATGTCAATTTTATTTTATTCATTGATATTATTGTAAGGTATAAGATTCAGGGAGTCACATTCCAGTATTGAGGGATGAATTTTAAAAAATCCAGCTGTCAATTTATCGAGCTGCTCAGATTTGCCCTTTATGAGTAATAGTGAACGTGCAGCAAAATACAACGCCGGGTCACTATAGCTTACTGCATAACAATAAGTTAACAATTATTTGATCTTCTGATAATGATATAACTATCCTGCCGTAACGTTGATTGATTTTATTATAAATAAAATCATCTTTATTATGGCTAAACGATCTCTTGATGTAGTGGTTCTTTCTGATGTGCATCTTGGCACTGTTGGATGCCACGCCCTTGAACTGGTTCAATATCTCAACACTATAGAACCGAAGAAACTTATACTGAACGGCGATTTTGTTGATATCTGGAACTTTCGCAAATACTACTGGCCCGAATCCCATATGCTGGTAATGCGGACGATGCTGACCATGATGACAAATGGAACCGACATCTACTACCTAACCGGAAATCACGATGAAGTTCTCAGAAAAGTTTCAAGCTTGCAGCTTGGACCCCTCTTTGTTCGCGATAAACTGGTACTTGAACTGAATGGTGAAAAAGTGTGGATCTTTCATGGTGATGTTTTTGATATCACTATGAAACACAGTAAATGGATTGCAAAAATCGGCGGGAAAGGATATGACTTGTTAATACTTCTGAATCGGGCCATCAATTCACTTCTGACAAAATTTGGACAGGGTAAACTTTCTCTTTCAAAAAAGATCAAGGAGAGTGTGAAAAAGGCTGTCAGGTTCATTGAAGACTTTGAAACCACAGCTATGGAGCTTGCGATCGACCAGGGCTATGACTATGTAATATGCGGACATATTCATCAGCCAAAAATAAGAGGCTATGAAAATGATTACGGCTCGGTTATCTATATGAATTCAGGCGACTGGGTTGAAAACCTCACAGCTCTCGAATATGACGGGCTGGAGTGGTCGATGTTCCGTTACGAAGAATCCCGGTTTGGAAAACAGGAGATCATTCAAAAAAAGATAAACCGAAAAAAAACACACGAAAGGGAAATTATCGAATGAAACTTCTATACGGGATACAGGGAACCGGACACGGGCATATCAGTCGCGCCAGGGAAATTCTTCCACACCTGGCGAACAGAGCAAATGTTGATATTCTTCTGAGCGGATACAACTGCAAACTGAACCTGGACGGTTTTACGGTAATTAAAAAAAGAGGGATAAGTTTTCAATACGACAACCGGGGCGGTGTTTCTGTTTTGGAAACCGCCCGAAGCCTGCACCCTGTAAAACTGCTAAGAGATATTCAGGAACTGGATACAGGAAAATACGATCTGATTATCTCAGATTATGAACCCATTACAAGCTGGGCTTCAGTGGCTTCAAAAGTTTCATGTGTGGGACTGAGCCATCAGTCGGCCTTTTTATCAGACAATTGCCCCAGACCATATAAAACATCTGTTGTATCTGAACAGATCATGAAGAATTTTGCGCCTTGTACAAAACCGGTTGGTTTTCATTTTAAGCGATATGATTCTTTTATCGAGCCGCCCGTAATACGCTCCCAGGTAAAAAATCTGAATCCCAAAGATGATGATCATATCACTGTTTATCTTCCGGCATTTGATCATGAAACGCTTGCCTCCCTGTTTCTTCGATTCAGTACTATTAAATGGGAGATATTCTCTCCTTTTTGCACAGAATCGTATACACGGAACAACATCACGGTGCACCCTCCCGGCAATGAATCATTTCTGAAAAGTCTTGAGAATTGTACCGGTGTAGTAACCAGTGCCGGTTTCGAAACCTGTGCAGAAGCAATGTACCTGGGCAAAAAGCTTTTTGTAATACCAATTAAAAACCAGTACGAGCAACTCTGTAATGCTGCCGCACTTGAAAAAATTGGGATCTGTGTTGCGCATGACTGGGGGAATGCTCTTGAAAAAAAGCTTCGCGCGTGGTTGTGTAATAATCCCGTTATTCACCTCGAAGAAATTGCCGCTGTTGAAAAAATTGCCGACAAACTACTTCGCATGGCGAGTCGGATGAACCATAAAAAATATGCGTTACATTAACGGCAGGTATTTTTGCCTGATCATTTTCATATGATGAAACTCATGGCCGGCAATCACAAATCCTATGGCTCTGACTGTAAAAGGATTATCATTAACGACTCCTGACCGCATTAACTGAACATCGTTAAAGCTATGAAACAGGGAGATGGTAATTTCCCTCGTTAGCCTGATACGTTCCAGCAATTGATTGAGCGGCATATCATCAAAATTGGCATTTAACACATAGTGATCATGATCATAGCCGGGAAGTGGTTTCTGCTCACCGCGGGCAAGGCTCAGCGCCCTGTACTGAAATATTAACTCGGTATCAGCCAGGTGGCCCAATACTTCCTTCACTGACCACTTTCCAGGTTCGTATCTCCTCTGTGAACTCTGATCACTAAAGTCAGATAACAAATCCAAAAACTGCCGGTTTTGATATGGCAAAATTTGTAAAAGAGAATGATCCGGTAACTCGTTCACATATTCTGCGTAAAAATCTCCGTATTCGCTTCTGTATGGTTTTTTCGAAAGTGGCATAACTGTTTCAACTGTATGTTCTATTATGATAAACCGGGTGTCTCACCTGACAGAGTTTAAAAAGAAAAGCCCTCACTTCACAAATAAAAAATTGAGAAATGAAGGCTCTAAAATAACTTTATATAACTGTGTTGCAGGTGATTTACTGCAAAATAGTGATTGCTATTCCACCGAATGGGACTTTACATTGGTCTTAGCCACCTGCTCTCCATCCGCATAGTTAATGGTTTCATATGCGTAGTTTACACCATCGCTCATCTTCCAGTCGCTGTAGCGAACTTCAACATTCTGTCTGGCTCCTTGTTGCGGATTAAACTGGCTGAATTGAATCATTGCAGGAAGTGAAGTTTCAGGATTTAGAAACAGATCAAATTCGGGATCCGATTTAATTTTCAGATGCACATACTCAACCGATTCAACCATTTCCATACCCATATATTCTGCAGATGTCTCTTCCAGGTTCAGAGCTATATTTATAAAATTGCGAGAATATTGGCCTAACGTCTGTTCCATTTGTGCAGGAGGCATCGCTCTTTCCTGACCACCCATCTTCATCACACCATTTCCGTTCGAAATTTCAGTTACAATTTTCCCAAATGGCGCATTCACTTCAGCTATAAACTCATTCTCTTCAAAATTAAGTTCTTCCCTGGAATCCAGTGACATTTCACCCTGGGGTGCATTAATAATGTTTTCACTTTCCACTACCAGGTTGCCATCAAGTGTTAGTGAAGGAAGCACGGCATTTGCCATTTTACCAAGCCACTCTTTGCCCTTTGCAGCATCACCTGCAACGGACTCTTCACTTTCATCACTGCCCGGCTCAGGGATTGTAATATCAATTTCATTCACGTTTCCAAACTTATCAAGCTGATCTCCTATTTCAGACTCATTGCCAACAACAAGTATCTGCAAATTTTCAGGGCGCAAATATTCATTTGCCACACGCTGAACATCAGAAATAGTAACACTTTTGATCTCTTCAACAAGTTTATCAAAGCTGTCTTTCGGCAGGCCCGCGTATTCATTTGATAATCTTTGATTCAATACTTTCGATTTACTGTCGTACTGAAATACAATAGAGTTCAAAAATTGATCTTTTGTCTCCTGCAGCTCTTCTTCCGAAATCGGTTCATTTTGCAGACGTTCAACCTGCTCAATAATGGCATCTATAGCTTCGGCAGTTGTTTCACTCTGTGTCATAACACCGGCTGTAAATGTCCCCGGGTAAAAATTGCCGCTCCTGTATGATCCGAAAACGTCATACGCAAGGCCCATATCGCTTCTCACTACCTGGAACAGACGGCCGGAAAATCCTCCGCTAAGCACCTGGTTCATCACCTGCAGCCTGGCATAATCCGGGTTGCTGCGCATACCGCCGATATGCCCTAACAGCACATAACTTTGATTCACATCAGACTTATTGATGAAATTGACTGTCTGTTTAAAGTCGTAATTAACATCCGGGAACAGGAGATTGTTTTCTTCACCTGCCGGAACAGAACCGAAAGCATCCCGAAGTTTCCTTTTCACATCCCTCATATCGAAATCACCGATTACGCCAATCATCATGTTATTTCCTTTAAAAGCATCCTCATGAAATTGCACAAGATCTTCACGGGTAATATTGTCAACTGTCTCATACTCCGTCAGTCTGCCATACACAGATTCGGAGCCGTAAATTATTCGTTCGAACTCGCGATTGGCTATGCTGCCCTGGTCATCATTTCTTCGGGATATACCACTTTTAGTCTGAGTTTTGGCAAGCTCAATTTTGTCTTCCGGAAAAAGCGGGTTTTGAAGAAGGTCTATAAAAACAGGCAAAAGTTCGTCAAAATCTTCTTTCAGAACATTCATATTGGCTGTTCCGCTTGTAAAGCCAATACCGGTTTCCATTCTTGCAGCTTTATTTTCCAGTAACACATTCAGTTCATCGGCCGGGTATTTTTCTGACCCCCCGCTTCGCATTACAGTGCCTGTCATCGAAGCAAGTCCGACTTTATCATCAGGTTCCATTACAGCGCCGGTACGAACACGGGCACTTACATTAATGAGGGGAAGTTCATTGTCCTCCACAAGGTAAAATGTAATTCCGTTATCGAGTGTATAGACTTCTACATCGGGACGGTCGAAGTCATTTATTTCCGGATAATCGATCTCGTCCCATCTCTTTTGTGCATCAGCGGCCTGCAGGCCTGCTATCAGTAAAATCAAAAATGTTGTTAATAATCTTTTCATAGGTCTCTGCTTATTGGTTTTCCCGGGCGTCAGCCACGTCTTTTTGAGCTTGTTTATTCACAATCATACCGACGGTACGATTCTGTTGGGTAAGATATTCATTTGCCACACGCTGCAAATCATCAAGAGTTACAGATTGCAGCTCTTCTATGGATGTAAATACTTTTCTCCAGTTTCCCTGTTGCGCATGTGTTTGTGCAAATCGAAGCGCCAGTCCGTTGTTGGAAGCCAGTCCGCGAACCAAATTTGCCCTGGCATTTGTAATGGCACGGTCAAGTTCCTCTTGCGTAATAGAACCGTTCTTAACAGCTTCAATCTCTTCAAGTATTGCATCCTCTACATCTTCAATTGCAACACCCTGGTTGGGAACTGCAAATGTCAAAAACATACTTTGATATTTTGTGCCAGGAAACCCGTTAAAAGCCTGTACAGCGAGAGCGAGTTTTTCATCTTCCACAAGCTTCTTGTATAAGATGGAGGTTCTGCCCTGGGATATAATAGACCCCAGCAGCTGGAGAGGTGCTGCATCTTCATGCATCTGGTCAACTGTATGATATCCTGTTAAAAGGAAGGGCTGACTCTCTTCCTCAATAATAAAACGACGCTCCCCTCTTTGACCCGGCTCCTTCGTATTCAATTTCGGCACGGGTTCGCCTGCCGGCATATCACCGAAATACTGATTGGCAAGCCTCTTCATCTTATCCGGATCAATATCCCCTGCAATGGCAATCGTAATATTACCGGGTACATAAAACGTATCATAAAATTTTTCCGCATCGCTGATTGTAGTAGATTCAATATCACTCGGCCAGCCAACAACCGGGTTTCCGTAGGGATGAGCCGTGTAAGCCACAGCAAGAAACTCTTCGATCAAACGTCCTACAGGATTGGAATCAGTTCGCATTCTGCGCTCTTCCATCACCACATCTTTCTCTACATAAAACTCTCTGAAAACCGGGTTTTTAAAACGATCGGCTTCAAGGTTAAACCAGAGTTCAGCCCTGTTTTGAGGCAAACTGTAAAAATAACCTGTAGCATCGGCACTTGTAAAGGCATTCAGGCCAACCCCGCCGTTATTTTGAATAATCTGGGAAAACTCGTTATTCACAACATACTCTTTCGCTTTTTCCTGGGCGTCTTCAAAATTTTTCCACAACTGCTCCACTTTTTCAGAATCTGTCCCGGCACTTCGTTTTTCACGCAACCAGGCCTGGTAGGCTTCTTCAACTTCTTCAATCGCTTTTTTCTCGTTCTCCCAATCGGTTGTACCGATGTAGTGAGTTCCTTTAAAAGCCATATGTTCAAATATATGAGCTATACCGGTATTTCCTACCGGTTCATTGGCCCCGCCAACATCCACAAATGTGACAAAACTTGCCACAGGTGCTACAGGACGTTCAATGATGATAAAATGCAGACCGTTGTCGAGTGTAAACTCGGTTACTTTTTCTTCGAATGATTCGAGATCCTGCGCGAACGCTGTATGGAGAGGAAGCAGCAGCATACACAAATACAGAATCCCTGCCGGGATAGTTTTTTGGTAGTGTCTCATCTATTAATAAATTGAGTTAGTGGTTTAGCTTTGCAGGTACGTAAAATGGTACAGTAAGTTTCAAAAAAAATATTCTCCATACAACTCTCTTTCTAAAAATTTTTTAAACCCCGTTTGTAAGAAATTATCCTACTTTACCTGTCACGTTTGGACTACGCTTATGAGAAATTAAACCCTCTCTTTCTAAAAAAACAGATATATGTAACCTTATATAAAGGGAATAACTTTAAAACAAGAGGTGATTGTTATGGTAAAAAAAAGCATATCTGTTTTGATAGTAATTTTAATTGCATGTAATACTCAATTATTTGCTCAGCAAACAGGCCAGCAACAACAAAAAATGCAGCAGCAGATGCAAAATATGATGCAGCAAATGAATCAGATGATGGAACGAACCCAAAATATGACGCAGGAGATGAATCGTAAAATGCAGCAAACACAAAATGAACAGATGCGAAATCAGTTCAGGATGACACATAGAATGGGTGAGCAGCTTGGAATGATGCTGGGGAATATGAAAAATGCAGCTGAAAGGTGCAACATGATGCTTCAGGATCAGCAAATGATGCAGGATCGAGAAATGAGAAGGGAAACAGAACGGCTGCAGAAACATCTTCAGGATATGACTAAACAGATGGATGATGCGGTCATGACAATGGAGAGAATGACAAAAAGGCTTCGCAATATGGAATCTGCAGGCAATTGAATGTAAATGGGATATAAACCATGAAACCTTCTTTATTAAGAATCCGGTTAGTATGGATTTTGATAATTATTTTTTGCGAAGGAGGTTTGGTTTATTCCCAAACAATTACCTATAACGGATCGGCTCAATTTTCAACCGGAAGTTACTTTTTTACGGAGAACACAAACAGTTTTTACCTTAATAGCGGGTTTTCATTTAGAAATAAAGGGATCAGCATAGGTCTGAATATTCCCTATATCGTACAAAGCACACCATGGATATCAGTCAGCTCCGGGAGTTTGATTGCAACCGGTGGACCCGGAAACGAAAGGGTGGGCGGAGAGAGAAACGGAAACGGAAACCGAAGAGGTGGCAGAAAGATAGATCCGGGCATAGCAGATACGATATCCTATTCAAGTGCCAGTTTTGGAGATCCAAACTTATCAGGAAATATCAAATTATATGAATCAAAAAATCAAAGAACTTCGGTACAAACCAATCTGAACATTAAATTCCCGCTGGCAGATCCCACAGACGGGTTCGGTACAGGCGCCTGGGATTTTGGAGCGGGGATGTCCATTTTCCAAAGAATTGGCTCAGATTATTTATGGATTCTGGACGTAATGCACTGGAGGCTCGGAGATATGAATAACCTGGAATTTAAGAACCCGGTCAGTTTTAGTTCCGGCCTCGGACGATCCTTTTCAAACGGCAAATGGTTGATTTCCGCAAATATTTACGGATATACCCGGATTATTGAAGAAATAGAACCGCCTTTAAGCAGCGGCCTGAATGCCGGACTGAGGATAAATCCAAAAATGAATCTCAATGCCAGTGTTGTAATTGGCCTGAGCGATTCAAATCCTGACGTATCCACGGGCTTGGGCTGGAGTGTAACTTTTTAAAAATAACACAAAATTCAAATCAGTCTTTAATATCAATTAGAACAAATCAATAAAAGAAGGTGATCAAAAATGAAAAATGTAATCTATACATCATTAATTATCATGCTAACGGCAGTAATGATTACAGATAGCGTTTATGCACAGAACCGATATGGCAAGAAAAAAAATCAGCAGACATACTCACGGCATTTTAATGTAAATACAGTCGAAACTATTGACGGGGTAGTAAAAGACATTATTTACAAATCAAGTGAACGAAACCCCGAAATGACCGGAGTACACCTGGAAATTTCAACCGGAAACGAGGAAATTCCGGTTCACCTGGGTCCAGCTTGGTACGTATCACAGCAACAGCACACGTTTAGTAAAGGCGACAGTGTAACCGTTACCGGTTCCCGTATCACATTTAACAACGCTCCTGCAATTATAGCAGCACAGGTTCAAAAAAATGATATGGTTTTGCAACTACGAGATGAAAATGGAATGCCCAACTGGAGGGGCTGGCGACGGGGTAATCCGCGCTCGAACTGAAAGTACTGCTTTTAATGATGGGG
>CAYVBJ010000092.1:0-8577 GCA_964449075.1 uncultured Balneolaceae bacterium
GGTATCATGTAACATGATGCTCATCAGCTTCTCTTTATTAGTGTTAACTTATTTCTTTTAAAAATCATCTTCAGACATATTATGACTAATCTTGCCAAACAAATAGGATTTATATTTTTTGCCCTGTTGCTCTTTGCAGCGGGTTGTGACTTTTCAAGTGTCAGCTCTTCTTCCGAGATTACAATATCCGGAACCGTGGTTGACCGTTCAACAGGGAATGGGATAAACAGTGCCATAGTGCGTATTGTCTCACCGGATGATATCACCCGTTCCACATCAACAGATGCCAGCGGCGCTTTCACCTTTGAAGGTGTACCTGTTGAGGATGACACGGATATAACCATTGAAGCGACCAAAGAAGGATTTGATATTGTAACCATTACGGTGCTGGCCATACCGGACCGGGATTCTGAACTTTCACCGATTGAACTGATCCCCGAAGGTTCTGATGATGGCGGTGGCGGCGGTGATACCGGCGGCGGAGAGGTTGGCGGCGAGTCGGGCGGTGCGGCATCCATCAGCCTGGTGAATGTTACAAATGAGGCGATTAATATAGAAGAGACCGGCGGTGACGTGAACAGCGCGTTTACGTTTGTAGTTCAGGATTCAGCCGGACGAAATATCGACCTCGACAAAGCTGTTGATGTGCTTTTTGAAATTGTATCGGGTCCGGCAGGAGCTGCCATCACACCCGAAGTGGTGCGAACCAATGCAGACGGGCGTGCTACCTCCAACCTGTTCAGCGGGAATACCGCGGGACCGGTTAAGATCGAGGCAAGGGTTGTGCGATCAGACGTTGGTCTGACCATCCGGTCAAAACCAGTTGTTATTGCCATCCACGGTGGCTTTCCGGACCTTGAACATTTCAGTATAGCTGTAGAGCAGTTTAATTTTGAAGGGTTTTCTGTGAATGGTGTACGTGATCCGGTTACTGTGATTGTCGGGGATAAATTCAGTAATCCTGTGAAACCCGGTACACCGGTATCTTTCCAGACTACAGGCGGTGTGATCCAGGGATCAGGTGAAACAGATGATGACGGAATCGTTACGGTTGATCTGATTTCAGGTGACCCGAGACCCACACATCCGCAATTCGGATTGGGATACGCTACGGTAACAGCTACTACTGTGGATGAGACTGACACACCGATCAGCCGTGAAATTACAGTGCTGTTCTCGGCACCCCCCTCTAACAGTACGATAACGGTTACTCCTTCTACGTTTGATATACCGGCAAACGGGAGTCAGGCGTTCAGTGCGACGATTACCGATATTAATGGAAATCCGCTTCCTGCAGGTACGACGATTACGGTTACTGCAAGTGAGGGATTGGTTGTGAATGGGGACAGTGATGTTGCTGTTCCGAATACGCTGTTTGGCGGACCCGGGGTTACGGAGTTTTCATTCTCGGTTGTTGATGGTGATGATGAGAGTAATGCACAGCAGGACGGAAATGTGACCATCCTGATTGAAACTCCCGGAGGCTTCAGCGCCCGGAAAACCATCAGCGGTACCCGCGCAAAAACGTTCTAATACATTAGGCTCTCTCTTACTGCACTTTGCGTGAAACTCCCCTGGAAAGATCTCCGTTTGGGGTTTCTCGCGAAGCTCGCTGAGGAGCAGAGCCCGCGGAGGGATTTCAGTCAGGTTGTCGGCCTGCAAGCCCTGGCAGAATCTCATCGCGCCCTTCGCGTGTGCATTTCTCTTACCGATCTCTGCGTGAAACTCCCCTGGAAAGATCTTCGTTTTGGGTTTCTCGCGAAGCCCGCTGAGGAGCAGAGCCCGCGGAGGGATTTCAGTCAGGTTGTCGGCCTGCAAGCCCTGGCAGAATCTCATTGCGCTCTCCTTGTGTGCATTTCTCTTACCGCTCTTTGTGTGAAACTCCCCTGGAAAGATCTTCGTTTTGGGTTTCACGCAAAGATCGCGGAGGTGCAGAGTACGCGGAGGGGTTTCGGTCAGGCTGACGGTTTACAAACCTTGGCAGAATCTCATCGCGCCCTTCGCGTGTGCATTTCTCTTACCGCTCTTTGCGTGAAACCCGCTCTACAATCCATTCACAACCCTGTGAATTCCATTTTTCAGAACCTTCACATTAAAATTGATCAGAAGCCCAAGCCTTATATCTGCCAGTTTCAGGTATGTCAATGTCTGTGCGAAGTGAACAGGCGCCAGCGCCTCCACAGACTTTATCTCCACCAGCACCCTGTTATTCACCAGGAGATCAATCCGGTATCCCGCCTCCAGTTTAATTTCATCATAAACAAAAGGTACCGGGAACTGCTGCTGAATATCCAGGTTATCTTTACTGAGCTTATACGCCAGTGCGTGCTCATACGCAGACTCCAGCAATCCCGGTCCAAGTTCCCTGTGCAGTTCAATAGCCGCCCCGATTATATGATGTGATAATATATTCTCAATTTTCTGTTTCATAGCTTTTTCTCTTTTTAATGAATAGTTATTCTCCATTTAAACAAAATGAGATCATAAAATCAACAGCAACAAATTAAAATTATACTGAGAACTCATTTCTATTGGTAAATTCTCAGCGAACTTTGCATATGTATTTTCTCGGCGGGCTTTGCGTGAAACCTTTGGGAAGATCTATGTTTGGGTTTCTCGCAAAGTCCGCGGAGGGGCAGAGATCGCGGAGAGTACCCGGCCAGACCCATGTTACGTTAATAAAAACTAATCTTACGGTTGTAACATTTTTAAACGCATCCTCTCTTGTATACAACGCGTCTTGAAAAAGGCGAATTTTTTTAAATCGTTTACTCAACAAACAAAACAATAAATAAACCTTATAGGATACAATCATGGGTCAACAACAATTATTACTCGTAATCTTAGTAACAATCATCGTAGGTATTGCGACGGTTGTGGCAATTAATACATTTGGAAGTGCAGCGGATGCTGCGAATCTGGATGCTGTTCGTAATGATGTAGCAGCTATTGCTTCTGCAGCACAGGGTTACTACATGAAACCAGCTATGCTTGCAGGCGGAGGTAGAACGTTTACCGGAATAACATTTGAAGATTTTGGTTTTGCAGCTAATGGTGTTAGCGCTGATGGACAAACTGCTCAAAATGAAAATGGCTGGTATCAACTTAATGTGGCTGCTCAGACAGTTACTGTGACTGCTCATCCTGCAAGTGATGATGCATATGCACCGGGAACGGTTGATGCTAATGGTGTTTTATCCCCAGGAACTGCGGCTGCAGAACCATTAACGGCAGATGTCACACCTAATAATTTAACGTTTACTAACTCGTAAGTTTGTAAATTTAAATTTATCAAGTCCCTTTAGATAACAAAGGGACTTTTTTTATGCATTATATTTTACTCCTCATATTAACCCTGTTCACAATACTGTTTCGGCTTGTATTTGATCTGTCATATTATGACTTGCAAAGATTTATTTTGCTGTTATTTGTGACCTACGTTGCAATTTATTTTGTCAGAAACAAAAGAAGGAATGTGCCTGTAACAAGATCGCTGATTGCATTCTGTGCCATCTTTTTCATTGGTGTCATCTCAACGGTAGTAAACGGGCATATCACAACAGGACTTAGTGAAGTACTTCATTTTTCGATATTGATTTTTACAGCAATCATACTATCTGCCGGGTTCAATAATAAGGATGTAGGCAAATTTATTTACAGGTTTTCTGTCATTTTTGTTTCGTTATATGTCATCTACTTTTTTGTCGGGTACGCTTCTCATTTATCAAACTCTTTTTCACCGCTTTGGCCGGCAAAAAATTTGTTCTCACTGAATCAATTTCCGGGAATTATCATTTCTGATACGTTGCTCTTTTCATATGTTCGGTTTTTTAATCACATTCAGACATGGACTTTCCCCCTCCTGATCTCTGGCATATTAATCACTCATAACAGAAGAAATAAGGTCATTTTATTCGTTTTATTATCGATATGGTGGGCTCTTTTAATTCAATCCGGAGGCAGGGGAACATTACTCTCAATTACTGTAGCTTTAGCTGCTGTTTTAATATTTATTCCAAAAAACAGAAAAAAAAGGGCAATTACGTATTTTGGATCATTTTTATCGGGAGCAGGACTGTATCTTTTGATGTTCTTAACAATCAGCACCCCGGTAAGAGAATTAACCAGGCAGGGAATGAGCGGAAGGCTTGACATGTGGGAAAAAGCATGGTTGATGTTTGTCGAAAATCCGCTATTTGGAAATGGTCCTTTGTCTTATTCATTTATTGAGAATTCCCAGCTCTATTTTGCACATCCGCATAATTTTTATTTGCAGGTATTATCGGAATGGGGAATATTGGCATTTATCATTTTAACAACTTTAATTTTTTATGGATTATTTTTCCTTTTTAAAAAAGTAAAACAGGAAACAAATAGTAAAATGATGGAGATGAACATCGGACTGACAGTTTCACTGGTTGCCGCTCTTCTGCATGCAGGCTTGAGTCAGATTTTCCACACACCGATAAGTCAAATTTTTTTGGTACTGGTTCTGGCCTGGGTGTTTCGGTATTTGGCAGAAGATGTACAAGCTATGAAAATTAAAAATTCCTTTTTGGCGATAACGTCTCTAGTGTCAATTCTTATATTTTTGTTTTTGAACAGTTCAAACATGAAAAATTCTTTTAAGGGATATGGCGATTATATCGAAAAATATCAAACAAATGAATTATATCCCCGAATATGGTCACAGGGGCTAAATGAATAAAGCTGGTTAACAATTAAATAATCACGAGGTATACAAATGGGTCAACAACAACTACTACTGGTAATTCTGGTCACAATTATAGTGGGTATTGCTACTGTTATTGCAATCAACACGTTTGGCAACGCAGCTGATAATGCTAATATAGATGCTGTGCGTAATGATTTGGGTTCAATTGCACTTGCGGCTCAAGGCTATTATCTAAAACCTGCCTTATTATCGGGTGGAGATAAAAGTTTTAACGGCTTTACTTTTAAGGGTGTATCCTTTGCGGGCTTTATTCCCGAAGACGCTGCAGACCTCATCATCACCAACGAAAACGGAACTTTTGAAATCACCAGTGCGGCAGGGAATGAGCTTGTGGTAGAGGGCACGCCGGCCAGTGATGCGGATAGAACGTTTACGGCTACGATTCGGGCGAATGCGTTTGAGATTGTGGAAAGTGAGGAGTAGGGCAGGGGCGAGGGAGACTGAGGGACTGAGAGAGGGAGTGGAATTGCTACATTTGTGTGGACACTGGTCTTGTTACGGTCTCGGCGTGAGCTTTTTCTTTCCGTTCTTTGCGTGAAACACGTGCAGAGATCTCCGTTTGGGGTTCCACGCGGAGCTCGCGGAGGTGCAGAGTTCGCGGAGAGATTGAAGTGAAGTTGCATCATTTGTGTGGACGCTAGTCTTGTTACGATCTCGTTGCGGTCTTGGTGTGTGTTTCTTCTTTCCGGGCTTTGCGTGAAACTTTTGCGGGAAGGGTTTTTTTGTTGTGGGCGGTGGGTAGATGCAGGCTGCAGCAAGTCCATGCCCCATCTTGCGTAATCCTGTCTAGAAAAGATCTTTAGGATGGGGTTCTGGTTTTGTTCATATCTCGTTGCGGTCTCGGCGTGTTTTTTCTTTCCGGGCTTTGCGTGAAACACGTGCAGAGATCTTTGTTTGGGTTTCACGCGGAGCTCGCGGAGGTGCAGAGTTCGCGGAGAGATTGAAGTGAAGTTGCATCATTTGTGTGGACGCTAGTCTTGTTACGATCTCGTTGCGGTCTTGGCGTTTGAATTTTCTTCCCGGGCTTTGCGTGAAACAGCCTGGATGGGATTATTTCTTACGGGTAGTGGGTAGATGCAGGCTGCAGGAAGGAGTTTCCTCCACTTCGTCACGACAGAGAAGCGCTGTCGCGACTGCGGTCGGAATGACAGGATTTACTTTTTGGGAGGGGCGGCGTATTCGACTCATTGCCTGGGGTAACTTTAAGCTACGCCGCCATTTTTGATTTTTCTGTCTTCACGGCGCGGGGATATGTTGTCTTTAATTCTTGCTTTTAATTCTGATAATTTTTTGCAACTCTTCAATATCTGCTTTGTCTTTATACCGATCGGTGGACATTTTATATATGATCACATCTTCAACGCTCAGAAACGGTACTTTTAAATTATTTAAGTTTGCAAAAACTTTTCTCTTGTTTGCATTTTCAAATTCAAGATTATTGATATGAGTTAAGAAATCCACTTGTTTGGGGGGGCTCCCATATCGTAAAAACTACTTTTTTCTCAAAATCCATTAAAAGCAATTCATCAAGTCCTTTTTTCTTTATTCCGACATTTCTAAGTGCTGTAACCAAATTTTTTTTGTGGCTATTACTTGGTTTTAGCCAAATATAGAGGTCTCCTGTTGTTCGTTTGTACCCGTGATGTATGACTGCATATCCTCCAATAATGATAAAATCTACTTTGCTCTTTAATAATTCCCGGATTAATTTTGAATGGGCATCCAGAAAAATATTCATGGGCGGACTTTCCATCTTATTTTATTTTCCGGTATCTGCTTACAAATTCTTTCAGGTTTTTCTCTATAAACTCTTCGAATCAGATGAACAGTTTCAGAAAGGCGTTCTTCCGGGGTTTGTTTTAATGTTTTGAGTATAGTTGCCGTTTCAGCTTCGGCAAATGAGTTGAATATATGAATTTTTTCAGAGGTGCTTTCCGGTTCGGTGGCTTTATTACTTTTGTGGTATGTGTAATTATCTTTTTTCACTTTCATCAGCTATCCTAAACGACTTATTTTACTCATCTTCAAAGATAACAGAAAATTATTTAAAATTGATATATTGCGGATTTTTTGATCATTCTTTTAATAGAGACGCGAGAAAAGTGTTATTATTTTTGGACATTGATGCGCTGTATGTTCAGAACCAATAGCCCTGTAAACCGTCAGTGGGCGTTTGCTTGTTTTTCCAGGGGTTTCACGCGGAGCTCGCGGAGGGAGGGACTGAGAGAGTGACTGAATGTGAATCGGATTATAGTTAAGTGCCTTACTGCGTGAAACAGCCTGGATGGGATTATTTCTTACGGGTAGTGGGTAGATGCAGGCTGCAGGAAGGAGTTTCCTCCACTTCGTCACGACAGAGAAGCGCTGTCGCGACTGCGGTCGGAATGACAGGCTTTGCTTTTTGGGAGGGGCGGCGTATTCGACTCATTGCCTGGGGTAACTTTAAGTAACGCCGCCATTTTAGGTTTATCTTTTCTTACGGAAGCAGATATTCGTTTATTTTTTTGTACCAAATGCTGTTGGCTGACTGTTGACAGCTATCCGCCAATATTTATCCGCTTTAACTCAAATAAAATCTGTTTCTTAAAATTTTATAATCTTTCTGTTGATCTTTTTTTCTTTACTTGTAATTAGGTTTCAGAGCTAACTACTTCTCTTTACGGGTTAACGGGTACGACATAAAAGACAATGGGTCAACAGCAGATTCTTCTGGTTATTATTGTTACAATTATCGTGAGTATAGCCACGGTTGCTGCCCTTAATACTTTTCTGAGCTTTTCGGAAACTATCAATGTAGATGCAATGAGAGATGATATTTCCAAAATTGCACTTGCTGCCCAGGGATACTACTACAAACCGGACATGCTATCGGGCGGCGGTAATTCATTTGAGGATTTCTCGTTTGAAAATCTTTCTCTGCCGGGATTTGAACAGCCCGAAGATGGTGGCCGGACCATTACAAGTGAAAACGGAACCTATTCCGTTATACAGAGTGATTCGGACGAGCTGGTGATTGAAGCTATTCCCTCCGGCGCGAATGACCAGGTTTATACGGCGGTCATTCAGCCCGATAATTTTGAGGTGCAGGAAGGGGAGATGGGACAGCGGGTTGAGGATGAATGACTGAGAAGCTGAGAGAGTGGGACTGAAGAGATTGAGGGACTGAGTGATGTGAATCGGATTATTATCATGTGCCTTATTGCGTGCGGGCCTGTTTAGGAAAAATCTTTAGGATGGGGTTTTGGCTTTGTTTTAATCTCGCTGCGGTCTTGGCGTGCGAATTTTCTTTCCGTGCTTTGCGTGAAACACGTGCAGAGATCCTCGTTTGGGGTTTCACGCGGAGCTCGCGGAGGTGCAGAGTTCGCGGAGAGTTTGGGGAGTGAAGAGACTGAGAGAGGGGGTGATGTGAATCGAATTATAATCATGAGCCCTACTGCGCGTAAACCTGTTCAGGAAAAACCATCAGGTCAGGGTATGGGAGCTATCAAAATCTTATTGCGGTCTTAGCGTGCGAATTTTCTTTCCGTGCTTTGCGTGAAACACGTGCAGAGATCCTCGTTTGGGGTTTCACGCGGAGCTCGCGGAGGTGCAGAGTTCGCGGAGAGTTTGGGGAGTGAAAAGACTGAGGGACTGAGAGAGCGACTGAATAAATGTGAATCGGATTATTATCATGTGCCTTATTGCGTGCGGGCCTGTTTAGTAAAAATCTTTAGGCAGGGTATGGGAGCTATCAAAATCTTATTGCGGTCTTGGCGTGTGAATTTTCTTTCCGAGCTTTGCGTGAAACCCCAATCATTAGGGTTGGTTAATCATACTTAAGTTTCTCTAACAGATTTCATTTT
>CAYVBJ010000093.1:0-8481 GCA_964449075.1 uncultured Balneolaceae bacterium
GCCTACTCTGTTGCAGATACATCCGGAAATGAAAATGCATTGTATAGTATGGAGCTGGCCGATGGAGATAATCAGCCGGTACAACTGCGCAGCAAACCGTTCGGGTACTACAACAACCTGACATGGGATCACAAAAGAGAACGGCTGGCCTTCACGGAAAGCGAGCTCGATACCGCCAATAAATTTCTGCCTTCAGATGCTCAGTTAACAGTCTGGAGCGCTCCGGATGATGAAATGCGGGTTGTGGCAGAACCGGACGAATCACCGGAAAACTATCGCTTCAGAAGCAATAATAACCTGACATGGTCGCACGATGGTAACAGGTTATTTTACGGCTTGATGGATGCTAAAATGGTTCAGCTTGAGGAGCAGAAGCCGGATGAAGACTCCCTGACATCAGAAAACTTATATGATACCGGCCGTGTTCTGGATGACGTTGAGTCGATGGTGTGGCATTGGGATGATCCATTGATTAAAACCCACGAAAAAAATCAGTGGAACCGGGAGAAGAATAAGCTCTACATGGCTGTTTATCATTTTGACGAAGACCGGTCGGTTCAGCTGAGTGATTTTGATATGCCTGATATCTCCATCACACAGAATACGACAAAGCTGATCGGTTCATCCGACCTTCCCTACCGTAAATTGATAACCTGGGACGGCTGGTATCGCGATTACTACGTTGTGGACACGAAAACAGGCAGCAGAGAACAAATTCAGGAGAAGCAGCGATTTGGAGCATCACTCTCACCAGATGGGAATTTTATAACCTGGTTTAACGGGGAAGATTGGTTCTTAAAAAATCTGAATACAGATGCTGTTCAAAATCTGACCGAAGAGATTTCCACTCCTTTTTACAATGAGGATAATGATCGTCCGGAGCCCGCCGGAAGTTACGGTGTGGCAGGATGGACAGAAGATGACCGGGCAGTCATGATTTATGACAAATATGACATCTGGCAGTTTGATACAAGCGATGGCTCATTTTTCAGTGTTACCGATGGAGCCGGCCGCAGCGAAAACAAGATTTTCAGGATTTATGACCTGGATCCCGAAACTCCTTCGTTTGAAAGCAATGAAAGGCTGCTGCTTACCATGTATCACGACATGGATAAAAATTACGGTTTTTACGAGGCACGGGCCGGCAGAAGCGGAGTTTCGCGGGTGATGGAGGAGGAGAAAAAGTTTTCCATTCTCGAAAAGGCGAGGGAGTCGGATGCCATCCTGTTTACGGCAGAAAAATATGATGAATATCCCAATCTTTACCTGGCCGGTGATCGCAGGTTCCGGAACCCGGAGCAGCTGACAAATTTATACGAAGATCTCAATGACCGCTGGGATTGGGGGCATGCCGAACTTGTGGAGTGGCTGAACGCGGATGGCAGAAAGGTGCAGGGTGTTTTGATCTACCCTGGAGATTATGACCCGGAAAAACGCTATCCGGTTCTTGTTTACTACTACTCAAGATTTTCTCAGCGCCTGCATGATTTCAATCATCCGTTTACGAATCACCGTCCGGTGTTT
Organism: uncultured Balneolaceae bacterium; assembly: GCA_964449075.1. Taxonomy (GTDB): domain Bacteria; phylum Bacteroidota; class Rhodothermia; order Balneolales; family Balneolaceae; genus CAYVBJ01. Next base: position 1,525 of record CAYVBJ010000093.1, read on the forward strand.
GCTCAGTATGCGAGTGACGGCTATGCAGTGTTTTTACCGGATATATGGTTTGATATCGGTGAACCGGGATATTCGGCAACGAAAAACCTGGTACCGGGTGTTCAGCGTCTGGTTGAGATGGGAGTTGCTGATCCGGACGGTCTTGGCCTTCACGGTCATTCGTGGAGTGGCTACCAGACCGCATTTGTAATAACGCAAACTGATATATTTTCAGCCGCTGTTGCCGGAGCACCGGTCAGCAACATGACAAGTGCCTATAGCGGAATACGCTGGGGATCGGGCCTGGCACGGCAGTTTCAGTACGAACAGAGCCAGAGCCGGCTTGGTGTCAGCATGTGGGAAAACCTTCAGCCCTACATTGAAAACTCTCCGGTCTTTTTTGCAGACCGGATCAATACACCGCTGTTACTGCAGTTTGGAGATGATGACGGCGCTGTTCCGTGGTACCAGGGTATTGAAATGTACCTTGCCATGAGGCGGCTTCAGAAAGATGCTGTTTTTCTGCATTACAAAGGAGAGCCGCACCATTTGCAGAAATACCCGAACAAGCTCGATTACGCTATTAAAATGAAGGAGTATTTTGATCACTACCTGAAAGGCACTCCCGCTCCGAAGTGGATTACGGATGGTGTGCCGTACAGGGGAGAATAGAAGATTGGCGAGGGATATAAAAAACCCCGGCACAATCAAGTGCCGGGGGAGATTTAAAATTGGAATAATAAATCCGGAATTGAGTTTATAACGCCGGGCGTTCGGCCGCCAGTTCCCAATGTTCAGGTGACCGCCAGAGGCTGGATGTAAGCAGTTCTCTCATAAAGAGAAACTCCTTCGGCAGTTTGTCATAGAGCTTGCTGAAAAGCTCTTCATGGCCCAGCACTTCCTTCTTCCATGCTTCACGGTCAACCGACATTAATTTTTGGAAATCGGCGCGTGTAAAGTTCTCCATTCCTTTCCATTCTATGTCTTCATAACGCGGCATCCAGCCGAGCGGGCTTTCAACTGCGAAAGAATCGCCGTGCACACGTTCAACAATCCATTTGAGAACGCGCATATTTTGTCCGAATCCCGGCCAGATAAATTTTCCATCTTCATCTTTGCGGAACCAGTTTACTGAAAAGATTCGGGGTGCATTTGGCAGTGTGCGACCTATTTGCAGCCAGTGATTGAAATAATCGGCCATGTGATAGCCGGAAAAAGGCAGCATTGCGAACGGATCGCGGCGAACAGCACCGATATTTCCGAAGGCGGCAGCCGTCATTTCCGATCCCATGGTTGCTGCCGAATAGACGCCGAAGTTCCAGTTGATACTTTGATACACAAGTGGCACCGTAGTGCTTCTTCTTCCGCCGAAAATAAAAGCCTTGATTGGCACACCTGCCGGATCTTCCCACTTTTCATCCATCACCGGGCAATTTCCTGCAGGTGCGGTAAACCGGGCATTCGGATGAGCAACTTTTTCACCGGATTCCGGGTCGTGCTCTTTACGTTTCCAGTTCATGGTGCCTTCGGGGCATTCATGACCGATATCTTCCCACCATACATCGCCGTCGGGCGTCACACCCACATTGGTGAATATCGAGTCTTTGGCGATACTTTCCATTGCATTCGGATTGGTATCGTAGTTGGTACCGGGAGCCACACCAAAAAAGCCGTATTCAGGGTTGATGGCATTTAATTGTCCGGTTTCATCTTTCTTTATCCAGGCGATGTCGTCACCGACGGTGGTAACTTTCCATCCTTCCATTCCTTTCGGGGGGATCATCATTGCAAAGTTTGTTTTACCACAGGCACTCGGGAAAGCTGCGGCTACATAGGTCTTCTCTTTTTGGGGAGACTCTACTCCCAGGATCAGCATGTGCTCGGCCAGCCAGCCTTCATCTCTGGCCATTGTGGAAGCGATCCGCAGTGCAAAACACTTTTTACCAAGAAGAGCATTTCCGCCATATCCCGAACCGTAAGACATGATCGTTTTTTCTTCCGGGAAGTGGCAGATGTATTTGGTGTCGGGGTTACATGGCCATGGCACATCTTCGTCACCTTCTTCGAGCGGGGCGCCAACCGAGTGTAGACACTTCACAAAATCGCCGTTGCCCAGAACATCCAGAACTGATTGTCCCATCCGGGTCATAATCCGCATGTTCACCACAACGTATGCAGAGTCAGTAATTTCGATGCCAACTTCGGCGATCGGAGAGCCAAGCGGTCCCATGCTGAAGGGTATCACATACATGGTTCTTCCTTTCATTGACCCGTCGAACAATTTATTCAGTTTCGACTTCATAATCCTGGGATCTTCCCAGTTGTTTGTTGGTCCTGCATCACTTTTCCGCAAGCTGTTGATATACGTACGGTCTTCAACCCTGGCCACATCCGAAGGGTCAGAAAAAGCTGCAAAACTGTTTGGTCTTTTTTCGGGGTTCAATTTAATGAAAGTACCCGCATCCACCATTTCCTGGCAGAGACGGTCGTATTCATCCTGTGAACCGTCGCACCATACGACTTTATCCGGTTTCGTGAGTTCAGCTACTTCGTTAACCCACGCGATCAATTGTTTGTTTTTTGTAGGTGCATTGTTACTCATAATAAACTCCTTTTTGTTAGCTGAGGGCAAGTTATTTGCCTCCCTTAATATTAACAGAATTAAGACAATTTTACCCGAAAAATGAATATAAAACGATCATTTTTTAGGGAATCGCTTCCAAAAAGAATGTGGTAATAAGAGCGGTATTAAGAGCAACAGATGTTGATTTTGCACATTTTGGATCTCAGCAAAAACCTGGTGTCTCAGGCTGTCCAAAAAGATCTATATTGTTAATGGATGCCTTATTATTTTGAGTTTACTTCGTGAGCCTTAGAAACCTTGAGTCATCGTGTAATAAGTTGTCGGTTTTTGCTACGATGACACGAAGGTACAAAACAACACGAAGAACGTGTGTCAATACTATGAGGGATGTAGGTGGTGGCCTAACAGCTGTGAGGAACCCATCGGGAAAACACCGGAGTCTGCGCTCACAGATTTTGGTTTTTTCTTATCATTGAAAATCCGGATTCATCTTAAAATTCACAATCCTTTGATAGGATTCTTCGATTCTCTGTTCGCTGATTTCGCCGCTTTCGACCAGGTTATTGATAATTTCATTTGCTTTAGGGACAATCTCAGGGTCATAGATTGAGTTGTTTGCGAAACTGAGAATATCAACCCCGGCAAGGATAGCTTGTTTAATGGCGGTTTCAAGTCCGAAGTGAGAGCGGATCGCTTCCATCTGCATATCATCCGACATAACCAATCCCTCAAAACCAAGTTCATCACGAAGCATACCGGTGATCACTTTTTCTGAGAGAGTAGCGGGATACTCAGGGTCCCAGTTTTCATTAAAAATATGGGCGGTCATGATGATATCAGCCAAGCCATCATCGATCAAATTTTGATAAGGGATGAGTTCGGCTTCAGACCAGAGAGAGGTTACGTCCACAATCCCAAGATGGGAGTCGTCTTCGGAGCTTCCGTGCCCCGGAAAATGTTTTAAGGTTGTGAAAACACCGTGTTTATGATGAGCTTTAATAAAAATTTCAGCCTGACGGGTTACAATTTCAGGATCACCTGAAAAACTTCGTTCGATACCACCGATTACAGGATTGTCGGGATTCAGGTTTACATCTACAACCGGTGCAAGATTTACGTTAATGCCAAGATCAGAGAGTGTCTGAGCGATAATCGAAGCGTAGTAATTTGTTGTATCCGGATGGTTCACGTTTCCCAGGCGCTGAGCTGAAACAGTAGGAGGGAAACCGGTTCGCGGTTTTAATCGTGCAACGCGTCCGCCCTCCTGATCGATAGCTACAATGAGCGGCACTGAAGATAAATCCTTGAGATCGCTGACAAGTTTGCGAACCTGTGCAGGTGATTCCACATTCCGAACCGGTTCGCCATTTGGAACATCGTAATCAAATAAAACAACCCCGCCGAGATGGTAATCCTGCAGATCTCTTTTAATGTGGGAACTTTCATCAACATTCATGCCGCGGAACCCGATTTTCAGCATCTGGCCGATTTTGAAGTCAAGAGACGGGTTGTCCGGAAATTCATCTGCCGGTTGCGATGAACAGTTTAAAGCTGAGAAAGCAAAAATAAGAAGAGCCGGAATGCAATATTTCATTGGAAAGTATTATGGAATTGAGAATTGAAAATTAAGAATTCAGAACAGGTTTTGCGTTTACAAATTTGGGTTGCTTGATATGAGGCTGTCGAGAACGGATTCGAGGTTGTAGGATGCCCGTACGTCATTGTAACGTTGTATATTTCCTTTTGGGTTGACCAGTATATAAAAAGGAATGCCGCCGCCACTGTATTCCTGGAAAGTCTCCTGTTGAAAGCCGTTGCCTCCGTACAACTGAATCCAGGGATTCTCAAATCGTTCAAGTGCTTCAACCCATTTTATACTGTCTTCTTCTGTGGAGATAGCAACGATTTCAAAATTATCGCGCGAAGTGTTTTCGTAGATACGCCGCATGTGCGGAAACTCATCTAAACACGGAATGCACCAGCCGGCCCAGAAGTCCAGTAAGACATACTTTCCCTCAAAATCACTCATGGTTACTATTTCACCTTCGATGTTGGGCAATTCGAAAGGTACAGCCGGGTTGCCGGGAGAAACACCTTTTATTTCGCGATAGAAACCGGATAAAAAGTCTGTGTACTCCTTGTATCCGGAATATTTTTCAAGATAAGAGAAATAGGTGTCTTCAACCATTTCAATAGGCATTTCACCCAGCCGTTCAGCTACGATGTGCATTTCAGCATAGGCACGTGCCCGCGGTTCATCAATGAAATTGAGAACTTCCCGCTTTTTCTCATCAAATTCTTCATACCCGATACGTTTTACATCATACTCCATGAGATCTTCTCCATGTTCACTTCTGATGCTGTCCTGAATCCCGAAACTCATAGCATAATTGTGCGCAAAGTCCCGTATTCCGGCCCGCTGCGACCAAAGCGAATGGTAGGAGAAGAAGTCCCGTTCCCTGGCAAAATCGACGATCCGGCTTCGCACAGAATCAGCATTTATTTGCCGGTTATTTGAAATGTGATTTGATATGTTTTGCAATCCGCGGTTCAGGTATTCCCCGATATTGTAATAGTAGTATCGATCCAGAGGTGTGCCGGAAAGATGTTTTTTTGCAACTGATATACGCTCCCTGTGAATTTCCAAAATATTATTAGGTTCAGCATTTCTAAAAGCATCATATTGTTCTTCTGTGAGGGCAGAGTCAAGAGGTGTTACATCGGACAGGTATGCCTGGTACTTTTGATTCCATTTTTCAGGATAGCCGTCTATTGTTACATTATCAGGAAATTCATTTTTTTCAATTTGAATCCGGAGATCGCTGCCTGGAGTTAATACAATCGGATATTGATGCTCTTCAAATTCAAGAAATACAATTTTAAGGGAATCAGGGCTATATTGAATGCGGAAAGATCCATCACTGCCGGTATCTATAGTTTTCTCTAATTTTTCAGAATACTTGTAATGAATGGGTTGGGTAACACTCTTGATAGTAGTCAGTTCAGAAGGATTGATCTGACCGGTTACAGTAACCTTGTTATCCTGGTTACAGCCGGAAATCATAGTTATAAAAATGATGATAAATCCTGTTGACAAAATTGTTCTGAGCATGATTTTTTGAAATATTAAATGAGTTATATTTTCATTAGAAAGTTCTAATTCTAAATAATGTAACAAACAGTGAAACCGAATATCTTGTTGGTGATTGAAAGAAGTAAGAGTCCGTTAGGAGTCATTAAAAATCACTTAGGTATTTTGCTGTTATAATCGTAAACGTATAATTTAACTTATTCATGTTGGTAAAAAAGTTAAAATATCAATTAAGCAATCTGAGCAAAATCTGGCAACTTGTTGTACAAAAAATGACTGCTGGTAACAGCGGGGTGAATCATGAGCAACAAGAAGAACAGCCAAGAAGTTACATATTCCACGAAACCTTTAAAACTACTACAACCGTATGATTGAGAGCAATACGCGAAAAGAGTTGGAACAACAGATAGAGGATTATGTCAATGGAAAGTTATCGCCCAGTGAAGTAGATGAGTTATGGGCAGAGCTTATTCAAGACGAATACTACATGGATTACATGAAATCTGTTGCCAATCTGAAAAAGATCGCAAAAAAACAAAGCAGGCAACGCAGCAATGTTATACCACTGTTTAAAAGCAGAAACAGCTGGTTTGCAATGGCAGCCGCAGCCGTCGTGTTAATCGTTGGGTCATTTGCCCTTTTTGACATCGTTACTGATACTAACCAGGTACAGCCGGTCAGTTCAATTGAACTGGATTACTACAGATCGTCAGATCTGGAAACAGGGCGTAACCTGGATGTTATCCGCGAGGTTATTGTAATGGCAAATAACGGGAATGTTGATCAGGCAATGAATCTTCTGGATTCTGAAATACAAAATGAAGACGATCCCGATGTACGAGCCGAACTGTTAATTACAAAGGGATCGATCTCCTATAATTCCGGAGATTACAATTCAGCGATTCAAAGTTTTGAAACAGCTGTTGATGAAAATGTCAGCGATAAACTTATCCTGGAAAAAGCTTACTGGTACCTTGGTAATTCGCATTTTCAGCAAAACAATATGGACCAGGCGCTTGTGGCTTTCCAAAATGCACATGAGCTGAACGGTGCATACAGCAGGATAACCGAAAGTTACCTGAAAGCGCTGAATACCACAGATTAATAAAAATAAAAAACGGCAATACTGTGAGGGAACAGAAAGTATCTATAACATAGACAGCATGAAGGAGTGAAATATTTATAGAACATTTTCTGAATGAAATGTCTCTCTAAATAAAATGCAGATTATTGTACTGCAAGCCGTGGAATAAATGACGAAAAAGAGCCTCTGAAAAATGGGGCTCTTTTTTTTTGCAAAAAG
>CAYVBJ010000094.1:0-8294 GCA_964449075.1 uncultured Balneolaceae bacterium
TAGGATATACTATTTATCACTAACGACTTGAAAATATTCTGACCTGTGCTAACTTATAGTATGTATCCGGCAATTGCCGGTTTATATGCTCTACAAGTCTAGATGGAGTGAGTTGTTATGCGCCGGATTTATATTATAGCACTGTTAGCATTCGGCCTTTCCATATCGGGAAGTCCGTCGCTTGTCTATGCCCAAGCCAGGGTAGAAGGCCGGGTCATTGATACCGAAACGCAACAGAGGCTCCAGGGAGTGCACGTATTCTTTTCCGGAACCAAGATTGGAACCAGTACCGATTCCAAAGGCAATTATATCTTGCAGGAAATCCCGCCCGGTGCCCACCGGCTGGTGGTTTCCATGATCGGTTACGGCCGCAAGACCTTCGAGCTGGTGTTGGGCCCCGACGAGCATAAAACCATGGATTTCGGCCTCAAGCCCGTGGTTTATGAGATGAATGAAGTCTTTGTAGGCAACCTGGATAAAAAATGGAAGAAACAACTGGAGCGTTTTGAGGACCTGTTCCTGGGTGAGACGGAATCGGCTGAATCCGTAAGCATTCTAAATCCGGAAGTGCTGCGCTTTGATACCAATTTCTGGGGTCGTTTAACCGCGGAGGCGCTGGCCCCGCTTCAGATAGAAAACCGGGCCCTGGGTTATAGCATAACTTACTACCTGGAAGAGTTTGAACATACCGGAACGCGAACCCGGTGGGATGGAGATCCGGTCTTTACCGAGCTGAGCTCTTCCGATTCCCTGAAACAAAGCCGGTGGGAAGAAAATCGCAAAAAAGCTTTTTACGGTTCCCTGCGACACTTTTTTCTTTCCCTGCTGCAAGACCGCATAAAGGAACAAGGATTCATACTTTATAATATAAGAGAAAGCATTTCCGGGGCTGCCTCCGACCGGCGATTTCGTATTTCACGTGATCGCCTGATAGAGCCGGGTGATGAGGACTACCTTTTTGAGATGCGGTTTTTCGGCAAGCTGGAAATCATCTATACAGAGGAGAAAGAAGATCCCCGCTACCGGGAGTGGTCTCGTGATTTCGATCGGAGTCCGAGAGGGGCCCAAAAATCATGGCTTGAACTTAATGAGCGGCCTATCACCCTTGATGCCGACGGTGAAGTTCTGGAAACATATGGTGCTACGCAGATGGGCTACTTTGGCTATCATCGCCTGGCTGATCTTACTCCGAGAGAATACCGTCCCGAGGGGTTTGATAAAACAAATATATCGGGCGTAGCAAACCAATAATGAGAGCTTTAGGGAAGATCGCTTTCCCCATTCGAAGATAAATTCCGCACGAGCGGGACGCTCGCAACAGAGACTCTAGGCAGGGTGATTTCAACATTTTCGGCTACCATAATTCTCAACATAGTTGCCCTTTCACCCGGTCTATAAATTGTTTCTACCTTGGAATTTATGTGAAGCTGTAAATTTCTTATTCACGGATTGCAGAAGTTTTTCAGGTAGATCTTAAAAAAAGCGCCAACCCCAGATTTCCAGTCGAAGGCTAACAGAGCATTAGTGCCCTTATAAAGAAGGATCATTGGGTCGAGTTTCTTTTTTATCTGTCATCTTTTATCAGCCGGCCGTTTTAGATGTTATTAGAATTCCTGTTTCGGGGCAGAAGCAAATCTTCAAGGAAAAAAGCGGAAAGTTCAGAACGTCCGGAAAGCCCCGACTTCGAATAAATTGCATTTGTCTGAGTTCGAACGGTTTGAACTGTAGTATCCCTGATCGCAGCAATTTCCTTGTTGCTTAAACCTTTCAACAGTAGAAATGAAACCTCTTTCTCAGCCTCGGTTAAGTCCCATCGATCCAGCTGATTTTCTATTTCAACACTCAGTCCCTTCATATATTTTTTTGAAACCTGTCTCCATTTGTGGGCTTCAATTTGAAGTTCACTGGACACCCGCTGCTCTTTTTCAAGGTTTTGCCTGAGTATAAAACGCCCTTTGATTAAATAGAAAACTCCTATCAGTGAAATTACCGCTATTGCGGATTCAATGGAAATATGCCAAGTGGCAACTCCTTCAAAATGATCATTGAATATGTCTACAGACGTTAAAACGGCTATAAAAATAAGAACAGTAGCAATGATCCAGCGTTCCTTGTTATTCATTTGCTCCTTGTTTAATCGTCATCATCTTCATGGCCTTTTGATTCAAGAAATGACCCGGATTCATGTTCTTCCTCACCGAGCACCAGCTCTTGGCCGAACAGATCCAATGTTTGATTTGTGCTATTGTACTGTGAATACAGGTAACCCGCCCACGTTAATGTAAGAATTAAAAACAGCATAGCAGTAATTCCTTTGCTGTTTTTAATACCTGCTTTATCTGCCAATGGCTTCTTTTTACCGTCTATCATGCTTGACCACAGTGAATCCCGGTGTTTAATATTATGGTATATAATACCCCCTACATGGGCGATAACTGTAATCAGAAATATATTGGCCAAAAGTTCGTGGGTCTCTTCATAAAAGTCGCTTTCATTTCCTCCGGTCATCATAATACCGGTAATAGCCAGTCCTGCCGCGCTGGTAAACATGACAACAGCGGCATAGCTGGAGGCCGGATTGTGCCCCAGGTATCTCCGGGTTTTTGTGATAATGGCATCTTTCAGGTATTGAATAAATTCAATAGGATTCATTTTAAACGAAGAAAAACGGGCATAGGTTGTGCCGGTAAATCCCCAAATAACTCTCAGAACCAATATAAAAGCGATCGTTAGGCCCGCCATCATATGCAGGGTAAAGAGCGGGTTTTCATCATCTGCTATTTCAACGATAAGATAAGCCCCCAGGAATAGGAAGGCGAAGAGCCAATGAAAAATGCGTGTAGGCCAATCATACACTCTTGTTTTTTTATTTTCTTTCATAAGGGCATTCGATTTGTTGAGGTTAACGGGCGTAATATTCCCAAATCCCATTAACTGCGCATCAAACAAATGATGTATAAAAGAAGGTTATTTAAGCTCTCAGTCTTTGAACAGGATTTAAGTGTGCCTGATATAAATGTTTTACCCAATACTTTAACAGGTGAAGCGGTTCATTTTTAACTTTGATTCCAGCTAAAATTTACCGGGAGCATGTTGGAAAAATTTGGGGGAAAGGGTGAGGACAGAATTGTAGTTTGAGGGTATTACATGTAAAAAGGTTACAAGTCCATTGGGATGCCAACCCGATCAATTGCAACTGGAGTTTAGCTTTACTTATAGAAGCCGGGCTTATCATTCTTGTGCCTGCATAAGTTGTAATCTTGCCTATAGCTTAGGTGTTTAGGGGGGGGCATGTTGATGCAGCACGAGTGAGAAGCTCACGACAGGCCGGGACACTAGCGGCAGGATGAATAAGCATTTGTTCTTGATTAACTCGCCGTACGAATTCAGGTCGTACGGCGAGTTAAAGTTAGATGGTTAGTCTGCTGGATTAATTTTCCAGAAGGGCAATCCAGCTACCGTGATTCTTGAAATTCAATACTTTCTCCATGGTACCATCCGTGAGTACAATTTTATACTCTGTCTGGTAAGTATTAAAATCCGTGACGGTCATTTCGTTTCTGATCATCTTCCATCCTTCAAATTCACCTGAGATAATGAATTCCCGAATAGAATAGGGTAGCCGGGTATCTCTTTTTCGAAAGATTGATTCAACAAGTTGACCGTCTTTGTCATAGGTCGCATGCAAATCTATTTTGGGACCTTTTGCCCGGAGCTCATAGTGACTTGCATTTTTAGTGTCAATATTTCTGAGCTTTAAATTCCATCCCCTGTTTTTGAGATAGTTGTTTTTTTTCATGCAATCAAGGCTTTTCAGGAAAGGATAATCTTCTTCAGTAATGGTATTTTTTGTGTATTTATCCATTTCATTGGAGGATATATTTGCACAGTCTTCAACCTGACTGCTTTCGGTCACGATATTTATAATTTCGATCGGCTGTGCGTTTATTTCACCAATCGGCATTACAATCATTATAGCTGCTAACGCTATTGATAGAGTGTTCAGATCTTTTGTTTTCATGGTCATCTTGATTTAGGTGAGACTGCTTTTTAGTTATTTGGCACTGCAGAGTACTTGTTTAAGCTGCGGGATTTTAATCGACATTAAGCGGGGAGTGATGTTCGTGGACTATCTTCCAACCCTCATCGGTTTTAACAAATACCAGTGTGGTAGATCCCCAGATTTGTAAAACATCTTGTCCGATAGTTGGCCGAAAATCGGCATGAAACGTGACCACTGCTACATCACCATAGACTGCAATTTTCTTTTCACCGAGTTCATACTCGAATCCGGAGATAGCACCAACGAATGCTCTTTCATAATCTTCATTTTCTTGAGAGTTGTATCGCGGCTCGCTGTCTCTAAACTCTGTGAATTTTGCACTATAGGCGTGGTAGGAGATTAGCTTGTCGGCTTCGTTATCCTGGATGCTTTTAAAAATACCATCCAGCACTTCCTGGATCTCTGACTGGGATTCTGCAAACTGATCGTTGATCAGGTCGATTTCCGGCAGCGGAATCTCATTTCCGGTAGTGCTTTCATCGCATCCTGCTATACAGCTAAATAGTGCGAGACATACCATAAGACATACTTGTTTATTCATGATGTTAGATTTAAATGTTATTTAATAAGTCCATATCCGGGAAATGTATGAGCAAGTTGTTGATTCTCTATTCGAAGATATTTGGACATCTCAAAGCTCCGGATACGGATTGCAAGAGAAAAGATATTTGAAAGGCGTTATGTAAAAGATTTTAGAGCGTCTCAATTGCCGTTTTATTTAAAATAATTTGGCAAAATTTACAAAACGCTCATCCCTCTTTATGGGATCTGTTATATTGGTTTTTAACCATCTATGGTCTATGCGGCAGGCTTTTACAAGTATGAAGTGATATTAATATAGTACAGCAAAGTTTATATTATGCTGTACTTGCCATAGATTTGTTTTTCTAAAGCTTGATACCGGGGATTATTACGGAGTAAGTCAAAGCCGGGCTGAATTTTCATGTATATCAACCATCCAGCATTGGCTTTTTGACCTTTTTCAAGCCACATCAATGCGTTTTCTACATCATTAATAGAAGTATAGGTTAAGGCCAACTGAAGCATTAAAAAAGTATTTATGGTCTCAACAGAATTATTCTCTAAAAAGGTGTTTATCAAATCTAGTGCTTTCTGCTTTTGTCCCATGTACCCATAAATCTGGGCTAAACCGCCTGGAAAGTTAGATGGGTCATCAAATTTACCACTCATTTTTGAATATATATCATAGTACTCTAAAGCTTTTTTATAGTCTTGCTTTAACATATAAACTTTTGAAAGCCATCTATAGGAAGGATGGTGATCAGCATTTAATTTCAGCGCCTTGTTCATTTCCAGGATAGCTTTATCATAGTCTCTTTGGAAGAGGTAAATTTCTCCGAGTCCGTTTTGGTACTCATAAGAGTTCGGGGCTAAATAAATGGCCCTCTTTTCTGACTCAATAGCTTCTTGAAATCGTCCCAATCTCATCTGCAGTTGTGCCAATTCGTGGTGTGCAATCTCGTTGAGTGGATTGAGCTCAATAGTCTTCTGAAAGGCCTTTTCAGCGTTATCCCAATCAAAACTAAATTCACTGAGCATAGCTTTTGCCAAATAAACCAACGATGAATTGGGATTGAGAATGAGTACTTTATTTATAGCCTGCTGAGATTTTTGCCTGTAATCTTCTGATTGTGTAAATGCGAATTGAAAAGCATATACAATTGCCAGGTGGGCATAGGCAGGTGAAAAGGTTGAGTCAATGGCAATGGATTGCTTGAGAAGAGATAATGTTTCCTCACCCTCCAAACTCTTAGATTGCATAAAGTATTTGAATGCCTCGGGGTTTACCCGTTCGGTTCTAATGGCTAACTCCGGTTCTGCATCCTGGCCTAAAACAGTATTTACTTTGGCCAGAATATCTATCGTCAGTTCTTTTTGTAGAAAAAAAACATCACCCAGGTATCTCTCATAGGTGTTCGTCCAGATATATTGGCTTGTTTGAGCATCCATTAACTGAACGTTAATACGTATTTGTTCATCAGATGTCTGAACGGAACCTTCGATAAGAAAATCGAGATCAAGTTCTTGAACCATCCGGCTTTGAGAATATTGACTTAAATAAGAGGAGACCGATTTGTGAGATATTACCTTAAATTTATCAGATTGAGCAAGGTTATTGCTAAGGATATCAACCATACCCAGGGTTAAGGCACCGTCGGTGTTTTCATCGGAAAGGTTGCTGAATGGAAGTACTCCAATAGTGTGATACTCCTCTGTATCGCCCGCTGCTAAAAGGGGCCAATCAATATATTGAATAAAGAATGTCGTCAGGATCAATCCCAAAAAAACATAGGGATATTTTAAATGGTCTTTAAGAGTTTCAAAACGTTTATGAATTCTATCAGCCACGCGAGTATAAGTACTCGGATAATGGGAACTCGCAGATTCTGTATTCGCTTTCTTTTCGAAATTATTGTCAGAAAGAGAAGGACCATGATGTTTCCCGGTGATACTTTCCGGGGAAGTGTGCGTATCAGTTGATTCCGGCTCTTTGGTACCTTGGCTATCTTGCTGCACCGTATCAACTATTTTCCCCGGAACCCCTTTAGATGAGTTATAAATTTTTTGGACGGTAGCTGTATCTGACGGTTGACCAATTATTGCAGATACCAACTCAGCCGTTTGATCAAGGTCAAAAGAATTGAGTGTAAGCTGAGTTAAATAGTTTTCATTTTGATGAGCACTTGTAAATGCTTCTATAGTTGAACCGGAAATTATTTCGTCATTATCCAGTGTACCTAGAAAATAAAGAGGAGCCGATTCATTTTGTTGAAGATAATAGCTTATCCAGCAAAGGGTTTCAGCATCGCACCAGTGCAGATCATCAATGAAAAGAAGCATCGGTTTATCAACAGCCTGAAATATTTTGGAAACTCCCTCCAGCAATTTGTACTGCTCCTCCGGCTTGTTATCCGGGTCAGGAGGTTTCAGCTCTGGGTTATTGCTCAGCAACTCCGGCAGCAGGCGTACCAATGGTGTTTTCCACGCATCATCAACCTGATCTATGTGGCCGTATAGAACATCTTGTTTCAGGCAGACGGCAAGGGTTCCATACTTTATTTCCTTGGTTGTTTTGTGACACTTGGTATAAATGACCGGATAACCCTGTTTTGAAATAAAATTTGCAAATTCTGTTGAGAGGTAAGTTTTACCAATGCCGGAATTTCCTTCGATGAGCGAAAATTCTATTTGTTTCGAAAGTACGTTTTTCCATTTTCCCAGCAGTTGTTTCCACTCATAATCCCTTCCAATTAGGGGCTGTTTTTTATTAGGCCGTCGAATAGAAGTTCTCCTGGTGGGCCTGTCAATTTCGCGATAGTTGTTGATAACCTGATCGTAAAGATCCAAGGTTTCAGAAGCCGGTTCTATATGTAATTCGTTACGCAAGGTCTTGGCACACTTTTTATACGCAAGAAGAGCATTTGCCCGATCATTATTTAAAGCATATAGCCTTATGAGTGCTCGCCAGGCTTGTTCATTAAAAGGGTCATCCCGGGTCCACATTTTTGCAATATGAATACCATTCTGATAATTGCGATTGGTTTGCGCCAGTTCAGTTAATTCCTTTAAAGCAAAAAGATAATCTTGTTTTACATGTCCCCTGAATTCTTCGATCCAATCAGAATAGCAGTCCGGCAGAAGCGGCCCGCCATATAAAGAAATTCCTTCAGTCAGCTTCGCTTCTCTTACTACTGGATCTTTTGACAGTTTGGCATCTGCAATTGCTTTTTTGAATTGATCCAGGTCTAAGGTAAAGTTTGAATCAGGATTCCATTTTAGGGTGGCGTGATCTGCAATAATAAAATAATCAGCTTGGGGTAATTCTTTCCGAAGCAGGTGTAAAATATTTCGCAAATTATTTTTAGCTTGCGATTCGCGACTATCAGGCCAAAAGATGTAAGAGAGGTGCTGGCGGTTTTGCGGCCCCTTCTGATGCAGCAGCAACCAGGCGAGAAATTCCTGAAGGCGAAGTGTGGTCGCATCGGAAATTACATCACCTGCAAAGGTAATTCTAAACATACCCAACAGCTTGATATGTAGTTTCTCTTCCACTCTATCAGTATTAATATATCATTAGAAAGGCTTCTTAATTTTAAAGTAGTATCCAAATATGGGTTTTCCTATTGATTTATATCAGAACGGACGAATTCTAATATCTCTAAAGAAGGGCCGGGTTAGAATATTTGGCCCGCCCTTGCGAGGTGCTCGC
>CAYVBJ010000095.1:0-8240 GCA_964449075.1 uncultured Balneolaceae bacterium
CCGTAACGCCGTCAGGCGGTTAAGGTAAGACAGGGGTGTGTCCCGATGGGTTTGGGCAAAAATTTTAATCAGGGATATCAGGGGAATTTTACACCGAAATAATCATTGATGTTATTCTAAAATCGGCTCAATCCGTGTCGTATCAGCCGGGACGTTTTCCGGGTTAATACGGTCATGCACAACCCACGCATCGGGATACCTGGATTTCAGATAACGGGATAATTGAATAGCTCTTTCCCTCTCTCTGAAATCACCTACATGAACCCTGTACTGAGGCTGACGAAAAAATATGTAAGCTTCCGGTGTATACTGTTGAAAAGTGGTATCCGCCCAGACCTGGAAGTTTAGCTTGGTTGAGTCGGCAAGCGACACATCTCTTGTTGACAGAATCTGTATCCTGTATCCCGCATACTCATCGGTTTCCCGTTCTTCAACCACAATCTCTTTCAGAAACTGCTCCGGTACATCATGTTGTTTCACAGTAAACTGATCGGAGAGATCACTGCGCGATGATTCCAGGATACCGGCAAATTCTTCAGAAACACCAAGCTCAGCATCAAAAGCTTCACGCATTTCATCCTCCCCGGCATCACCTCTTGCCGCAGGTTCGGACGCTGAACAGGAGATATATATCAGGCTGGTAATCAGTAAAAGAAGTAAAGATGATAGTTTCATAAAAATATTGAATTTAAAAACCGACCGGATGCCAGGTGGTTTTGATTTCCTGGAAATCCATGAGCAGATAGGGTGATTCAGACTCATCGGCAAGCCAGTCACCCGGCATGTAATGCTTTACACGCTTAACGTTTAAAGCAGCATTTTCGTCAATTTGTTTCCTGATAGTTTTGTTTTCTGATGCATTCAGAATAGCATTTACATCCATGTGTGATGTGAAATGATCTGCCAGCTCCTCCTGAAAACCTGAAAGAATATTTACAACACCTGCCGGAACATCAGAAGCGTGTAATACCTCGCCAAAGCTGATGGCTGGCAGCGGGTTACTCTCAGATGCAAGTATCACGCAGGTATTACCACCAGTGATTACCGGTGCAACGCAGGTAACAAGACCAAGCAACGGATGACTTTCGGGTGCCAGAATAGAAACAACGCCGGTCGGATCAGGCAGGCTAAAGTTGAAATGAGAACTGGCAACGGGGTTAATTGTACCGAAAACCTGCTGATATTTATCACTCCAGCCGGCGTAATAGATCAGCCGGTCGACAGAAGCTTCAACTTCACGTTTAGCTTCTTTCGGTTTCATGCCCGTTTTCTCAAGCTCCGAGACAAACTGCTCCTTTCTGCCCTCCAGCATTTCGGCAATTCTGTAGAGAATCTGTCCCCGGTTATAAGCACTGCGCGACGACCACCCGTCAAATGCACTTCGGGCAGTAACCATCGCATTGCGAAAATCCTTGCGGGTGCACCGGCATGCATTGGCAATTACGTTTTCCTTCCTGTCTCTGATTTTGTAATAACGCTCAGATTCACTGCGGGGAAATTTACCGCCCACGTAGGTTTTGTATGTTTTTAAAACTTCAAGTCTGTGTGCCATTGGTATTCAGATATTATTTTTGTTCAATTCAGAAGCTGTCCAGCAAGATCTATTTGATTTTACGTGCACTACTTTGTGTGCTCGCGTCTTCGTGGTAAATGAACTGCAGGGTATTACCACGAAGACGCGAGGTCTCGAAGCAGCACGAAGGATTTGTGCGATTTCCATTTAAATAAAAACTGCAATTTGAACTAAGATCCAACATACCTTTTTGGACAGTCCCTAAAAGCCAGGAATGCAGCAGAGTGTTGCTTGTTTGAGTCATCTGCTGAATCACTTTAAGTTCACATATGGATACAATCCATGCAGACCACCTTCGCGGCCCATTCCGCTCTCTTTGTAACCACCAAAAGGAGAGGTCGGATCAAATTTGTTGAATGTATTCGACCATATAACGCCGGATCGAATACTGGATCCGGTTTGGAAAATTTTGGATCCTTTGTCGGTCCACACACCGCCTGACAAACCGTAAGGCGTGTTGTTTGCTTTTTCAATCGCCTCATCTGCTGTTCTGAATGTCTGGATCGTGAGAACCGGACCAAATATCTCTTCCTGAACAATCCGGCTTGATTGAGCTACATTGGTAAAGATCGTTGGTCTGCAGAAATAACCGTTTTCCGGCAGTTCACACCGGTTTTGATGAATCTCCGCTCCTTCGTTCACCCCGATCTCGAGGTATTTATTAATCTTGTCGTACTGTTCTTTAGAATTGATGGCACCGATATCCGTATTTTTATCGAGAGGATCGCCCACGATCAGGGACTCCATTCTGAATTTTAATTTTTCGATCAGCCTGTCAGCGATTCCTTCCTGAACAAATAATCTTGATCCCGCACAGCAGACATGCCCCTGATTAAAGAAAATAGCATTGACAATTCCTTCAACCGTTTGATCGATCGGGGCATCCTCAAAAACAATATTTGCGCCCTTTCCGCCAAGCTCAAGTGTATATTTTTTATCCGTACCGGCAAGTGATTTCTGAATGATCTTGCCAACCTCAGTAGAACCGGTGAATGCAATTTTATCAACATCCGGATGATCCACGATCGCCGCCCCGGTCTGACCTGCACCCGTCACAATATTCACCACTCCGGCCGGGAGTCCGGCATCCCGGCATAACTCTGCAAATTTCAGTGCCGTAACAGGAGTGGTCTCTGCCGGTTTTAAAACCACCGTATTTCCGCACGCCAGGGCAGGGGCAATTTTCCATGACAACATCAGAAGTGGAAAATTCCAGGGGATAATTTGTCCGCACACACCTGCAGGTTCAGCTTTGCGTCCGGGAAATGCGTATTGCAGTTTATCAGCCCATCCTGCGTAGTAGAAAAAATAGGCGGCTGCGAGCGGGATATCCACATCACGGGATTCACGAATCGGTTTGCCGCCGTCGATAGATTCAATCACTGCAAATTCACGTGCACGTTCCTGGATCAGCCGGGCTATCCGGTAGATATATTTTCCTCGTTCCCGTCCGGACAGTTTTGACCATGTTTTTTCGTACGCTTTACGTGCTGCAGCCACTGCGCTGTTTACATCCTCAGAAGTTCCCTCCGCAAACTCGGTAACAACCTCTTCGGTTGAGGGGTTGATACTTTTCATAGTGCGGCCTTTAACCGGCTCTGCAAATTCACCATTGATGAAATGTCCATAGCTTTCACTGATCTCTGCGTGTTCTGCACTTTCGGTCGCTTCGCTGTACTGCCAAAACGAATTGAAATCGGATATGAGATCTGCATTCGGAGATGACGGTTTGGTGGTGCGGCCTCCAATCTTTTCAGTTTGAATATCGGTTTTGCTTTGATCAGCCATAATTTTTAATCATTTGAAAAATAAGTTGAGCTTTGGTAGACACCGGTCTGTTGCTTGATAATCTGCATTAACAGGTCGTTGGTCAGCGAGCTTGCACCGAAACGGAACCATACAGGAGTGAGCCAGTCTGCCCCCAGTGTCTCTTTCACGAGAACAAGGTACTGAATCGCCTCTTTTGCCTTGCGAATTCCGCCCGCCGGTTTCATTCCAACCATTCGTCCTGTTTTCCTGTAATAATCCCGAATCGCCTCCAGCATCACGAGTGTTACCGGTTGTGTGGCAGCCGGTGAAATTTTACCGGTGGAGGTTTTTATAAAATCGGCTCCGGCATGCATGGCAATATCACTCGCTTTCCGGACATTTTCGTACGTGAGCAACTCGCCGGTTTCCAGTATCACCTTCAGATGGGCATCCCCGCAGGCTTCCTTAATAACTGCAATTTCATCAAATATGTAGTTGTAATTTCCTTTCAGGAATTCCCCGCGGGAAATGACCATATCCACTTCGTCTGTTCCTTCACCCACTGCATACCGCGTATCATCAATTTTTGCCTGAAGCGTTGCCATGCCGCTTGGAAACGCAGTAGCGACACTGGCTATATGGATGCCCGTTCCCTTCAGTTCATTCTTTGCAATCCGGACCATAGGCGGATAGACGCAGACAGCTGCGACATGCGGCAGATCCGGCAATGCAGAATGCGGCTGTTTTGCCTTCTGACACATTTGCTTCACCTTGCCTGGGGAATCTTTTCCTTCCAGAGTGGTCAAATCGATCATGCTGAGAGCCAGTTTTAGTGCCTGGAGTTTCGATTCCTTTTTGATACTGCGGGTATTCAGCCTGGCCACGCGCTCCTCAACACCGGTCTGGTCGATCGGAACGGTTTGGGTTATTCCCGGAAAATCCTGTAGTTGCATACAATCAATGGTTTTAAAGTCTGATCAGGAATATAAAAAATTGCCGGCATGTAAACATGATTGGTTTTAGTTTCAGTCGAAACCTGCTGGCCGTTGTGGTTGAATTGTTGAATCGGAGAGGGAAGGAGGGACTGAGTGAAGAGGAGACTGAGAGAAGGGGAGAGAGGGTGATTTGCATTTTCGCGGCGCGGGGATGGTGTTGAAACTGGCTGGGTCTTGGTGCGCCGCGCATTGCCCAAAGGTCGCGCTGTCATCTCGAGCGCAGGCTCAGCGTGTTTTTCGCTGAGGCGGAGTCGAGAGATCTCCCAAATTTTGGCAGTTATTTACAATCCTCGCGGCGCCGTGCTTCACGATTAAAGGCTACTGTAAATCTTCAGTGGCCGGTTCCGGCCTGCATTTTATTTTAGAGCAATGAGTTCAGCCCGGGAGAGAGTGGAGGGACTTGTCTGTCTTTTGACTGATCTCATTGGTTATGGCACCTGCCCGTAAAAAGGAGATTTCTCCACTACGTCCTAAAAGAAAGGCATTTTTAGGACTCCGGTCGAAACTGTGTCTGGCCTTTGACTGATGACAAGGTACTTTTGGAATTGTGGCGGCGTATAAAATTCCCCGTTCTGCAACATACGCTATTACGCCGCCATGGCTGGATTACTGAAATACCGAAAACCAGGAAAGCCAAACAATCGGAACTACTATCTACTAAATACTACCAACTAACTACTACCTACTAAATACTACCAACTGCCTTCTCCAAAACTCACTGCCCGTCGCCTTCCTCATCGGCCAAAAACCAGGTGTCGGAAACAAATACATTGCTTGCTGTTTCGCTCCGGATGAATTTGCGGAAGTTGCCGATCTCACGTTTCCCCTGTTTCAGGTCGGTTCCCTCTACATCAAAAAAGAAGGTGTCGCCGGAGGTTTCGATTTCGAAGATGACCTGGAATTCTGCGGCGTCGGTTCGCTCACTGATGTTGGACACGGAGTATTCTGCTTCCACGAATGAGCTGTCGCCGCTGACAGTGTTGAACCATGAGGTTACCTCGGCTTCGATAACGTTCTCTTCGGCGGGCGGATCTTCCTCCTCCTCAACCGGTTCCAGGAAGATGCGGGCGGTGGTCACATCTTCAGCCCTCACTGCCACAGATACCGAATTGTTTTTAAAATCCGGTTTGCGCGCCTGGATAGTGTAACTGCCGGCTGGTATATTGCTAATTGTGAAAACCCCGTCACTGTCCGTCAGAATAGAACTGGATGGGGGAGTGGTGGTGATATTGACATTTTCAATTCCCTGTTCGGTCTCGCTGTCGATCACAATGCCTTCAATATCACCGAACTCCTCGGGTTCAATGTTGGTTTTTGAGCAGGCGGCGGCCAGCAAGACAAATAAAAAAAGGATGTGGATTGGTTTAAAGTAATTCATAAATCTGGTCTTTAGAAGGGAGTAACTGTCTGTAATTCCGAGATGATTTATTTAAGGTTTGATCCCAAACAAGGCATCCATCCCTGTTTGTTTATTTAGTATTGCCAATTTTCACTTTTGCGTTTTCCGTCTTCACTACATTTGATCCGGATGCAACAACTTACATACCGCCTGCACGCTTACCTTCCCCGGAACACTTAATTATTCCGGATAATAATTCCTGCACCCTGGCCGGTCTGTTCGATAATCATTGGGATACCGCCCGAACCGGTAACCTGGATGTTGAGGTTGTTTCCTGTTTGTACAAACGGTCCGGCGTTAAATCCGCTTTCAGTAAAAGTTCTGTTGAAGATGTTATTATTGCCATCTTGCAGAAGACTGATCACATTATCATTGCCAATAATACCCAGGAATGCCTGATTTTCATCTCCCCTCTGCTCAATGCCGGCGTTATTCCGGTTGCCTTCAATATCAATTCGCGCAAAATTTCCAAACCCGGACTGGAAGATTTCAGCGACATTATTATCTCCAAACTGATTGATAATGGCAACCTGGTCGGCTGAATTTACCGCGTCATTCAGTGCTTCTGCACCTGTAAGCTGTTTTGTGAGTATAAGGGTCAAATCCCGGCTGAATCGTTCTACCGCTTCATTGTGCTCAATGGATACCTGTTCCGGAAACACATTTACATCGCGATCCGCTGTTTGCGCAGTTACAGATACAATACCTGTGATGAAAGTAATGAGCAGTATGTGAATCAGTGTTTTCATAATGGTATTTTAATTTAAATTATTTAAGTGAGGAATTCCACTTTGCAGTGCAGGATTCATTCAGTTTTGGATCACGGTTGCACGGTTTCCGTCTCCTTTTTGAGTAATGGTTGTTTTTGAAGATTTTGTTTTAGAACTATCCGAATTTTGATAATAAAAAATGGTATTGCCTGTGCCGTTCTGAGAAAAAGAGGCACGGTTTAACTCCGACTGGTTCACATACAGAAAGTTATTAAACCCCGATTGAGTCAGCCTTGCTATCTGTGTGCTGTCCCTCTTCACATTCAGCATCTGGTAGATAAAGGCAAGATTGCTGCTTCCGGATTGATTCACATTCGCCGCCTGGCCAAATCCCGCCTGGAAAATAAAAGCACGCTGCCGCTCGCCCTCCTGGTTCAAATCCGCCGATTGCTGATCACCTTTCTGAATGATCAGATCTTCATGGCCGGTCCCTGATGTAGTAACGGTTTTGGTTGATTGGGAAAAGCATGGATAATTGCATGTAAAAATAAAAATAAAGATGAAAGATATTTTGAACATAATGAATTTATAAAAAATGAATTGTGCAGTTTAAACTGCACAATTCATTAGTAATGAATGCCTCAGTTTTGAATTACTGATGACGTGTTACTATTTCCATTGACCGTCACTCGGGCAGTGTTAAAAGAAGTTGATTGCATTACAGAACTGGTATTGAGATCTCCCATTATATCAATTCTTGTAAAATTATCTGTTTCGTCAAGTCCATTGCCCTGATTCACATCAACAGTATTACGATTACCATCAATATCAACTCTGGCAAAAGTACTGTTTGCAGAATTGTCGTCACGCTGAAATAGACTTACTTCGTTTCTATTTCCTAATACGCCAATTCTTGCTTCAGTTCCACCTTCCTGGTTTAAACCAAACAAGTTATTATTTCCTTCTGCTCTTAAGGTCAGTTTATTAAACCCAGTTGAAAATATTCCACTTCCATTCTTCTGGAATGCGACTCCGGATCCTAAATTACTGTAAGAACCCAGAATATTTGAGTTTCCAATAAATCTAACATCAGCATCATTGTAGCCTGCCTGCTTTAAATCACTTATATTAGCATCGCCAATTTGTGATACAAAAGCTTCAGCAGAAGATTGTTCCTGGAAAATATTGCTTTGGTTTCCGTTACCATTTTGAACGGTTGCGGCTACGTGGCCATTGCTGAAAGAAACATCTTGTTCAATGTCACTGTTATTGCCATCACCTATTTGATCAATAGTTGCCTCATTACTCTGCGCAAACGCCATACCTGCGGTAAACAGAAAGGCCGCGATTAGTGTTGTTAGCTTTTTCATAGTATCTCCTATGGTTTGTTTTTAGTTGTTAAGATTTCCCGCTTTATGAATCTGTATTGTATCATAAAACAGGATCTCACGGTTATGTGTGAGTTTTTTGGTAAGGAGAGAAAAAGCGCAGCTATGGTATGCAATGGAAAAAATTTGTACTTTTTCCATGCAAGACGGCGTCGTGGTGTCCGAATTTATCTGTTTTCAGATAAATATCCCCGGCGTCGTTTTGCGCTTTTTACATCCCTAAAATATTTTTATCTGTTCAAATTTTCTTTTCTGTTTTGGTTATATCAAAGTTACGTGTTAAAAATTATCTGTATAAAATCTGTTTGTTTCCATATAATTACATTCATCGTCCGTTCAATAGCCTGAAAATCTTTGGATTGAAAATAATGCCTGCATTGGCGCTCCAGACCTGGTCGTTGTAGGATCCCTGCGACACACCGTCCA
>CAYVBJ010000096.1:0-7435 GCA_964449075.1 uncultured Balneolaceae bacterium
ACACCTGTAAACTTCTCCTTTTTTAAACGGCATATTTGACTCAATTGTTTTGATTTGGAATTTAACTCACTAATAATATAAGGCCTGTACCATGGTACAGAGTCAAGAGAATTCTGATAATTATCGGAATTTCTTTTTTAAAAGTATGTTTTGACCTATCCATCTCCTGAAAACCGTTAGTCTGGACAGACGGTCGCTCTTCCCCGGTCTGTAGGCCCTGGAAAATAAAGTAAAAACCCGATCTGCAAACCCACCGGGCCGGCTGACCGGAGCCGGTGGCAAGATTTTGGGTAGGGCTGGTTGGTTGCCGCGAATACCGTCAGCCCGGCGCCTGGGTGATGGTGAGTTGGGTAGCATAGAATGCATATTTTTTACTTTGGCAATTATATGGTGCCGGACAGACGGTTGCTCTTCCCCGGTCTGTCGGCCATGGAAAATAAAGTAAAAACCCGACCTGTAAACCAGCCCGGCCGGCTGACCGGAGCCGGTGGCGTGATTTTGGGTAGGGCTGGATGGATGCCAAGAATACCGTCAGCCCGGCGCCTGGATGATGTTGAGTTTTGCAGCTGAGAATGTAGGTTTTTAATTTTGGTAAGTATATGGTGCCGGACAGACGGTGGATCATCCTGAATACCGTCAGCCCGGCGCCCGGGTGGTGTTGAGATGTAAAGCAGAGAAGGTGGATTTTAATTTTGGTAAGTATATGGTGCCGGACAGACGGTTAGGGTGAATGTAATTCGATATTCAAAAAAAATTACATATTATGCAATACATCTCCAGAAAAAAAGAGAGTAGTTTGGCTGCCCCTGTTTTTAAAGAAACAAAAATAACAGGCGTATGGATTATTCAGGTTTGATCAGGGTAAATAAATTTGATAAACAAGTACCCGGTTTTTCAGATCCGGAGAACTTTACCATAATATGGATTGAGAAAGGGATCAGGAGTCTCCAGATAGATTTTGAATTATTTGATCCAACTCCCGGTTCAATCTTCTTTATTATGCCGGGCCAAGAGGTTCTTCTTGAATTTGAATCTGAGCCCGCCGGTTGGATTATACACTTCGGCAGCAGCTTTTTAAAAAATCGGATTGAAGAAAACCTGGTTATCAAGCAGGTGGATATATTCTCAACATTTTCAGAAGTACCCAAAATAATTTTAAGCCCGAAAATAGGAGAACGTGTGCACCTCATCGCGGAAATGATTGATGAGTTTGCAGGTTCCGAAATTCCGAACAAAGAGGCGGCCGCTGCTTCCCTGCTTAAAACACTTTTGATCTATTGTGACAGCAAGTGTAATATCCGGTTAAACACTGAAAATCATTCAAATGACGTAGAAATTGCAAGAGAGTATAAACGTCTTGTATCCAGGCATTTTACGAAGGTGCACCAGGTTTCGGAATATGCTGATATGATGAATATTTCTCCAAGATATTTAAACCAGGTAGTTAAAAAAGTTCTGGGTGTTACGGCCAAATCTGTTATCCATGAACAGATCATGATCAAAGCACGCCGGGAGCTGAAATTTTCAAATGACAGCATCAAGGAAATTGCTTATAAGCTGGGTTTTTGTGATCCGTTCTATTTCAGCAACTATTTTAAAAAAATGATTGGTTGCTCACCTTCCGATTACCGGTCTGTTAAATTTCATATCTCTGCTACCGCATAAATAGACAATTGTGTCTGAAATATGTGGTAATTATGGAGTTAAATTTTTATAAATGTTGAGTACCGTTTGCCCGGCACCTGGGTTATTGCGAAGTGTTAAGCAGAGAATGTGAATTATTAATTTTGGTAAATGCATTGTGCCGGAGAGCCGGTGCGGTGGGTTTTTGTTAAGGCTCAAATATATTTTTCGCCCCGAACCACGTCCGCATCCTGAACATAGACAATTACAGCGTAGTGTTCGAACAGAGAGTCTGCAATGTACTCAACGATAGAATCGGCAACACCGGGACTTACCAATGTCTCAATGCGGGTGTCGGGCCCTTCCCATTCACTGGCGCGAACTCCTCTTGAGCCTTTTCCGGTTGCCTGTGTCAGTGTGTATCCTTTAGCCCCCAATTCTGTTATTTTTCTTAATATTCTGTCTTCCAGAATTCGTTCAGTTACAATGGTTACAAGTTTTAGTGAAATTTTTTTCATTGATGGTGCCATTTTAAGTCTGAGTTGTCCCGGAATTTAATAAAATCAAAAGATCCATTCAGCAAAAGCGAAATAGATTGGAATACCAAGGGTTATGTTGAAGGGAAATGTAATTCCAAGTGAAGCTGTAAGATAGAGCGTCGGGTTTGCTTCGGGCAGCGCAATACGGACTGCAGCAGGAGCGGCAATATAAGAGGCACTTGAAACCATTGCTCCCAAAACAGCACTTCCTGCCAACGATAGCCCGGCAAGGCTTCCGAGAAATATGGCAATAACGCCGTGCAGCAGCGGAACAGTGATACCGAATATAATCAGGAATACTCCAACCTCCTTAAGCCCCTCAAGCCTTCGTGCAGTTATAATTCCCATTTCAAGGAGAAAGAGTGCAAGAGCCCCCTGGAATCCCGATTCAAAAAATGGTGAAATGGATTCAAAACCTGACGGGCCGGCAATTAAGCCTATCACCAAACCTCCGGCCAGAAGCAAAATGCTTCTGCCTGCAAGCACTTCATGCAGGGCATCCTGCCATGATCCCGCGCGTTTATCCCTGGTGTAGGCAATCATCAGCGCTACAACGATGGCTGGCACTTCAAGAATGGCAACCAGGGCAGGCATAAAGCCCTCTGACTCGTATCCGTTCATACGGGCAAAGGCAACGGCAACAATAAACGTTACTGCAGATACCGATCCATAATGTGCCGCGATGGCTGAGGCATTGATCCGGTCGAATTTTCCCAGGCGCCTGAGTATGTTATATGCCGTAATCGGGGTCACAATACCGAGAATAAGAGTAACCAGGGATGGCCAGAGAAACTCAAGCAAAGGTGTTTTATGCAGTTCCACGCCCCCCTTTAGCCCAATTGCCAAAAGCAGATAAATGGCAAGTGCATTATAAATTGATTCCGGAAGACGCAGATCGCTTCGCAGAAGAGAGGCACAGATACCGAGTACGAACATCAGTATAATCGGTGATAAAAGATTGGACGCCAGTGTTATAATTTGCTCCATGTTATCTTGTCAGGATATTGATTAATAAGGTGTAGAGTGTTCTGCAAGCAGTATTTTTTTACGCGATAAGATTATTCCGGAGGCTGTAAGCCATAGCAAAATATTACTGCTGTTCACCCGGCTGACTATTTTCAGTGGCGGAATAGAAAACATCAGATTTTATGTAAACTGACATTTGTTTCTTTTTCATCTCTTTCAGATGAGCAAGGATATCGTCCCGGGTTTTTTTCAACTCTTCGATTCTATCGAGTGAGCCTTGGTGTGCCATGCCTTTTCGTTCCTGGTATCTCAGATTTTTTTTATGATGAAATTCGATTTTTCGGCCAATAAGGCTCATCAGCACCTCCCTGGCGTCTTCGGAATCAAATGTACCTTCGATTAGCGTAAATGATTGGTTGGAGTCAGACATTGTCCGTTTCTTAATAATGAAAAAGTTTATTACTGGTTACCTGTTTATATGTCCGGATAAATCACAGATCGCAGACAGCCGGGGAAATGGTAGTGTCTTTTTTATATAATTAATAATTAATATTATTTATTAATATCATAAATAAATATATATGGATTATTGTAACTGATCAGTATTGTTCAAAACCTTTGGACAATTTTGGTAATAGATATTATTGTTTGATCAGATTTCAGAAAATGGATGCGCCAGGTTGATGATTATAAATTATCCATTGTTATTCATCCGGAACATTGGTAATCTCGGTTTTTAAACTCTTTTTAATTATACAACAACTGATCTCCCGTAATCAGAAATTTTCAGTTTTTCCAAAATGAATAAAATATTTTTTGGCTCAATTATTCTTGTCACATTTTTTCTCAGCTGCAATGACCAGCCGGATAAAATGAGTGATAAAAGCTACATCGGTTATCAAAAAGAGGTTGCCAAACCGGGCTGGTATCAATCCATACCTGATACCCTCACAATTGCCTCATGGAATATTGAACATTTTGTAGACGAATACGACAATCCCTATATCGATAATAACCGTGAAGACAGTCCGCAGGGTGATATGGAGCAACGCAGAGAACTGCTTGCTGAGGCTATCCGCCGACTGAATGCGGATGTGGTAGTATTCCAGGAGCTGGAGAGTGACAGCTACCTGAAAACACTTTCGAAGGACTTCTTTCCCGAACTTGGCTACCAGGTTTTTGCTGCACTGGAAAGTCCTGACTGGTACATGAATGTTGTGCTGATGAGCCGTGTACCGTTGGGCATGTTTTACAGTTATGCTCATATCGAAACACCCATACCGGGACAAAAAGATGATGATGGCAATACAACCTCTCAGATGCTTACCAACAATCGAATGTGGACGGCAGATCTCATGATTAATCAGGACTACCGGGTTACACTAACGGGTTTGCATCTGAAAGCTGGCCGGGGCGAGCGAAATGAAGCATGGAGGATGGGACAGATCAGGTTGTTGCGTAGTCATCTGCAAATGCTGATGAAGCTGGAGCCGGATCGAAACATGCTCATTGCTGGAGATTTGAACACTACTCCCGGTAGCCGGGAATTCAACCTTTTATTGGGCAGTAAACCACCGCTGTTCATCGATCCTCTGGAAGGAACAGACAGCTTTTCGCATCCCTCCGATTCACTATTTTGGAGAATTGATCATATTTTGCCCAACCAGAATCTTGCCCGTGAAATGGTTCCGAACAGTACGCATATTATCGAGCCGCTCAGCCGGGAAGAGATGATCAAAATAAGTGATCATTTGCCGCTTATTTCAAGATTTGTAACAAAAGAGTTGTAATATTTTTTAGATCTGCAGTCTTCATCCGATTATTTCTAAAGGAACTTTATGATCCAGAAAGAATAGTCCGTCAAACAAAAGCTGAAGTCTGCTAAAAAAGCAAATAAATCACTTTTTATATAGAAATCAATTCTGATTTTTGTAGCTTTATTCTTCTTTTAAAACTCAACACTGTTAATTTACTGTGTAATGACTGATTTGCGAAGAGAGCTTGGGTTTTGGGATGCGCTGACCATCGGCGCAGGAACTATGATCGGAGCCGGTATTTTTTTACTTGCAGGAATCGCTCTTGAATTAACCGGTCCGGCGGCAATATTTGCTTATCTGATAGCCGGTATTATTTGCATTATAACTGCATCAAGTGCTGCTGAACTGGCAACCGGAATGCCGACGTCGGGCGGAGATTATTTTTTTGTTTCACGTTCTCTTGGTCCTGCATTTGGTGCTATTTCAGGAGTTGGTATCTGGCTTAGCTTGACTTTTGCCATCGCCTTCTACCTCTTCGGGCTTGGCGAATATCTCTCCCAGTTTCTTCCGGTAACGGCCTTTTGGGGAGCATTTGCGGGAGGGGTACTGTTGATTGTGCTTAATGTGATAGGGGCAAAAGAATCGGGGCGTTTACAGGTAATTGTTGTCTTAACTCTCTTTGCTATTCTCGGCGGATTCAGCGCTCTGGGAATATTTCACCTCGAGCCGGCTAATTTTGATCCGTTTTTCCCTTTTGGAACAGAGCCGATTTTAGGTACAACTGCTCTTGTATTTGTCTCTTTTCTTGGCTTTGTGAAGATAGCTGCTGTAGCTGAAGAGATAAAAGATCCGGATAAAAACCTACCCAGGGCATTAATAGGATCCGTGGCTTTGGTTACTGTGCTCTACATGGTGATTTTACTGGTAATTGCAGGAATATTTACTCAATCTACCATCGTTGAAGTTCCTGACCCGCTTACAACAGCCGCCAGGCAGATGCTCGGTGGTTTCGGCGGACTTGCCATTATATTCGCCGGACTGCTGGCTACAGTTTCCTCTGCGAATGCAAGCATTATGGCATCTTCACGAATCAACCTGGCTATGGCCAGAGATCGTATGGTGCCTAACTGGCTGAGCGCAGTTCATAAGAAACTGTTAACACCTTATCGCGCCATTTTAATGACCGGCGTTCTGGCACTGCTTTTTTTGCTAATTGACAGTCTTGAGAACCTCGCAAAAATTGCAAGTGTTCTGCAGCTTTATAGCTATGCAGCGTTGAATATAGGTTGTATTGTTTTGAGGGCAGCCAGTCCCGATTGGTACAAGCCAAGTTATCGAACACCCGGAAATCCATTTGCTCAGGTAGTTGCTGCAATCGGATGTATATCTATTATCATATATTCAGGCACCTTTGCACAGATTGCGGTTGTAGTATTGATTTTAGCAAGTCTTGCGTGGTACCTGGTTTGGGGTAAAAGCCGGGTATCTATTGATAATGCGATTCCGGAATTTAGTGAACAGTGGAAAAAGCACGGACTGAAGGTGTTTTCTCTTCCAACCGAAAAGCGAGAAAGAGAGAGAATTGAAAAAGCATTGCCCGTCCGTCGCGAACTTAATCCAAATGATTCACGACATGTGATGACTGCCCTCGCCAATCCTGAGTATGAAGGGAATCTGCTTAGGCTGTCGCAGTACATAGCTACAGGAAAAGATACCGGCGGGAAAGTAACCGGTATACATATTTTACATGTACCACTGCAAACACCGATTTCAACGATCAGACAAAGAATTGAGGAGAGACCATCGGTACAAAAGCATATTGATGAAATAACTGAAAAATCTATCGACAAATCGAAACCGGAGAACAGGGCTCTTCAGAAAACAGAATTCGAATCTGTTTCTGA
Source organism: uncultured Balneolaceae bacterium (assembly GCA_964449075.1). GTDB lineage: Bacteria > Bacteroidota > Rhodothermia > Balneolales > Balneolaceae > CAYVBJ01. Next base: position 6,790 of record CAYVBJ010000096.1, read on the forward strand.
AGCTGCGCACGATGTTTTTGGCGCACTTATTTCCGAAACCACCGAGAGAAAAGCAGACATGCTGGTGATGGGATGGCAAGGCGGTTTTAGTGTAGGCAGAATTTACAAAACACCTGTTCAGAGAATTATTCAAAATTTGAAAGCAGACTTGGGCGTTTTGAAGAGCCGCGGACTCGGCGAAATAAAATCGATTCTTGTGCCATGGGGAGGAGGCCTTCACGCCCAGTTAGGTCTGGAAGTTGGCGCAAGAATAGCCAGGGCAAACAAAGCAAATCTTAAAATACTGCGTCTTGTAAAAGAGGGTGTCTCTCATGAAAAGGAATTGGAATATCTTCAAAAATCTATAAAACTGATCATTAAAGATTTAGATTTGGCAGAGATTGAAATCAGAGAGGCAAAAGAAGTGAGTGACGGTATCTCTGAAGAATTTGAAAATCACGATCATGATCTTGTTATCATTGGTGCATCACATGAATGGAGTATAAAAAATGTCCTTTTTGGGACCATTACGGACGTTGTAGCAGACCAGGCACCTTGTTCCGTACTCATGGTTCGCAGATACCTGCCTGATGACTGGACAATCAAGGCAGGGGAAGGATTAAAACGCGTGAAAGAACAACTTGGATTGAGTTCATCTCCGGAAACC
>CAYVBJ010000097.1:0-7168 GCA_964449075.1 uncultured Balneolaceae bacterium
GCATTTAAAGCCGGTGTAAATGAAATTGGTCCGTAAGGCTTGATTTCAGGCTGCGACCAGGATCCATTTTCCCAGGTCATTTCAACCATGTGATCCGAAAACTGGCGCCCGAACTCAAGATTATCGAAATCAATTTCTGAAATTCTGCTTTTATCTGCGATTGTTTTCTTTATTTTCATTACAATTGAATTCAGCTTTAATTTATGAGTGGAAAGATAGGGCGTTTTCAATAAAATATTTGCCGGTTTCTGTAAACATTTCAAAATCTTTGATAAATGAAAGTATATAAAGTTTTACTCTTTTCAATTCTCTTTGCTGCCCTGAATATTCCAACAGTTGCTCAGCCGGGTCCGGCTATTTTAAGCATGAAAGAGCGTGCACAGCTGATTGATCAGTGGCTTGAATACAGGCTTGATACAGTAGTGCCCGATTTAATGCGCAGAGAGGGTATCGATATGTGGGTTCTGATTGCTCAGGAGTATAATGAAGACCCGGTGCTGTTATCAATGCTGCCGGCGACCTGGCAATCATCCAGGCGTACAACCATTATCATGTTTTATGATGATAGTGAAACCGGCGAAACGGAACGCATGGCGGTTGCACGTTACAATATCGGGTTTTTTGAAACGGAGTGGGACCCGGATGAAGAGCCGGACCAGTGGAATCGGCTTGCGGAAATTATTGAAGAGCTGAATCCCGGAAAAATCGGGATTAACACATCTAAAAATTTTGCTCTTGCTGATGGCATCAGCCACACAAACTATATAAAACTGAAAAACAGTTTATCACCAGCATACCAAAATCGTATAACTTCTGCCGAAAATCTTGCCATCGGCTGGCTTGAAACCAGGACAGATCACGAGATGGATGTTTACCGTCAGATTAACCGGATCGCTCATACCATTATTGAGGAGGGGTTATCAGAAAACGTTATCACTCCGGGCTTTACCACTACGGATGACCTTCAGTGGTGGTGGAGGGACCGGATCCGCGAATTGAAGCTGACCGTATGGTTCCACCCCTCCGTATCTGTTCAGAGAGCTGAAGAGCCGGAAGGAGATTTTTTAACAAATTTTTCGAACAGGCCACCTGATAATGTGATTCAGCCCGGAGATTTAATTCATATTGATTTTGGTATTACCTACCTGAGGCTTAATACAGATACGCAGCGTCATGCCTATGTTTTGAAAAGAGGTGAAACGGATGCACCACAGGAATTAAAGGACGCACTTGCGACCGGAAACAGATTGCAGGACATCCTGACCGGAGAATTCAGAACCGGGCGGACAGGTAACGAAATTTTGAAGGCCGCGCTCGATAAAGCTGAATCCGAAGGGATCAATGCCACAATTTATACTCATCCTATCGGGTATCACGGGCATGGAGCAGGCCCGACCATTGGGCTTTGGGATCAGCAGGGCGGTGTTCCCGGGAAAGGAGACTACCCGCTGTATGCCAGTACTGCTCACTCTATTGAGCTCAATGCAGAACTCTTTGTTGAAGGATGGAATCGCAATATCCGGATTATGCTTGAAGAGGATGCATTTTATGATGGTGAAAGTGTAACCTATATTGATGGCAGGCAACAGGAGTTTTACCTGATACCGAGGCAAATGTAGTGATTAAAAATTTTGTAAATCATTGTTTATCATCTTAAAAAATTATATGCCTTATGCCAGGAAAACTTGCTCATCTTGCATTTGATCGATGATTTGTAAAGGGTTGTTTTTTAAACTTTAAAAATATTATAGTCTATAAGTAATCACATGATCCTTGGTACTTTTGAACGGTCAAAAGTACCCAAAAACCGCCGGGCGGGTGATTTGCTAGGGCGGGCTCTTTGTGGTATTTTGCGATGTAAAAACGATGGTCCATAACGCTTTCTGCATGTAATCAAAGATCATGCCGGTGCGTTTTTACAACCATCACATGCATACCCCAAAGCGCAAACACCGCCTGCACAAATCAAAGGCCGGGTAGTTTATTAGTCTTGAAATCCTATTATTGCTCAACCAAATAATCAACATTATACAATACATATCCATCATTGCATGGAATAAGCTTATCGAAAGTTATGGGAATAAATTTTTAACGAGCAATGCAACGTCCAAAAGTTTGTATTGGAGGGCATAAAAAAATAATTTTACTGTAAGGATTCATAAAAAATTTTATCATACATGCGGGGATTTGTTTTTTTACGAACGAAATCCGACCTCAGAATAACAACTGCTCTGTCAGTTCGTAGTAGAGTCAGGAAATCACAAAGACATTTCAAAAAATGATCAAACAAGCAAAATCTATTCTTAAAGAGACTTTTGGGTATGAAAAATTTCGTCCTCTTCAGGAGGATGTAATCGGCAACGTGCTGGATAAAAAGGATACACTGGTCATCATGCCAACCGGCGGGGGAAAATCTATCTGTTACCAGATACCGGCACTGATTTTTGACGGTCTTACCATCGTTGTCTCTCCGCTTATCTCCCTCATGAAAGACCAGGTTGAACAGCTTTGGGAGTATGATGTGCCGGCGGTGTTTTTAAACAGCTCTCTGTCGCCGGAAGAGTACACATCCAACATTGCCAGGCTGAAAAACGGAAGTGTAAAACTGCTCTATGTAGCTCCCGAAACACTCCTGATGCCGCGCACAAAAGAGCTGTTATCCGGGTTGAAAGTAAGTCTTTTTACGATTGATGAGGCTCACTGTATTTCGGAATGGGGCCATGATTTCAGGCCGGACTACCGGCAGCTTGCAGAAGTAAGAAAGAATTTTCCGGAAGCTGTCTGTCTTGCTTTAACGGCAACGGCAACACCGAGGGTAAGGGATGATATTCGCAAGACGCTTGAAATGAGAGAGTCGGGTCAGTTTGTTGCCAGTTTCGACCGGAAAAATCTAAACCTCAAGATTGTTGATAAAGAGAATCCTCTGGACCAGGTACTCGATTTTCTCTATACACGGCAAAACCAGTCGGGTATCATCTACTGTTTCTCAAGGCGCCAGGTTGAAGAGTTATATGATGATTTAAAAAGAGAGGGATATTCTGTGAGGCCGTATCACGCCGGGCTGCCTGAGCAGCAGCGATCCCGTAACCAGGAAGCGTTTATTAAGGATGATATCTCAATTATCGTAGCCACCATCGCTTTTGGAATGGGCATTAACAAGCCGGATGTCCGGTTTATCATCCACCACGATATGCCTCAGAATATTGAATCGTACTACCAGCAGATTGGCCGTGCCGGCCGCGACGGGCTCAGAGCCGACTGCCTGCTGCTGTACAGTTACGGGGATAAACGTAAAATTCAGTATTTTATCAATCAGAAAGAGGGGCAGGAGAAAGAGGTTGCGGAGAATCATCTTGAAGCCCTGATCAACTTTCTCGAAACAGATGAGTGCCGACGCAAACCGCTGATGAGCTATTTTGGGGAAACATACGGCAAAGATACCTGCGGAATGTGCGATAACTGTCTGAGGGTTGATGACGATAAGGAAGATTTGACAGTTCAGGCTCAGAAATTCATTTCCTGCGTAATCCGGACTGGAGAGCTTTACGGTGCCCATTACATTGCTGATGTGCTGCGCGGTTCCAAATCCAAAAAAGTATTGTCGAACGGACACGATAAAATATCAACATATGATATCGGAAATGAGTGGAGCAAAGATCAGTGGATTCAGTTGTCGAGGCTTCTGATCAGAAAAGGGTTGTTGAAGAAAGACGGAGAGTACGGGAGCCTGGTTCCGAACGGAGAAGCCAAAGGAGTATTGGAGGGAAAAGAAAGTGTTCACGGCCTGCTCGACCGCACTCAGACTTCAACCGGTAAAGCGGCATCGAGAACCACAAATGAAGTTGAAAATAAGTACGATGAAAACCTGTTCGAAATACTCAGGAAAAAGCGAAAATCAATTGCTGACGGAAAGGAGATTCCCCCTTATGCCATCTTCCCGGATACCACGTTGATGGAGATGTCCTACTATTATCCGCACTCCGAAGAGAGCCTTGCACAGCTATATGGTGTGGGAAGTGTAAAACTGAAACGCTACGGAGGCGAGTTTCTGCCGCTGATCAAAACCTATTGCAGTGATAACAATTTGAAAGAGCGGAAGAAAGGAATCAGTAAAAGAATTAAAAAAACATCTTCAAATAAAAAGCACCATCGTATCGGGAGAGATTTTAATGAGGGCAAATCGATCGAACACCTGGCGGAAGAGCATGGTGTTAAAGTTTCCACCATCCTGACACATCTGAAAAAGTACCTGGACGAAGGTAATGAGCTTGAAACCGGGGGCATCCTTGAGGTCTCATCACTATCCGACCGCAAAATTAATGAAGTGATGAAATCGATGAAGAAAAAGGGCGCCGGGATGCTGAAACCGGTTTACGAGGACCTGGATAAAAGTGTGGATTATAATGAACTGCGGGTGATGCAGCTTTACTATCTGGCAAGTAATTAAAATGTCAAAAAAACAGAACGGAAAAATTATTGAGTAACTCTTCAGAATCTGTACAGGGTTTTATCAAAAATCTTCAGGAAGTGCAGGCCAAAAATCTGTTTAACCCGTGGTTTGACAGTGATCCAGAAAACGACATTTCACGGGATGCTCCCGAAACAAGGCGGGCTCAATTTGAAGCCTATCTTACCGAAAGGACCGGCCGTGCAAAGTACCTCTTTATTGCTGAAGCACTCGGTTACCAGGGTGGTCACTTTTCAGGCATAGCGATGACATCCGAACGCATTCTGCTCGGGTACCAGCAACCCAAATACGGGATAAAACCGTCTCATGTTTTTACAAGTATAACCCCGGAGAGAACGAGCAAACCATCCGTAAATGCAAAAGGAATGAGTGAACCGACGGCCACGATTATGTGGGGAACTCTTATTGAACTTGGGATTAATCCTTATGACGTAGTTTTATGGAATGCTGTGCCCTGGCACCCCTATAACCCGGAAAAGGGGTTGCTGAGTAACCGAACGCCCCTGCAAGGCGAACTGGAAACCGGACTTCATCACCTCAAATCTTTTCTGAAGCTGTTTCCGGGAGCCCGATTGGTGGCCGTTGGCCGTAAATGTGAAGAAAGCCTCAAAATCCTGGATGTGGATTTCAAGGGAGTTCGCCATCCCGCCAACGGCGGTGCACCGAAATTCCGGCGGCAGGTGGCGAAGCTGGTGGACAGTTAATTCATACCGGAAAGCTCTTTCCTTTTTGCAAAAGTATTTCAATAGTTATTTTCCATAAAGCCTGATTTCCTTTATAATGTGGGTAAACTGTACAATTACTTCGGCGAGTATAATTACATGTTAGCCTCCTTTTCCTCAATCTATGATATCTGCATTGTTTTAAGTAGATTTAGGATAGATAGCAACAAAACTTCACGAAAATGAAAGACTGGAGACAACGCATTACGACGAATCCCGATCAGTGTGGCGGAAGACCATGTATCAGGGGAATGAGAATACGTGTCATTGATGTATTGGACCTGCTGGCATCAGGTCTCAGCCATGAGCAAATTTTAGAAGAATTACCTGATTTGGAGAAAGAAGGTATTGAAGCTTCTATCAAGTATGCTCGCGGGGAAATAGATCATCCAATAGTAGCAGCATGAAAATTTGGGTTGATGCACAACTCTCTCCTGCTATTGCCGCATTGATCAACCGCACATTTGACGATATTGAAGCAGAATCAGTTCGCACTCTTGACTTTCGTGATGCAACAGATCATGAGATTTTTGAAGAGGCTAAAAAAACGGATGTGATTGTCATGAGTAAAGACGATGATTTCATCCAGCTTATTGAATAAAAGGGCTCACCACCAAATCTTATTTGGATTACTTGTGGAAATACATCAAATACCAGAATGAGAGAAATTTTGTCTACAACACTCCTTAAAGCAAAAGAACTTTTAGAAAGTGGTGAAAACATTGTTGAAATCAGTGATAAAGAAGGTTAACCGCAGGAACGGTATAAGGCTAAACATAATTAATCTTTCACAAAGATTTATTGCTATATGAAATATTCAGCTTTTAAATTAAACTACAAGTTAGTTTGGGTTATTGTCATCAGCAGTGTGCTATTTTCAATAACTGCACTAATTTCCATATTTCAGCAATGGGCTGTTCCTCAAGTCATAAATCATGCTGCTATTATTTTATCGGCGGCTGCCTGGCTAATTGTCATTGGAGATAACGTATACAGGAAATTCTACCATAAGTCATTATGGGTAATATTCATGGTACTATTTCCTTCGATCACGCCAGTTGTTTATTTATTTCAAAGAAGCAAACTTGAAAGAATTGAAAGTAAAATCAGTAGATAGTTTTTAATCATCTAAATATTAGCTTATAAATTCTATAATAACCGGGCACACACCAGCATTTCAACGCGGACCTGGCCGCTCATTTCATTTAAAGAAGATTTTAATAGTTGCAGTAAATTCAAACTTTTATCACCTTGGTAGCTGAAAATAGCCAAACAGGTTAAACGCCGAACCGTTAGCCGGCTTACAAAAAAAAGATTGGAGCGTATAACTACAATGAATGACAACAAGAAAAATAATAAGGCAAACCAGGGTGTTTCGGGCGGTATCTACGGGCTTGGGTGGATCGGAGCATTGGTGTATTACATAAGTCATGCTACCAGTTTTTGGGGAGGTGTATTAGGATTCTTAAAGTCTTTGGTGTGGCCCGCTTTTTTGGTTTATGAGCTTCTCAAATATCTTGGTGCGTAGAAATTGGAGTTCAGCCTGCTCACAAGGGCTTCGAAGGGTCGGTAATAGGTTGGTAAGCAATCAGTAGATTTGGACCCGGCCTGTTAACAGCCAAAGCGTTATAAAGAGGAAGTAATTTCTTGGTAAGCATTAATGAAAAATTACATAATCAATAGCTTGATTAATACGCATAGTTACTTAAGTGCAACTCGCCAAAGTAAGATCCGTAAAAACATCAAAAATTAAAACAATGGAAAATTATCTCTTTGATTTTATTGAGCAGTATATGCCGCTAACGGATGAAGAAAGACAAGCAATCATTGATTTGAATATCTTCCGCAGTTTCAAAAAGGGAACGGTAATAGTAAAAAAAGGAGATATTCTAAAGGATGCGATTTTTGTTATAAATGGCTGTTTGCGTTCCTATCATATCATTGACGGGGAGGAAAAAACCACTGCATTTACCACCGA
>CAYVBJ010000098.1:0-7146 GCA_964449075.1 uncultured Balneolaceae bacterium
ATGACATACCACATCAGTAAGAAAGTTAATGTACCGTTTGACGAAGCAATCGAAAAAGCAACATCGGCTTTAAAAGAGGAAGGTTTTGGTGTTTTGACCACCATCGATATCAAAAAGACATTGAAAGAAAAGATCGATGCCGACTTTAAAAAGTATACCATACTGGGTGCGTGTAATCCCGGGTATGCTCACCAGGCGTTATCGAAAGAAGATAAAATCGGATTGATGCTGCCCTGCAATGTAATTGTGGAAGAGCATGAAAATGGTGATGTGGAGGTATCGGCTGTTGACCCGGTGGCTTCTATGCAGGCAGTTGAAAACAGGGAACTGGGAGAGGTTGCTGAAAAAGTGCGATCAGGCCTGGAGAAAGCGATAGAGAGTTTGTGAGTCGAAACGCGAACACACCCCTCGTTTGGCAAACAGGGCTATGCCCTTTTGCCTTCACATTTCCCCTCTCAAGAGGGGATTCACTCTCCCCTCTTGAGAGGGGACAGCATTATGGGCGTTCAGCACATAATACAGGGGTGTGTCGGGGTTCTGCCCACTCTCACCAACAGATTTGAAAACAACTTGACAACCATGTGTATTTACACAAAAAGATATGGCGAACTTATTTTTTAAAAAGACGGGAATTGCTAAAACCGGCAGAACAGTTGCCTTAATTCTGCCGGCGTTCCTACTTCTGATTACGTCCAAACCTGTTACATCGTTTTCGCAGCAGACAGAGCAAACGATGGAGGCTACACTTACTGATCTGCTTGAACGAGCGGAAGAGAATAACTACCGGATTCAAATCTCTTCATTCGAGGAGGAGTCTGCAAAAGCGCAGTACCGGCAGACAAATGCTGTGTTTCTGCCCGGAATTTCGGCAGAGATATCGGGAACAACTACTACCGACCCGGTGAATGCATTCAGTTTTAAACTGAAACAGGAATCTTTTTCTGAGGCAGACTTTAACACGGATATTCTCAATAACCCTGACAGGATCGATCACTTCAGTACCAGGTTTGAAGTGCGTCAGCCGCTTTTTAATCCTGACAGGATTATGCAGAGATCATCCGTAAAAAACAGGTACAAGGCTGCCGGTGAAGCAACCGGAGCAACGAAAGAGATGATCCGGTACCGGGTAAAGCAAACCTATTACAGGCTGATTGTCTCTATAGACCAGGTGAAGACCCTGGAAACAGCGCTTGAAGCAGCCGGCGAAAACAGGCGAAATGCTGAAAACTTTTTTGATCAGGGAATGATCAGCCGTGCCGATTTTCTATCAGCAGAAGTTCGTGTGATTGAAATTGAAAGTGACTTGCTGTCTGCAGAAGATAATATTGAAACCCTTCAGGACAATTTGAACTTTCTGCTCGGCATGGAGGAAAATGTCCGGATTATGCCTGCCGATTCTCTTGCAGAGCCGGCTGAAGTTACCGTTATGGATATCAGGAATGGCGTTTTTACCGGTAACTCTGCTATTCGTGCCCTTGAATATCAAAAAACAGCTGCAGAAAAACAGCTGCAGTCTGGCAGGTACAGTTTTTTACCGAGTATAAATGCTTTTGGCGCCTACGAAATGAATGATGATGTTCTTTTAGGCAACCAGGGCGATAACTATACAATCGGGGCTACACTGCGCTGGAACCTGTTCAGCGGGTTTGAAAAAGCCGGGAAAGTGATGCAGTCGAAAGCGGAACTAAACAGGGTAAATACCGCCCTTGTACAAAAGAGGGAGGAGCAGAAGCTTGAAATCAGAAAAGCGGAGCGAACTCTGCAACAGGCACAGAAACAGCTTCAGCTTGCCAAAGCATCTATTGAGCAATCCGGAGAAGATTTTAGAATACGGTCCGACCGGTATGAGCAGGGGCTGGAGAAAACATCCGACCTGCTTGCCGCCGAAGCCGGACTGCTAAGAAGCCGCATGCAGCGACTGCAGGCACTCTATAATATTTACGAAAGTGTGGCAAAGCTTGAAATGATATATGAAAACGAATGGATAACAGAATAAAAATTATGCTTAAAAAAATAGAACAAAAAACGGGTGTTGGTCTGGTAATGATGACGATAATGGGATTGGTTTTCTTCCAGGCCTGTGGCTCAGAGGAGCCGGATATGGGTGAAAGGGAACAGGTTTCTGTTGAAACGGATGTTGCCGGGCTCGTCAGCTTTGAGGAATCAATTCCCTATTCAGGTTCGGTTATCAGTACCCGCAGTGCAAAAGTGAGTACAAAAATTATGGGTGAAATCATCGAAATGGACCTGGATATTGGTGATTCTGTTCAAAAAGGCGATCAGTTAATGCGTATCCGGAGCGAGCAACTGACCGGACAGAAAGAGAGAATACTCGCAAATATGGACGAGGCGAATGCAGCTCTTAACAATGCAAAAATTAATTTTGACAGAATTGAAGCTCTTTATAACCAGGAGAGTGCCACCCAAAAGGAGTTCGATGATATGAAGACAGAACTTTCAATGGCCGAAGCTCGTGTGGAAGCTCTGCGCGGAAGCTTAAAAGAGATTGAAGAACTACTTGACTACACTGAACTAAAAGCTCCGTTTGATGCAACTATTGCTGCTAAACTGGCTGATGTCGGGGATATGGCCAATCCGGGACAGCCCCTGCTTCAATTAAATGAGACCGGCCGGTTCAAAATTCGTATAACTGTCTCTGAACAGGATATCAGTAGATTCAATGAGGGAGACAGTGCTCTCTTTTCTGTTCCGTCAGCAGGAATTGTGAATGCAGAAGCTACTGTACTTGCGGTGAACATGAACGGCTCTGCTGCGAGCAGGCAATTTGACGTAGAGCTAACACCGGTTCAACAGGAAATATCGGAACAGCTGAATGCCGGCCAGTTTACAAGTGTAATGCTGAAATATGATTCCGAACCGCTTATTTCCGTAAAAAGCAATGCGATTGTTCATAAGGGCCAGCTTACCGGACTCTACACAGTCAATGATAATGATCAAATTCTTTTAAGATGGGTCAGAACGGGTAAACAGAAAGCGGATATGACTGAAATTTTATCAGGTCTCAGGGCAGGAGAAAGATATATCATACCCGGGGAAGAGCCTTTAAGGGAAGGATTGTACGTTGCGGATAATCAGTAGAGACAGAGTACAAATATTTTAAAAAAATAAGCTGAAAGACCGAAAAGAAAATTTAAAAATCTAACAGGTTAAAGTTGGTATGGAAAACGGAATTGCGGGAAAAATTGCCCGGCCTTTTATAAAATCACGTCTTACTCCGCTCCTGATGGCTGCATTTGTTGCTGTGGGAATCTACGGAACGCTTTTGACACCCAGGGAGGAGGAGCCGCAGATAGATGTGCCGATGGCTGATATTTTTGTCGGTTATCCCGGGGCATCGCCGGAGGAAGTAGAAAAGAGAATATCAATCCCTCTTGAAAAAATCATCTCGAATATTGCAGGTGTTGAATATGTCTATTCTACCTCAATGCCCGGTCGTGCAATGGTATCGTCACAGTTCTACGTGGGTGAAGATGTGGAAAGGAGCTTGGTTCGGCTCTATAATGAGATCATGAAGCATATGGACCAGATGCCTGAAGGGGCCACCATGCCACTTGTAAAAACAAGGTCGATTGATGATGTCCCCATCATGTCGCTGACCTTTTGGAGCGATGATTATGATGATTACGAGCTTCGAAGGATGGTTCGTGAGTATGAGCTTGAGATCAGGCAGATAGAAGACGTTACCCAGACAAAGTTATATGGTGGAAGATCCCGGGAGATTCGGGTTGAGCTTGATAAAGAGAAAATGGCAGAGTATAAACTTGATCCATTTCTAATATCACAGCGAATTGAATCGGCAAATACCCGCCTGCATCCGGGGTCGATGAAGAAGAACGACCGCGAAATCCTGGTTATGGCCGGCGATTTCCTGGAATCGTCGGAAGACGTCTCCAACCTGGTGATGGATGTCAGAAACGGTGAACCAATCTACCTGAAATCGGTAGCCACGGTAACGGATGGTGCGGAAGATCCGCTAACGTATGTTGCCTACGGTATGGGCAGCGGCCTCTCAAAGGAAAAGGGAGGTATTTCGGGCCAGACCTTCCCGGCAGTTACAATCTCAATCGCGAAACGGACAGGAACCGATGCGATGAATATTGCGTCCCAGGTTCTGGATAAAACTGAAAAACTGAAAGGATCCCTGATACCCGGAAACGTTGAAATTACAGTTACACGCAATTACGGTGAAACGGCATCAAAAAAAGTGCTTTCACTTTTGGAACACCTTCTTGCTGCCGTTATAGCCGTAACGATTGTTGTGGTTATAGCAATGGGCTGGCGCGGCGGTCTTGTCGTTTTCCTATCTGTGCCGGTTACATTTGCACTTACGCTCTTTGTCTACTACATGTTCGGATATACACTGAACCGGATTACTCTTTTTGCCCTGGTGTTTGTGACAGGTATAGTAGTTGATGATGCAATCATCATAACCGAAAATATGCACAGGCACTTTCAGATGCGAAAATTACCCTTCAGACAGGCAGCCATTGCATCGATTAATGAGGTTGGCAACCCTACAATACTGGCTACATTTACAGTTATCGCCGCGGTGCTGCCGATGGCTTTTGTGTCCGGCCTGATGGGACCGTATATGAGCCCGATGCCGATCGGCGCTTCGGTAGCAATGATTTTTTCACTTTTTGTAGCACTTATTATTGTTCCTTGGCTCGGTTTTAAACTGCTGCCGGCCGGAGCTGAAAAAGAGAGGAAAAAATCCAAAGAAGAATATCAGTTGGAAAGCACCCTTATTTACAGGTATTATAATAAAACCATGCAGCCACTGCTCGAAAGTGTGAAAAAGCGATGGGTGTTTATTATATCAGTTACTGTTTTATTGCTCGCCTCTATGCTTCTTTTCTATTTCAGGATTGTTGAGGTAAAAATGCTGCCTTTCGACAACAAGAATGAGGTCCAGTTAATTATAGATATGCCGGAAGGCACCACCCTTGAGCGGACCAACGCAGCAGCCAGGGAAATTGCTCTCTCTATTGTTGATGTGCCAGAAGTCTATGATTACCAGGTCTACAGCGGAGTGAATGCACCAATTAATTTTAACGGGCTGGTTCGCCATTACGATCTGAGAAGCGGTGCCAATGTAGCGGATATCCAGGTAAACCTGCTTGACAAATCGGAGCGGAGTGATCAAAGCCATGATATAGCCAAGCGAATCAGGCCAATTGTGCAAAAAGCGGGTGATAAGTACAATGCTAATGTAAAAGTGGTTGAAGTCCCGCCGGGACCACCTGTTTTGTCTACACTTGTGGCAGAAATCTATGGGCCCGATATGGAAGAGCAGAAGAGAATTGGTGAACGGGTAAAAACGATATTTTCTGAACTTGACGGGGTTGTGGATGTTGACTGGATGGTTGAAGCTCCGCAAACTGAATTGAAAATGAGTGTGAGAAACAGCAAGGCAGGATTGTCGGGTGTAGATCCTGCACAAATCACTCATACGATTGCAGCTGCCGTCAGCGGACATACAGCTTCAAGACTCAGCCGGAATGATGAATTAGAGGAGATCCCGATTGTTCTTCAAATTCCGGAAGAAGACCGGTCGGGTGTAAATCAGTTGTCGCGGATACATGTGCGGTCGCAAATGGGAGAGATGATCCCGGTAGAATCCCTGGTCGAAATTACGGAACAGAATCTTGAATCATCTATTCACCGAAAGAACCAGAGACGTGTTACCTATGTAACCGCAGAAGTAGCCGGGGCGATCGAAAGCCCTGTCTACGCAATCCTGGATGCAGGGACAAAAATCGAAAATATTGATCTGCCGCCCGGATACAGCCTGGACCAGATATTTGCCGGTCAGCCTTTTATGACAACAGATTATACCCTGAAGTGGGATGGCGAATGGCAGATTACCTACGAGGTATTCCGGGATCTCGGTATTGCATTTGCCGTTGTGCTGGTGATTATCTATATGCTTATCATCGGCTGGTTCCAGGATTTTAAAGTACCGATTGTGATGATGATTGCAATTCCGCTTTCACTGATCGGTATCTTGCTCGGACACTGGATATTCGGAGCTTTCTTTACCGCTACGTCGATGATCGGGATGATTGCACTTGCGGGAATTATGGTACGAAATTCCGTGCTTCTGATTGATTTTATCAACCTGCGACTGAAAGACGGGATCCCTTTTAAACAGGCTGTAATTGAGGGCGGTGCCGTTCGTACACTGCCAATTTTACTTACAGCAGGTACAGTTGTAATTGCGGCTATCGTGATACTTTTTGATCCCATTTTCCAGGGGCTGGCCATCTCACTGATGGGCGGAGCCATCGCCTCAACTGCTCTTACACTGATCATGATACCTCTGATTTACTATATGACGGAAAGGAAAAAAACAGAAGCGAAAGAGGAGTAACAGATCCGGTTTATGAAGAATAAGAGTGAAAAATTAAAACATGTAAATCCCCAAAAACCGGGGATCGCATTAAGAAGGAGATAAAAAATGAAGTTGCTGATTATTTTAAGTATAGAGGAATATAACGATGAAGTAAGGAAAATCCTGAACAGGCAGAAAGTCCCTGTCTACAGTGAAACCAATATTCATGGTTTTCATGTGGAAGAAGAGGATGTAGATCTGTCAAGCTGGTTTTCCGGCGACAAGGCCGGCATTTATTCCAAGCTTTTTTTCTCTTTTCAGGATGAAAATTGCGTTGACCGGATATTTAAGGAAGTAAAAAACTTCAATGAAAAAATGACGCCTGGTGAGGATGTCCAGAATGCGATCCACGCTTATATGCTGGATGTGCCAAGATCAGTTTAATTTACGAGATTGGCTTAAAAGAAAATCAAAAACCATTTACTGAAAACCTAAACGTATCATAACATGCGACCAATAGAACGAACCATACGAGCAATAGCCGGCACATTTGTAACTGTCAGTCTTGCACTGGGATATTTTCACAGCCCGTACTGGTATTTATTTACACTCTTTGTGGGATTGAACCTGTTTCAATCCGCATTTACCAAGTGGTGCCTGGCCGAAAAAATTGTCCAAAAGCTGGGAATCGGATTTAGGCAATAAACGGCCTTTTGGGTTTGCGTTTCTTAGCCCGCATTTCTCACCAAGAAATTTTTTCCTCAGCAAGGCGAAGGTAAAATGGTGGCGGA
>CAYVBJ010000099.1:0-4203 GCA_964449075.1 uncultured Balneolaceae bacterium
AAAGAGGGGCAGGCATTTTTCGGACACACTGTCAATTATAAAAAAGACGGCACTGAATTTATTAACCAGTGGGATATTCATCCTCTCACTAATGCCGAAGGCGAAATTACTCACTGGGTATCATATCAGCATGATATTACCGAGAGAAAGAGATCTGAAGAAAAACTCTTTGATACAAATGTCGAATTTGATCAATTGAAAGAAGAGTCAAAAAAGACACTGGTTGATGCCGACGAACAGGGAAATATCCTTACGTCAAATAAAGCATTCCGGGATCTTACAGGATTTGATAACGAAGAGCTTAAATCACTTAAAATCTGGGATTTGCTTCAGGATAAGTACATTGCTTCTTTCAGACATAAATTTGACAAATTCAAACCAAGTGATTTCGATGACAGAACCTATGAATTTCAGATTAAAACCAAGAAAGGGCTTCCGGTAGAGGTAAAAGCAGACACCAGACTGCTTAATAACCATGGTCAAACGGTAGTCAGAATTACATTCGAAAACAAATCTCTCCAGAAACGAATTGCAAAAATACTCCAGGAGAAGAACAGCAAATATGCAGATATTTTTCATAAAGCTGTCGATTTCAATTATAAAATTATCGAAAGCGATGATACCTATCATTTTGATCACGTCACAAAATCCTTTTCGAAAATTACCGGCATTGATCTGAATGAAGCATTAAATCTTTCCCTTAAGGACTTTATACATGAGATGGACTGGGAAAAAGCAGAAAAACATTTCAAAAAAGTATTTGAAGGAACACCGGATACTGAAAAGTTCCGCCTGAAAACCCGCTCCGGTAAATATATCAATGTAATAGATTATGCGAAACCTGAGTGGGATGCTGATCATACATCAGTGGTCTCGATTAAGGGAGCCGCATCAAAAGAATCACTATCAGAGTCAGAGAAACAATCCTGATACATTTTTTGTATATTTACGTGAAAATATATTTACAAAAAGAAGCAGCAAATACGCATGAGTATCCAGAAAAAGCAAGACAGGATTATCAGGGAATTTCAGCTTTTGGAGAATTGGCCTGAACGGTATAAATATCTTATCAAGCTGGGTCAAAAACTTGACTCGCTTCCTGATGAGTGTAAAAAAGAGGAGAATCTTGTGCGGGGGTGTCAGTCGCAAGTTTGGCTGGTAACAGAATTAAAGGGTGATAAAGTCATTTTTAAAGCCGACAGTGATGCAGCAATCACGAAAGGTCTTGTCGCGCTGATGGTTCGCTTCTACTCAGAGGAAGATCCCGATACAATACTTTCCATTAATCCGGACTTTATTAAAAAAATTGGCTTGCAAGAACATCTCTCGCCAACCCGTTCGAACGGTCTCGCATCTATGATAAAGCAGATGAAGATCTATGCCATGGCCTATAAATCAAAACTGCAGCAGGCTGAGTAACCCGGCCTGTTGCAATCTTTATGAAAATGTAATTAACGCCCGGTATGATTTACCTTGATAATGCCGCGACTACAAAAATGAGTGAAAAAGCCGGACAGGTATACCGGCAGGTGGCGGATAAATTTTATGCCAATTCAAACAGCCTGCACGATCCCGGTTCGGATGCTAAAAATGTATTGGAAGCATCCAGGAAAGCGATCGCCAAATTGATATCGGGTTCAGAAAGATCCCTTTTTTTTACCGGAAGCGGCAGTGAGGCTACATTTCTTGCTTTAACATCTCTTGCGATGTCAAATCAATCGCGCGGAAAGCATCTCATTACTTCTAAAATAGAGCACAGTTCTGTTCTCAACACATTTCACTGGCTGGAAACACAGGGTTTTGAAGTAACGACTATTGGCGTGGACAAAGAAGGACTTGTTGATAGTCATGAGCTGAAAGAGGCTATACGGCCGGATACGATCCTGGCTTCTTTTCAGCATGTAAATTCTGAAATCGGCACTATGCAAAATCTCTCGCAGCTGAGTGAAATTTGCCATAATTATGACATTCTTATTCACAGCGATTGCGTACAATCTTTTGGGAAGACACCTGTTGATGTGCAAAAAATGGGGCTGGATGCACTCACGTTGTCTGCCCATAAAATTCACGGCCCTAAAGGGCTTGGAGCCACCTGGATAAATCATAACCTTGAATGGAAACCCCTTATTTCAGGCAGTACCCAGGAAAGAGGGTTTCGTGCAGGAACTGTAGATGTTCCCGCCATAGCTTCCTTTGCTGCTGCTGCAGGCGAACTCACAAAGAACGCGCCAGGCCAAAAGGAACTCTTTAAAAACCAAAGAAAAATATTTTTGGATCGTCTGCTTGAGGAGACAGACCAGATGATTGAAGTAATTGACCCCGGTAACAATTCATTGCCGAATATAATCGCTCTCAGAACCTGCCAGATGGAAGGACAGTATGCAATGCTGGAATGTAGCCAGCAAGGTCTGGCGATCTCCACGGGCACAGCCTGCCAGGTAAATGAACAGAAACCATCCTCAGTATTACTTGCATTGGGATACTCAGAACAAGAATCCAGGCAGCTCATTCGTTTGTCACTTAGTAAGTTTACATCAAATGACGAACTGTACGATGCTGCTGAAATACTGAGTGAGATTTTAAAAAAACAGAGTCGTTTTGTGATGTCCTGATTGAAATGTTCGAACCCGGGATACATAAATAATATGTGTGACGGAATAATATTCAATTTTTTAAAATAATTTCTTCCAAAGATCGTACTTTTAGATACTACCAAAAAACAAATTGAAAAATGATATGAGTAAAACAGTTCAAACCGGTCTCCTTGTTGCTTTTGTAGTTATTGCTGTATCAGCCCTTGTGTATGGGCTTACAGGAAATAACAATTCAGACCAGGCAACTGCACAAAGCAGTGAGCCGCAAAAGGTAAAAATCCTCAAATACAGCGACTATCAATGTCCCGCTTGTAAAACATATGCTGCACCTGTAGAGCAGCTAAAGAGAGAATTCGGGGATATGGTTGAAGTTGAGTACAAACATTTCCCACTCCAGAGTCACAGATTTGCCCGACTGGCAGGTCATGCGGTTGAAGCTGCCCGCAACCAGGGAAAATTTAAAGAGATGCATGATTTGATTTTTGCCAACCAGGAAGTTTGGTCAGACGGCGGAGCCCGTGATTATTTTATCTCTTATGCCGAAGAGATTGGTCTTGATACGGAACAGTTTAAAGAAGACCTGGAATCTGAAGAAGTACATGCAATTGTTGAGCAAAACAAGCAGGAGGGTATTCGGCGACAGGTAAACGCGACCCCGACATTTTTTATAAATGGTGTTAAAATCCGTCAAAACCCACAGAGCTACGAACAGCTGAAGGCCATGGTTGAAATGTTTATGTACAGAGGAAATGTCTCCGGATGATTTATGAATTCCTGAACAGGGCTCCGCAGTTTGATGAAACTGTATTTATTGCGCCGAGTGCTGATATAATAGGAGATGTGGAAATCGGCGCGGAAAGTTCTGTTCTTTTTAATACCACGGTTCGCGGTGATGTAAACTGGATCAGGATTGGAGAGAGGTCAAATATTCAGGACAACACCTGTGTTCATGTAATGAATCAAACCGGGCCGACATCTATTGGCAATGATGTTACCGTTGGTCATAACGCGGTGATTCACGGCTGCACAATTCATGACCGGGTGTTAATCGGAATCCATGCAACTGTATTGGATGAAGCTGTGATTCAGCCTGATGTAATTGTTGCTGCCGGAAGCCTTGTGCCGCCGGGAAAAATCCTGGAATCCGGATATCTGTATATGGGCACACCTGTAAAACAAGTTCGCAAACTAAGTGAAGAAGAGATACGTTCGATTCAAAAGAACGCAGAGAATTATGTGAAATACTCTCGTGCTTATCTCCGGTTAGACAACTACGATGAAAATCCGTTCTATTCAAAACAGGACTGAGCCAAAAAATACCTGTCGTTTTTTAATGCATCGGATGATCAGCTTTTCTGAATGCAGATGTGGTGCAGCACTGACTTTTCTCACTTTTTAGCTGAACAGTTGATCGTAGATTGTGAGCAATTGCGGTTACGATAATTAACGGTAATAAATTTGATGATTTGAGTGGTATCTATATACATATTCCTTTCTGTAAACAGGCATGCAGTTACTGCGATTTCTATTTTGTGACGAGGCAACAGCTAAGACCTGTTTTTATAAATGCACTTCTTGCTGAAATTGAATCAGTGCAACACACCCGGTT
>CAYVBJ010000099.1:4303-7116 GCA_964449075.1 uncultured Balneolaceae bacterium
CCCCCGCATATTTCCGCTTATTCCCTTACAATCGAACCGGGAACCCGTTTGGGAAAAGCGATGGAGCTGGGGCGCCTGAATCCTCCAGATGATGAGATGGTTATGGCGCATTTTGAAAGAGTTCAGGAGCTGCTTGCTTCACATGGAATTTTCCAGTACGAAGTTAGCAACTATGCAAAAAAAGGAGCGGAAGCAGTTCATAACAGCAACTACTGGAATCATCACAATTATGCGGGTTTTGGTCCTTCAGCGCACTCTTTTTGGTGGCAGAATGAGACGGAAGCAACAAGATGGAAAAATCAGCCGGATATCAGAGCCTATCTGAATCAATCAAAAGATCAGAATGTAACCGAGGTTGAACATCTTGACCTGAATCAGCTTGCAGAGGAGAGAATTATGCTTGGCCTGCGAACGGCGGATGGAATCAAAAGAACTGAGTTGGGAAAAAGATACCATTACCAGTTATCGGACCGGCAAATTGAATGGATCACAGAGCAAAATGAAAAAGGGATTTTGCGGTTTAATGGTGAGACTGTTGCACTTACCGGGCGGGGACTGAGAATCGCGGATTATCTTGTTGTAGAACTGCTCTCACGGCAGTAAGTTTAAGTGAGCATATGAACAGATCTAAACTGATAAATTGAGTCTAATGACTGATAAAACTTCTGAATCACTTTCTCGATTTTTATACAAAATTATTGATTACGCCGGTCTTTTTCCGCCCGCTGAACTCCCATTGGAACAGGCAGTTGAAAATTATGCTGAACACCGCAAAAGTGAGTTGAAATGGATGCTTTCCCGGTTCATTATTCCGGCAGGATTGATTCCGGATCTTATAACCTATAAAGATTCATTTATTACAGTTGAAGAACCATTTTCTCTATCGGTACTCGGTAAAAAGACAGATACAATAGAAGAGTTTCAAAATGAAATTGACCGTGTGCTGGAACAGGTACAATTGGCAAACAGGGAGCTTAAAGGATACGTTACCACAGATTCATTTGAAATTAAACTGCCTGTGGAAGCGGTGGAGTCGTATGATCGCGATCTTTTGCTGGAGCTGCTGAATGAAACAGCAACCCGCTTCGAACAGACAGAACATGCGCCATCTTTTCTTTTTTATGAGTCTGTTCAGGATTATTCGGCGGATAAGGAATTGGAGTTCATTATGGAGGCACTGTCAGCCCATAATGGAATACTAAGGGATGAAAATTATCATCAAACCGAAGCAGCCGGATACAAACTTCGCTGCGGCGGCACATCAGAAGATGCTTTTCCGCCTGTGGAACTGGTTCTCTCAGCCCTGCTAACAGCCCGCGACAAACTGGTGCCGATGAAATTTACTGCCGGTCTCCACCACCCGGTACGGCATTTTAACGAATCGGTAAACACAAAAATGCATGGTTTTTTAAATGTGTTTGCAGCGGGACTGTTTTCCTATGCCTTCGATCTGAACCGGGAAGAGATGATGGATATTCTGCTGGAAGAGGATCCTGAAAGTTTTCAGTTTACCGATACCGGTTTAACTTTTAATGGATTTCATATTGAAACCGAAGAGATCGGTGAATTGCGTTCAAATGCATTTCTTTCGTATGGCAGCTGCAGTTTCGCAGAGCCTGTTGATGACTTAAAGAAATTAAATCTCATATAGATTTTTGTGATTAAAATTTAAAAATTGAACCTGCAGTTCCTGGAATTGATCTGCACTCATAATTTAAAAGAGGAGAAAAAATGGCTGAAAACGAAATTCAAACTTCTTTCATAGACGTTCCTGCCTTATCCCATTTCCCGATTCAAAATTTACCATATGGTGTATTTATCCATCCGAAAACGGATGAGAGGCGGTGCTGTACGGCAATCGGTGAGTATGTTCTGGACCTGCGAATGCTTGAAGAAGCAGATCTTTTTTCGGGAGTAAGGCTAAAGGGAACTCATATTTTTTCATTTACATCACTCAATGCTTTTATGGCACTGGGTAGAAGTGCCTGGACCGAAGCACGTGAAAGGTTAACGGAACTTCTGTCAAAAGATAACCCTGTTTTGAGAGATGATGAATTTCTCCGGGAGTATGCGTTTCACAAGCAGTCGGATGTGGAGATGGTGATGCCCGTCAGGATTGGCGACTATACCGATTTCTACTCTTCTGAACAGCATGCGTTCAATGTGGGTTCAATGTTTCGCGATCCGGACAACGCTCTTCTGCCAAACTGGAAACATCTACCGGTGGGATATCACGGCCGTGCAAGTTCAGTGGTGATAAGTGGTACTGAGCTGCGAAGACCAAAAGGGCAGACCAAACCGCAGGATTCTGACTCACCGGTTTTCGGACCGTGCAAACTTCTTGATTTTGAACTGGAAGCCGGATTTTTAACTGGTCCCGGAAATGCCCTGGGAGATCCGATTCCCGTAAAGGATGCAGAAGAACAGATTTTCGGGATGGTATTGGTGAACGACTGGAGCGCAAGGGATATCCAGAAATGGGAATATGTTCCCCTTGGACCGTTTCTTGCCAAAAACTGGGCAACCAGTATCTCGCCATGGATTGTTACACTGGATGCTCTTGAGCCGTTCAGGTGCAAAGGGCCGGCGCAGGACCCGGAACCGCTGCCCTATTTACGCACCAAAGGTGAGCGCACTTTTGATATAACACTGGATGTACTGCTCAAAACCGAACAGATGGAAGATCCACACCGGGTCTGCAGGTCCAATTTTAAACATCTCTACTGGAATATGAGTCAGCAGCTTGCCCACCATACAATTACGGGTTGTAACGTACAACCGGGTGATCTTTATGCTTCAGGAACCATCAGCGG
>CAYVBJ010000100.1:0-7115 GCA_964449075.1 uncultured Balneolaceae bacterium
TTTTTATCACTTTAATAGCCTGTAATGGCCAAGCCGGTTAAGCGCCGAACCGTTAGCGAACTTAAAATAAATCCGAGCATATCTGTGAAAATTGTTTTCCTTTTTTTCATAATTCTTGCCGTTGTTTGTTCTTCAAATCAATCTGAATCAGGAGATTCGATATCATCAGAAAAGCTTCTTAATGAGATGATAGAAATAATGGAGTCCAATTCAATAAACAGGTATGATATTGTTTGGGATAAATTTCGTGAGCAAGTCTCTTCAGTGGCTGACAGTTCTGTTTCCGATTCAAGTGAGTTTTATGGATATGATCGAAGCACATTGCTTGCAATCAGAAAAGCTCTTGAGTTACTGAAGGATGGACATAGTATGTATCGAACATCATATGGCACTTTAATAAGAGTCAGTACCCGCTCATGTTCGGCACCCTATCCTGATGTTCCGGCTATCCCTGATAATATTGGTTATATAAAGGTTGGTCCCTTAAGTGGTTTTGATAATGATGCAAATGGATATACCGCGAACATCCGGAATAAAATCAAAGAGCAAGATCGTGAAGAACTAATTGGCTGGATTGTAGATTTGCGGGATAATAGCGGTGGTAATATGTGGCCCATGATTGCTGCAATTGGTACTCTTCTGGGTGAAGGTGACCTTGGATATTTTATTAACCCGGATGGAAATGAAGTGAAGTGGGAATACAAAGAGAACAGTTCAGTACTTAACGGATTGATTCAACATTCATTAAATAATTTTGATTATCAGCTATACAATAAAAAGCCGCCTATAGCTGTACTAATTAATAATAGAGTGTCAAGTTCGGGTGAAGCTGTTGCAATTGCTTTCAAAAAAAGGCCGAACACAAGGTTTTTTGGTACCCCTACATGTGGTCTTTCGACAGCCAATTATGGGGCTCCATTACATAATGGTGGTATGTTATTATTAACAGTTTCTACGATGGCTGACAGAGAAAAAGAATTGTATGGCGATTCAATACTACCAGATATTCAGATAGATGAACCCACTGAGGTTGTAAATCAAGCTATTGAATGGTTGTCTTCCATGTAACACCAAGTTGTCAAAGTTCCTTTTAAACAAATTTTTCATGATTGTTTACCTGGCCCAAAAATATTTTATCAACTCCGTTGTTTTTTTCGTGGCATTAGTCATTTTTCCGTTGGGCTTTTTTGATAATACGGAGTATGTAATTGCAAGAGGATTCTTTTTTGGCGGATTATTTGGAGGCGTTTATACGTTTTACGATTTCAAAAAACGCAACATTTGGCCACTATACGATAATCTGAGATACCCGAAAATTCCCTTACTGGTTATTTTCTACATCGGCTTTCAAACACTCTATTTCATCACAAAACCATTTCTTTGAGAAATTCATCTGCACTCATATTAGACAGCATCTTTTTCAGAGTGCCGGAACTCAACATTCTGGAAGGTGCTTATTTGAAGGCAAAGGCAGGACAAATCACGGCGATTACCGGCAGAAACGGTTCAGGTAAATCTACATTATTAAAAGTAGCTGCCGGTCAAATTAAAGCATCGGCCGGTATTTCCATTATTGATGGAGAACGAATTCACAATAAATCATTAAACAGGCGATTTCAAAATATCGGATACCTGCCTCAGGATACCATGCTACCACCTGATATAACTGTAAAGAGATTGATCAAAAGTTTGTCCGAACCGGACAGGTTGGCGGAAGATCCGCTTATTCAAAAGATTTATCATCAAAAAACGATTCAGCTTTCCGGTGGCGAAAAACGATATCTGGAGACAGCTATTTTATTTCATTTTGACAGAAAATATATTTTACTGGATGAGCCCTTTACCGGAGTTGAACCTTCTATCATAGATTTGCTTATTGATAAAATTCATAAGGAAGCAAGAAGTGGAAAAGGGATTTTATTGACCGATCATATGCACCGATATATTTCAATCGTAGCAGATAAAGGTTATCTGATACATAATAAACAGTGTTATGATTTGGGTGAAGATTTTACACAAGAGCTTAAAAAAATGGGGTATCACAGATAAAAAATGTGGGTTCGCTCGCTAACAAGTGTTTCAACCGGATTTGGCCGCTCATTGTTTGTAATAAAGATTTCGAATTTGCTGTTTATTTCGCTTTTAATCACTTTTATAACTTGCAATGGCCAAACCGGTTAAACACCAAACCGTTAGGTTCAATTAAATTCATATGGAAAATTCAGACTACAATTGCGATTGCATGTTTTGTAAGCATAACCATGGGTTTGAACTACCAAATGACCTAATGAATGATTTTTTGAATGGTAATGCAGTGCTTTTTGCTGGTTCAGGAATATCAACGGAGAACGCTAATGTCTTAAAGTTTTCTTTTTATGATACAATCTTAACAGAACTTGGTCTTGACTATGATGATGAGATAGAATTCCCAAAATTGATGGAAAAATTTGTCGATCAACCAAATGGGAGAATAAAACTTATAGGCTTCATAAAAGAAAGGTTCGATCACATTAAATCATTTCCAGAGTTGTATAGAACCGCAACTAGATTTCATAATGAAATTGCAACCTATTATCCACTAAAGACAATTATTACAACTAACTGGGATACATATTTTGAAGATGAATGCGCAGCAATTCCTTTTATTACTGATGAAGATCTTGCTTTTTGGAATACAGATGATAGAAAAGTTTTAAAAATTCATGGCTCAATAAATAATTATGGCTCCCTAGTAGCAACGCAAACAGATTACAATGCATGTGAAGAAAGATTACATCAAAATATTTTAGGTAGCATATTAAAAACCCTTCTAGCCACAAAAACAATCGTTTTTGTAGGGTATTCTTTTAAAGATACAGATTTCAAAAATATTTTTAAGTTTGTCTCAGAGCAAATGAGTGATTTCCAAAGACAAGCGTACGTAATAACACCTTTTGAAGATGAAAGCATGAGGTTTGAAGAGATTGGATTAAAACCAATAATTACTGATGGCACTTATTTCTTTAAGCAGCTAAAGCTCCATTCTATCAACGAAGGGCTTTTGATTACCGATTCAATTTATGATGAAGCTGACAACTTACTTTCAATAGTTCAACTTAATCATAGATTACTTTTCGAGAGTTATAATATTTTCGACCATCCTCAAATTATATTTACCGGATCATATCAAGATGGACTTATGCATGCTTTTGAGAAAGTGATTGCTTTAAAGAGTAAAGGAGTGTTTTCAAAACCCAAATCGATCGAAGCGATATTCAACCCTTATCAAAAGTGGAAAAAAGAAAAGCTAAGAGAGAAAAGATATGAGGACGTTGCTTATATAGACGGGTATCTAAATGCATTTTACTTTTTATTGGCACCTAATGACTTAAAAAAAGAATTAGTTCATCCGCCACTTTATTATGCTTTTGGAATTACAGATAAAATAATTGGTACCTTTGAAAACTTTGATGAAATTGTTTCAGAATTACCTGACCTACACAAAAGTTCTTACAAGAGAGCAACAAAAATGGTTAATGAACTTGAGTCAGATAATGTTGAATTTCATCATCCACCTTGGCTTTGAACCTAACAAAGCAAATCAAGCGGACGCGTTTGCGTTTAGTTACTTACTTTCAAGTACTTAGCCGCGCCGCTTATTTGCCAAGCCGTTAATGGCACTTTAGACTACAATCTGGGCACAAGCTAAATTCACTTATCTTTTGTTATATTAGTCTACGTAACTACATATCAAAAACATGAATAACCTCGAGGACATTAAAAAGAAAATCAGACCGATACTGAAAAAATACGGCATCAAGAAAGCCGGAATTTTCGGTTCATCTGCGCGTGGTGAATCTATGGTGAATGACCTGGACCTGCTTGTTAAAATCGATAAAAAGATCAGCTTGCTGGAATTTATCGGAATCCAGCAGGAACTGGAAGACGAATTGGGGATGAAAGTTGATCTTGTTGAATATGAAGCCATTAAGCCCGCGTTGAAGGATAAAATCCTTGGAGATGAAGAACCTGTGCTATGAGCAAAAGAAAACCTAACGTCTATCTTCAGGATATTTTAGAAAGTATTGAATATATCCAGCGGTTTCTTGATGGAGTTTCGGAAGAAGAATTTTATAAAAATGTAGAGAAGCAGGATGCTGTACTTCGAAGGTTGGAGATTATAGGTGAAGGCGTAAAACATCTTCCTGAAGAAATTCGAAAAAAACATCCCGATGTCCCCTGGCGTCAGATTGCCGGAATGAGGGATATCATAATTCATGAATATTTTGGTGTCACTCTTGAAATGATCTGGGTGGTTGCAACAGAAGATATTGTGGATCTGAAAGAAAATGTAAAAAAGATAATAAAATTCAACAATTAGGCTGGGGCGGCCATTAACCAGCGGTTCGTGCGGACGGGCGATGGTCGGTTGACAATGGTTTTAACCTCGCTCCGCCGCACAACCGCAAGAACGTTATATCCACAATATCTAAAGTAAGATCGCTTAGCCTAAAGTTATGGTGAAGAATAGTGAATAGTTACAAATTAGGATTTTGGGCTGCTGCCACCGTCGTAGTAATAGGTTTGGCCTACATTGCAGTCTTAATAGTAGGATTTGCCAACGTAGGTTTTGATAAGCCTATTCAAGATCCAATACTTGCTATAATGGAAGTTCTAACACTTTTTTCTGCATCAGCAATACTTATTACAATAGCTGCTGTATACCATCATGCTCCACCTGATCGTAAAATATTCGGTTTGATCGCACTCATTTTCACAACAATATTCACTGGAATTACAAGTACAGTACATTTTTTAGAACTGACGGCTTCCCGTCAATTGGGAGTCGCAGAAATTGCATGGCCATCAAACAACTACGCCGCGGAATTGTTGGCATGGGACTGGTTCCTAGGTCTAGCACTGATTTTTTCGGCACTCGTATTTTCTTCAACTAGAACAGATAAAATCATACGTCACACACTTTTAATCAGTGGAATATTGACGTTTATGGGAATCGTAGGTCCCATAACTGGGGATATGCAATTACAACGAATTGGCATTATTGGTTACGCCATAGTGTTACCCATTGCCTTCTTTTTTCTTGCAAGGATATTTCGACTCCAAATTGTGAAGTTAAAAACGAATGTAACTCACCAGAAAAGTACTGGTGAAAATAATTAATACCAATGCTCATTAATATCTAATTTAAAAACAACGGGTGGGTATAACCCGCGCATTAAGCGGACACGCCTCGCCTATCCTTTGCCCCTCTTGGTTTTAAAGTACATCTTTCGTTAGTTACAAAATAAACAGAATTGCGTGTGCCGGTTATGCGCAGTGTCGTTATGTGGCTTAAATCTAAGAAATGGCGAATTTCCTTAAAAATAATATACTTTTACTAAGTACTCTTCTCTATGGAGTGCCCTTATTACTATATGTAATAGTGATTTTTTCTACTAATATCGCTATAGAAAACAATAATTTAGATAACGGTTTAACTTTAGGATTCTTTCTTGTTCCAATACTTATAATTTACTGGTTAACATTTATAAAAATAAGTTGGCTCAGATATTTTTTATTAATCACCTATTCACTTTTCTTGCTCTTTTTTTATGCGGTTTCATCCTTAGCAATAATTTTTACTGCTTCTGATGTTCTCAAAATGAACAATAATGGCTTTAGAGCAATTTATGAAATCACTATTGATCATAACCGTAAAATTATTGTCTATCGTACTCCTGATTCTGGAGCCTTTGGGGGAGATAATATCGATGTAGCTTTAGTCAAAAGAATAGGGTTAGGGTTAATTAGTCGAGAATTCTCAGATGAACTACATTTTAAAGATAAGTATGTAAATACTGGTGGACAGATTATTTATAAAGGAAATGAATATCATATTCCACCCTTAGATGAAATTTATTCAATTGGAGACTTACGTTGACCACATAACAAAGCGCATCAACTGGGGACGCGGCCACAATTGTGGCATTTTTGGTTGGCTTTATTCACGTTTTTCGCTTTTATTAAACTCATAATCTTCGCGCCCGTTATGCGCTGGGCCGTTAGCCGTCATTTAAAAATAACCCAATCGGAATATTTATTGAATACACAAATATTTAAAAATGAGACAGCCAAAGAGAGAATGAATTATTGGTATCAACGATTTCTTGATCGGGCAAATAGTCAAACAAATTCCAAAGAAGTTTCTACTTCTTATGGAAAAAATCATGTATTAACAATGGGAGACAGTTCCAAGCCTCCTCTCATATGTCTACATTCAATGTTAACGAGTTCTGCCCATATATTATCTGAACTGACTTTATTGTCTGATAAATTTTATCTCATAGCACCTGATATACCAGGTCAATCTGTGAAAGGGTTGCCTCTGCGCCTTTCCTACAAAGATGACTCCCATGCAGCATGGCTCAATGAGATATTAGATGGCCTCAAATTACAAAAGGTCCATATTTTAGGCGTGAGCCTCGGTGGTTTTGTAGCTCGCCAATTTGCATCAGCCAATCCTGAAAGAGTACTGTCATTAGCCCTGATTGTACCGGCCGGAATTGTCCAGGGATCTTTGATAAAGGGCTTTACAAAAATGGCGTTGCCAATGCTAATGTATAAAGTTCATCCAAACGAGAATAATCTTCGGAAATTAGTCAACAATCTTATCACTACGTGGGACGAAGACTGGGCGAACTATCTTGGGGATTCATTTAATGATTTTACTACCAATCTCAAGATACCACCTCTTGCATCGGATGAAGAGTTAAAAAGATTGACAATGCCATGTTTAATTATCGGAGCAGAGAATGATATTTCGTTTCCCGGGAATGAGGTCATAATTCGTTCTAAGAGTCAGATTCCAAAAGTTGAAACGGAATTAATAAAGGATAGTAAACATTCGCCACCAACTACACCGGAATTTCGAAGTTGGCTGAACAAACGCATGGAAGAATTTATACTAAATTAAATCTGCCGCTTATTCTGGATTGAGCGGCTAACAAAGTGCTTCCTGCTGACCGGTTCGCGTTTCCCGTTGAGCTTTAGAATTAATTGCCCGGCAGCAGAAGCACCAAACCGTTATTTGCCTTTCCTTACCTGAATTTCTTACTGAATCAACTACGTTTTCTCTA
>CAYVBJ010000101.1:0-7071 GCA_964449075.1 uncultured Balneolaceae bacterium
TCCGGTTTATTATTCAGCGTTTGAAACACAACACAATAGCGCTCGGTAAGTTTTAAAAGTGTTGCAAGTTGTTCTTCATTAGCATCTGTGTCGAGATCAAAATTCATGTTGATAGATTTAAATCCCACCGGAGCCTCTTTGGATACGCCAAGTGTGCCGCGAAAATCGAGTTCCCCTTCGGTAAGTACTTTGCCCTTGCGGATCTCGATACCGATAGCCGTTGCCACGGCGTTCATGGTTACACCTGCACAGGCAGCAAGTGCCTCGAGAAGCATGTCGCCGGAACAGGCAGAAAATCCATCACCCCCGGTTGCAGGGTGTAGACCTGCCGAGACCATAGCCTTACCGGTTTCTATTTTGCATGTAAGGTTTTCACCAAGCAGAGCTTCGGCTTTTAAAGTGATCACTGCTTTTTCAGGATGTTCCTGGTAATCCTGTTTCAGCGGGGCCTGTTTTTCTCTGAGTTCATCGGATTTCATTCAGTATGGTTAATTTCTATTTAAAATTTTATTTGAAAACAAAGTAATAAATTCACAGGTTATCGTTGCATAATCAGATATATCATTTACAAAATTGTAACATTTAAGTGTAAAATTGTATAATAAGGTCTTTGATTTTTGAATCCTTCTGATTAGACTCTTGAGTCCCTGAGAATTAATATACTCCTTGAATACCTATGAATTTGAATCTAAAGGCCAGGCGGAACAACAGTTACGATGCAATTGTTGTGGGAACCGGAATAAGCGGCGGATGGGCTGCAAAAGAACTTACTGAAAAGGGCTTAAATACACTGGTTCTGGAAAGGGGAAGAGATGTAAAACATGTTGAAGATTATCCCACAATGTGGAAAGAGCCATGGGAACTTCCATATGGCAATCGTCTTACTGCCGAAGAGTTGAAACATTATAAAAAACAAAATCGTACGGGGTATACGGTCACTCAATCCACAAAACATTGGTGGGTAAAGGATACGGATCAGCCTTATGAAGAAATAAAACGTTTTGACTGGATCAGGGGCTACCATGTGGGCGGACGTTCTATTACCTGGGGGCGACAGAGTTACAGGTTAAGTGATATTGATTTTGAAGCAAATGCGAAAGAGGGAATTGCCATTGACTGGCCAATTCGCTACAAGGATATTGAAAAATGGTATGACCACGTGGAGTCGTTTGCCGGAATCAGCGGGCAGGCTGAAGGACTCCCGCAGTTGCCGGATGGAAAGTTTTTGCCGCCAATGGAACTAAATTGCGTAGAAAAACATGTTCGGGATTCCATCAAAAAAGAGTTTAACGGACGTGTACTCACTATCGGGAGAGCTGCAAACCTGACGCAGCTTCACAACGGTCGCGGTGCTTGTAGGTTCAGAGACCGGTGTATCCGGGGTTGTCCGTACGGTGCTTATTTTAGCAGCAACGCCTCAACTCTGCCGGCTGCCGCTAAAACCGGGAACATGACCCTCCGGCCGTTTTCAATCGTGAACTCTGTAATCTACGATGAAGAGAAAGAGAAGGCGACAGGTGTGAGGGTGATTGATGCCAACAGCGGTGAGATGATTGAATATTACGCAAATATCATTTTTCTGAACGCATCGGCAGTGAATACCACGCTAATCATGTTGAACTCCATATCCGACAGGTTTCCAAACGGGCTGGGTAACGATTCCGGCCAGCTTGGCAAAAACATGATGGATCATCACTTCAGAATTGGGGCGAACGGGGTTTATGAAGGTTTTAAGGATAAATATTATATAGGACGGCGTCCCAATGGTATCTACATTCCACGTTACAGGAACATCGGTTCAGATAATCGCGATTACCTGCGCGGTTTCGGTTACCAGGGCGCTGCAAGCCGCCAGGGATGGGAGCGCGGTGTGAGGGAGCTTGCAATCGGGTCTGAACTGAAGGGAATCATTACAGACCCGGGCAACTGGACGATGGGAATCACCGCTTTCGGTGAATGCCTTCCCTACGAGGAAAACAGAATGTGGCTGAATCACGATAAAACGGATAAATGGGGACAACCTACAGTAGTTTTTGATTGTGAATTCAAAGAGAATGAAATGAAGATGCGTGAGGATATGAAAAACGATGCCGCGGAGATGCTTGAATCGGCAGGACTTAAGAATATCCGCACGTTTGACGATATTGGAGGCATGGGGATTGCCATTCATGAGATGGGTACTGCCCGGATGGGACGTGATCCGGAATCCTCCGTTTTGAATAAATGGAACCAGGTACATGCTGCGCCCAATGTATTTGTAACTGATGGCGCTTGTATGACATCGGCCGCATGTCAAAATCCATCACTTACATATATGGCATTAACGGCAAGGGCTGCAGATTATGCAGCGAATGAATTAAAAAAAGGTAACCTCTAAATAAGAATCACGATGGATCGAAAAGAAGCAATTAAACGAACTGCACTATTAATGGGTGGCACCGTATTTGCCCCGAATATCCTGGGTATTTTGAAAGGCTGCACGCCAACTCCGGGAGTTGACTGGAACCCCGTTTTTTTCTCAAATGTACAGGCCCGGCTTGTGAGTGAGCTTGCAGAAGTGATTTTACCGGCTGATGAATACCCCGGTGCAAAGGATCTTGGCGTGCCTGCTTTTATTGAAAAAATGGTAACTGACGTTTACGATCAGGCCAATCGCGATCGTTTTGTTGAGGGAATCGAGAGTTTTAATTCGATTGCAAAAGAGATGTATGGATCAGATTATGCAGACAGCACAGCTGAGCAGAAATTTGAAATGGCTGAACGCTTTAACACGGAGGCTCTTACTCAGCAACACGGTGAAAGGCCATTTTTCCTTGCAATCAAGGAATTGACAATTTTGGGCTACTTTACTTCTGAAACCGGTGCTACGGAGGTTATCAAACATTTGCCTATTCCAGGATCATATGAAGGCTGTGTGCCATATGAAGATATCGGAAAGGTCTGGGCAGAGTGATCTTATAGAACACTTTTCCCGGTTCACAATCATAGCACCAAAGTCATTAACCGACGTAATATAAACCGGTTTTTTAAAATCTAACTAACTTTATCATGCATGCGATTGATTGGCTTGTAGTTGGCATTTACGCCGCTGCATTGATAGCTCTCAGTTACTACCTGAGTAAAGGACAGAATACTACAAAAGACTACTACCTGGCCGGCAAAAGTTTCAAATGGTGGCAGGTCGGGTTGTCAACAATGGCCACCCAGTTAAGCGCTATCAGTTTTATCTCTGCTCCTGCTTTTGTTGGCTTTCGCGAGGGGGGAGGATTACAGTGGCTTACCTATGAATTTGCCGTTCCGCTTGCCATGATATTCCTGATTGTGTGGCTCTATCCGCCGCTCTATCAATCGGGCGTTATCAGCATTTATGAATATCTTGAGAAGCGGTTCAATAAACTGACCCGCCTGTTGTTAAGCGGCGTTTTCCAATTCAGCCGTGCATTTGCCACCGGGATAACGGTTTATGCGGTGGCCATTGTGCTCGAAGCTGTTTTTGGGATACCACTTTGGGTCAATATCCTGATTACCGGGTTGATTGCTCTTGCTTACGATTACATGGGCGGAATGAAAGCAGTTGTGATTTCTGATGTGATCCAGATGGGTATCCTGTTTCTGGGCGTTCTGGTTTGCATCTGGTACGCCCTTGACCTGATTGGCGGATGGCAGATGTTTGTAGAGAATCTTGACAGAGACCGGCTCCAGGTGGTTTCATTTACGAATACGGGAATCGGGGATGGCGAAGAGTTTGGATTTCTCCCTATGGTTGTTGGCGGGTTTTTTCTCTATGCATCTTACTACGGGTGTGATCAGAGCCAGGCACAGCGGATCCTCTCAAGTGAAAACATCAAACAGGTTCAGCGCTCACTTCTTTTTAATGGGATATTCCGCTTTCCCACGGTACTCCTCTATTCCGGAATGGGTTTGATGATCGGTACCCTTGCATTCGCAACACCTGAGTTCAGCAGCCAGATTCCTGCTGACCGCCCCGATTACATGATGCCACTGTTTATCGTGCAGTATCTGCCGGTGGGAATGGTGGGATTACTTGTGGCCGCAATGCTCGCTGCAGCTATGTCATCACTCGATTCGGCTCTCAACTCATTAAGTGCTGCAACGGTTGAAGATTTTATTTTAAGAGACAGTGAAAAATCTTTTTCAGAGTATGAACAGTTAAAATTTTCAAAAAAATATACACTTGTCTGGGGTGTAATCTGTGTGATCCTGGCTTTTGCCGCCGGCAATATCGCACCGACAGTGATTGAAGCTATCAACAAAATCGGATCGCTTTTCTTTGGACCGATTCTGGCTACTTTTATGATGGCCATCATGACAAAAAAGACAGGCGCATCGGGAATGAACATCGGTATTATAGCCGGGGTCGGGTTCAATTTTCTGCTCTGGATTTTTGCTTCTGAACAGATATTCTGGTTCTGGTGGAATTTTACCGGCTTTACAGTAACAGCAGGTGTTGCCTATGGTTACAGTGTATTCATAAAAACACACCCGCTGGCAAAGAAAATTGTAGAGGTTGAACTCATAGATTTTAAACCGCGTCAATCTATACTGCTTGGTCTCTATTTTGTAGTGATTGTTATTTTCAGCATGAGTCTCACATTGCTTGCCTGAAAATCAAAACCTTTTCTTTTAGCTCAATATAAAGCTTCGTATCTTACAGTCTTTTGAAATTCTGATATTACAATGATTGAACGACGAACAGCACGCGAAATAGTTTTACAAGCTATTTATGCTTTTGAGATTGGTAAAAATGACATCGGGTCTGTAAAAACGAATGTACTTGAAAAGAAATTAGACCAGAATAAACCGCTGCTCTCATTTGCAGAAAAACTTTTAATCAAGACGATCAATAATAAAGAAGAGATCGATTTAGTTGTTAAAGAGCAGATAAAAAATTGGGATATGCACCGGCTTGCAGCGATTGATAAATTTATTTTAAGAATGGCAATTTGTGAATATCTTTTTTTCGATGATATTCCAACCAAAGTTACATTGAATGAATCTATTGAACTTGCAAAAAAGTTCAGTACAGGTAAAAGCGGTACGTTTGTTAACGGAATCCTTGATGGTGCTTTAAAAAAATTAAATAGAGAAGGCCGTATAGAAAAGAAAGGAAAAGGATTAATAGAAAAAAGCAGCAACGAATGACTAACCCCCAAAAAATTGTGGCCATTGGTGATATACATGGCTGTCTGAAATCTCTCGAAGCGATCTGGAAAAAACTTGAACCCTATAAAGAGTACAAACACGTATTCATCGGTGATTATATTGACCGGGGGCCATCTTCCAAAGAAGTAGTGGATTTTTTGTTAAAAGTTAAGAATGAACGAGAGTGTATTTTTATCAGGGGAAATCATGAGCAGATGCTGCTGGATGCAGTTGACAGAGACCAAATTAAATTATGGCTTATGAATGGCGGGCGAAGTACTCTTGAGTCCTATAACTCTGCAGAAGATAATATCCGGATACCGGATGAGCATCTCTATTTTTACCGGAATACCGAACTCTTTTATGATACAAAAGACTATTTTTTTGCTCATGCAGGCGCACCTCCGGATCAAAAGATAGAGGACAGCATCGAAGACTCCGAAGTCTCTGATTATTTTTTGTGGGGGAGAGACCATATCGGTTTATTTGGAACCGTTTGGGAAAAAACCGTAGTCTTTGGTCATACTCCCCGGTCTCACCCCATTCGCAAAGATAATATGATCGGTATTGATACCGGGTGTGTTTACAATGAACTGGGTTACGGAAAGCTCACCGCCGTTTTGCTGCCAGAAGAAGAATTTATCCAACAACTTTCACTTGATTAACCCTTTTATATCTGATACATGAGTTTAAAATGTGGTATTGTCGGTTTGCCGAATGTGGGCAAATCTACACTTTTTAATGCATTGAGTAATGCAGGCGCAGAGTCTGCCAATTTTCCATTTTGTACAATCGATCCCAATGTAGGCCTTGTAGCTGTACCTGATAAACGACTGGACCGTCTGGCTGAACTTGTAGAGCCAAAACAGGTTATCCCTGCTACAATTGAATTTGTGGATATAGCCGGACTTGTAAAAGGAGCTTCTGAGGGGAAGGGGAAAGGGAACGCCTTTCTTTCCCATATCAGGGAGGTGAACCTGATCATTCATGTTGTACGATGTTTTGATGATCCGGATGTAATACATGTTGAAGGTAATGTGGATCCGGAAAGGGATATCAGAATTATTGAAGAGGAGTTGATTCTGAAAGATCTTGAAGTTGTAGAGAAGAGGGTTGAGACACTGAAAAAAAATGCAAAAAGCGGTGATAAAAAGATCATTGCACAGGTTGCGGAGGCAGAATCGCTCCGGTCTCACCTTGAAGAGGGGGAGTCAGCACGGACGTTCTCACCTGAAGACCGTGAAACCGAAGCTTTTACAGACTTGATGCTTTTATCTGCTAAACCGGTGCTCTATGCATGCAATGTTTCAGAAGAGGATGTTTCTGATGGAAACGAATGGGTGGAGCAGGTAAAAAAAATAGCTGATATACACGACGATGAAGTTGTGATGTTTTGTGCTAAAATTGAAGCAGAAATAGCTGAACTGGATGAAGAGGAGCGGGATGCTTTCCTGGAAGAGCTCGGTATAAGCAGTGCAGGGCTTGATCGACTGATACGCGGAGCGTATAGTGAACTTGGCCTGATAACCTATTTTACAGCCGGACCAAAGGAGGTCAGGGCATGGACAATAAAAAAGGGAACCAAAGCACCCCAGGCAGCCGGAGTGATTCATTCCGATTTTGAAAAGGGATTTATTCGGGCAGAAACCATTTCGTTTGAAGATTATTCAAAACTGGGATCAGAAAAGGCTGCAAAGGAAGCCGGTAAAATGAGGCAGGAAGGTAAGGATTACGTTGTGAAAGACGGCGATGTGATGCTGTTCCGGTTTAATGTGTAGTGAAAATTTAAGCCGCCAGTTATCGATTTGTAGGGGGGATTGTGGGCGAAGCGGTGAAAACACCCCTGTTTTATCCGCTGGACGCGTCTAAACCTGTCCCCTCTCGAGAGGGGAAGGCTTAACCGTAACG
>CAYVBJ010000102.1:0-3568 GCA_964449075.1 uncultured Balneolaceae bacterium
TTTAACGCAAATTGATAAATTGCAGCGGTATCCCAAAATCTTTGCTCTTCAGAATCTGCATTACTTCCTGAAGGTCGTCAATCTTTTTTCCTGACACCCGCACCTGGTCTTCCTGGATAGCCGGCTGGACTTTCAGTTTGGTGTTCTTAATCTCCTTTACAATTTTTTTGGCCGTTTCACGATCGATTCCCTCTTTGATGTCGGCAGTAACTTTAACGGCACCGGAGCTGCTGCCCTCCGGTTTTCCGAACTCAAGAACCTGGGGTTTCAGTCCCCGTTTTACAAAATGTTTAACCAGCATTTCCCTTACGGCCTGCAATTTCATCGATTCGGCTGCCTGTATCTCTATTTTGTTCTCTTTCCGGTCAAAATTGACTTCGGTGTGCAGTCCGCGAAAATCGTAGCGCGTAGATATCTCTTTCAGAGTGTTATTCACCGCGTTATCCACTTCCTGCTCGTTTACCTGGTTTACTATATCAAATGATGCCATATTTTTCTGTCTGTTAGGTTTGTTTCCTGAAAATAGAGAATTATAAGCTTACCGGAAATTTTAGTTGAAATTTTTTGATGAGGGTTTCAGAGAGGCAACCGGCGGTCAGCTTTCAGCATTCATTAACTTCGCGCTCCTCCGCGCCCTTGGCGGTTACACCTCAAATTAAGTGGATCTTGCAGAAAATTAACCGCAAAGAAAAAAGGCTCAGGATTGCAATCTAAAACACAATGTAACTCTGAGCTGAGCACTGCGAAACACTGTGGTTACCACTTCAGTGAATTTTCAGAAGTCAAAATTGGCAAGTTAATGTCTGCTAAAAAAACAATTGGCATTTTCCGCGATAAAAACAGAATTTATAAGAGTGACTTAATCTTTAATTCAATAATCGGGCGGGGAACTTATGGTACCAATTCATCTTGCTTACCTCTATGTAAAAAAAACATTTACTAATTTTCTGGGAACATCCCTCATCGCGCTAACAGGGTTGCTGATCGTTCCGCTTTTCGCATCGGCTCAGCAATCCACGCGGATGACCGCGATGCCTTCAATGAGCGACAACCAGGTTGTATTTGTGTACGACAACGATCTCTGGGTAGTGGGGCGTAACGGCGGCACAGCCCGGAGGCTTACCTCGGCCGATGGCCGGGAAGAGAACCCGGTTTTTTCTCCCGACGGCAGTATGATCGCATTTAATGCTCCGTATGACGGAAACATGGACGTCTATGTGATGCCGGCCCAGGGTGGTCCTGCAAAACGATTGACCTGGCATCCCGGCAGTGATGTGGTTCACGGATTTACGCCGGATGGAAATTCCGTTCTATTTGAAAGTCCGAGAAGCGTACATACAACCCGTTTCAAACACCTCTACACGGTTGATGTTGAGGGTGGCGTTCCTGAAAGAGTGCCGGTTCCCACCGGTTATAAGTCAGCCATCAGCCCGGATGGGAACTATCTTGCTTATACGCCGCTGAGCGAGGCATTCCACCAGTGGAAAAATTACCGGGGCGGCAGAACAAGCCGTATCTGGATCATGGACCTGGATGATCTCTCTGTTACAGAAATTCCCAAACCCGAAGGCGGATCCAATGACACCGACCCAATGTGGACCCTTAATTCGGAATCTCTCTATTTCAATTCCGACCGAAATGGTGAGTTCAACATCTACCGCTACGACCGCGATTCCGGTGAAGTGGAACAAATTACAGACCTGGGGGATTTTCCAGTACTCGAGCCTTCAGCTGCATCCGACGGTACCATTGTTTTTGAACATGCAGGATTTCTGCATCGTCTGAACAGCAGTACAGGTGAAGTTAGCCAATTGCCTGTCCGGGTTCACTCCGATCTGAAGGAGACAACACCCCGATTTATCAGCGGCACCGAGTGGGTTCGCAATGCGGCTCCGTCGCCTGATATTGCCAGAGTTGCATTTGAGTACCGCGGTGAAATTGTAACCGTGCCGGCAAAGAAAGGAGATCCCCGGAATATCACGAGCGGATCAGGAGTTCACAACCGAAGCCCGGTCTGGTCACCGGATGGCAGTAAAATTGCCTGGTTCTCTGATAAAAACGGAGAATATGCATTGTGGACAGGCAACCAGGATGGAAGCGGTGAGCCACAGCGAATTGAATTGGATGGGGCCGGTTTTTACGATCAGCCAGAATGGTCACCCGACGGAAACTATATTGCCTACCGGGATAACAGTCAGTCGCACTGGGTGATTGAACTCGAAACCGGGGAGCAGACAAAAATCGCACAGGAGCCGGTCTACTCACCCCTGAACCTGATGAGCTCGTCATGGTCTCCCGATTCAAAATGGCTGGCCTATACCATCCAGGATCATGGCCTTATCCGGACTGTATATGCGTGGTCAACAGAAACAAAAGAATCAATACGGATCACAGATGGCATGTCGGAAGCTTCCTCCCCGGTTTTTGATCCCAATGGTGAGTTTCTCTATGTGCTTGCTTCAACAGATGCGGGTCCGCTCAAAGACTGGTTTTCACAGGCCAGTATCGACATGCAGATGGATTACGGTATTTATGCGATTACACTGAGACAGGACGGGCCCGACCCCCTGCCGCCACAAAGTGATGAAGTAACTTCAGATGAGGAATCGGAAGAAGAGACAGGCGAGGAAGAAATTTCTGTACGTATTGATCCTGAAGGCATTGAAGACCGGATTGTTTCCCTTCCGCTTCAGACCGAAAACCGGAGAAACCTTCGTGTGGGA
Source organism: uncultured Balneolaceae bacterium (assembly GCA_964449075.1). GTDB lineage: Bacteria > Bacteroidota > Rhodothermia > Balneolales > Balneolaceae > CAYVBJ01. Next base: position 2,724 of record CAYVBJ010000102.1, read on the forward strand.
TCATCCGGAGAACTCTACTGGATTGAAGCTGGAAGCGGAGCATCCATTTCATCATTTGGCACTCCGGGTGACTTAAAGAAAATCACTTTAAAAGAACGAACACCAAAAACCCTTGCCAGTGGTGTAAATGCATTTGAATTGGATAAACCCGGCAAGAAAATTCTCTATAACCAGGGCGGAAACTGGTTTGTGACGGCAATTGCAGATCAGCTTCCTTCCGGCAAGGGAAAGCTGGACCTGGATGCAATACAGGTTAAACTAAACCCTGCAGAAGAGTGGGAGCAGATTTTCCATGAAGCCTGGAGAATCAATCGCGACTACTTCTATGATCCCAATTTCCACGGTGCGGACTGGGAAGCGATGCGCGAAAAATATGCAGAATTTCTGCCTGACCTGGCAACACGCCACGATCTGTTCAGAGTGATCCGATGGATGCTGAGTGAACTTGCTGTGGGCCACAGTTACCAGAGCCAGGGCGATCTGCCATTCCGGGCCGAAGGAAATCCGCCCGGATTGCTTGGAGCCGACTACGAAGTTGCCAACGGGCGATACCGGTTCGAAACTATCTATGGCGGATTAAACTGGAATCCCAATTTACGCTCGCCGCTGCGCACGCCCGGTGTGGATGTGAAAGAAGGCGAATACCTGATTTCAGTAAACGATGAAGATCTCCGTCCGCCTCAAAGTGTCTATGAACCCTTCGCAGGCCTGGCCGGTAAACAGGTTAAAATCACAGTTGCTGATAACCCGGATGGAAACAATGCACGTAATGTGACAGTGGTCCCGGTTTCAAATGAATCGAACATGCGCTATCTCAACTGGGTGGAAGCAAACCAGGAATATGT
>CAYVBJ010000102.1:3668-6942 GCA_964449075.1 uncultured Balneolaceae bacterium
AAGGTAATGCTCGCAGATGAAACTGCCGGTTCCGGTGGCGATCTGCTTCCCTGGATGTTCAAGAAGTTTGAGATCGGACCGGTAATCGGTAAGCGAACCTGGGGCGGGCTCGTCGGTATTCTCGGGTTTCCCGTATTGCGCGACGGCGGCACGATAACTGCGCCAAACCTTGCTTTCTGGACCGAAGAAGATGGATTTGCCGTGGAAAATGAGGGAGTGACTCCTGATATCGAAGTAGAACAACTGCCTGCAGAGGTCAACAGGGGTATCGATCCTCAGCTTGAACGGGCCATTGAGGAGATCCTGCAAATGCTCGAAGAGAATCCGCCAAAAGAGTACGAACGGCCGGAGTACCCGGTTCGGACTAAGAATTAAGAATTTTTAGAGAATTTGGGTAAATTCAGACATTCATAAATGTAATTTAAAACTACAACATGACTGCATCCGGATTTACTCATCTTCTATTACTTTGCCTTCTGATTACAGCTTGCTCTGCTGAAGAATCGGAGTTTGATTCTATTCAGGCTCCCGAAATTGTGACAAGTCTTGAATTTGAAATCAATGACAGCGATGAGGTTCTCTTCGGACAGATCGCAGATATATCCATTGATTCAAATGACCGTATACTTGTACTTGACCCATCGGGGAAAAAGATCCATCTCTTTAACGAAAACGGAGGTTTTTTGGACAGCTCCCTTAATGAAGGCAGAGGCCCGGGTGAAGTACAGTCTACAGCTTACCAATTTCACGTATCTCCAGATAACCGTGTGATTCTCCATGACCAGGGATTGCAGCGACTCTCCATATATGATATCTCTGACAATAATTTGCAGCACATCCGGGATATAAATCTTGACATATTCCCAGCCAACTACCATTTGTCACCTGAAGATAAAATATACCTCCATTCATCTGCATCCTCCAGGCAGGGAGAAGAAACAGATCGCATCATCATTCTGAATTTGGAAGGAGAAGTTATCGATGACTCTTTTCTTGAATTTGAGAAAGGGGATAACCTCAAAATCAATAACCTGAATGGTATTTCCAGCATGAGTATCTCTTCAGCTGAGCACGTCAAAAATCTGTTTCTCTTTACGGATGAGATGATTATTCACAACCGGTCAGGTGAGATTGAATTTACAGCTTATGATATTACTTCGGGCGAACCGATCCACCAGGTTAACATCAACAGACCCGATGTGCCTTACCCGATTGAAGAGAGGCGTGAATTTATCAACTCGTTCGGTGAACGTCTTGGCCTCGGCCGGGAATCAGTCAGTGACCTGGTTTCTGACATGCCCGAAACAAAGGCAGTTGTTCAGAAGTTACTTTTTAATAAAGAAAACAACTCTGTCTGGATGAATATATTGGACACCGGGGACGATATCGACTGGCTGATTTTTTCTGATTCAGGAGAATTGACCGGCCGTTTTAACCAGGATTTTGAGGGATCAATCCTGGCTGTGGATGATGGTAATCTTTATGTACAGTCGGAAGATGAAAATGAATCACCATTCATACAAGTTTACTCCTATCAGTTTCAATAAATATCATGCCGTCTAAAATTTCTGTCAACGGAAACCAAAAAGCCGTTTTTTTTCTTCCTTAATGGGTGGTATCATCTGCACCGTACTATCAGCTTTGGGTTTCTATGTTGCTTTTTGGGGTGATGCCATCAGCGGCGGGATTCCTTTTTTACCCGGCGGCGTGAACACGTTAATTGGACGTCTGATGTTTGGAGGCGGTGCTTTTATAACTGCTTTACTTGCACTGTATGCTTTTTCGGAATTGATCAGGAGAAAGAGATAATGGGTATCCGAAACCTGTCAGGTATTTGGCATGGGCTGAAGTTGCACGTGAAGATGGTCGGCCGTACCTGTATGCCTGAGTGTACGAAATCCCAAAACCCTGAATGAAATTTCGAGCCAGGCATTTCGAACATACCCGTGACCAATGGTTCGCAGATCAACAGCATGTACATATCCCGTCTCCTGGCGATAATGGAGCGAATTTGGGTTTAAAGTCAATCCCATCCGGCTGTAATCCTCCGGGGTTCTCTCAATATCTGTTATCACAAGTTCACTATTTGCAAGTGTGACAGTTGCAACCGCCATTCTCAAAACAGGATGCATTGAGCGATACAAATTTTTTACCTCTTCCGTTTTTGCGTTGCTGCCCGATAGGAACATAAGCGAATGAAAACTGAAGCCAAGTACTGCAACGGTAATCAGAATTAACGATATTCGATAGAAATACCGGGTATTTTTTACCTTTCTGAAAAGAGCCAAAACATAGATAAATAACAGGATGACGGACGCAAAAACACCTCCGGCAATCGCAGGCCACGCAGCAAAATTCAGACTGTTAATCAAATAAAGAGACGTTCGCACAGAAAGGATAAAAGGAAAAATGCCAAGAAAAAGCAGAGTTACTATACCCAACACTGCAAATGCAAACATTTTTTTCCATCGATTCTTTACCGGTTTTTGAAGTTCAAACTTGCCGGAGGGATTTTTATCCAGGTTCAGAAGCCATTCGATATCTCTATTGGTAATTTCACTCATATGAAAATTTTACGGCAGGAGAGCTGTCATGTTGCAATTCCACTCATTGTGAGATTTCCGTCAAAGTACCACGCAAATTAATGTGCCCGGGAATGGATTAGTTGCGAAGTGTTTGGAGAAGCTTAAATGCAAATATTTACCAGATGTTTGTAACAAAATAGTAGGCAAGCATCAGTGAAACGATCACTTTCAAAAGAGTGCCCACAACAAACCCGACAAATGACCCGATTGCAGAACGCATAGCAGCATCCGATTTTTGTCCGGCGAGTAACTCTCCAAGAAATGCACCGATTAGAGGGCCGATGATGATTCCGAAAGGCGGGAAAAAGAGTCCGGCAACAATGCCAATCATGGATCCCAGGATACCATAACGCGTTCCTCCATAGCGGCTCGTGCCTACTGCCGGAAGTATATTTTCAAGCGTAACCACGACTACAACGATCAGTCCCCAGACCGCCAGAAACGAGATACTGAAACCATAGCTCTCCGTAAACTGAAGAAAAAGAAGCCCCACATAACCCAGCGGCGGCCCCGGGATTACCGGAAGAAAGGATCCAATAATTCCTGCCAGGATGAATAAAGCTCCGATTGTAATTAAGAATATTTCCATATTTTTTGTGTGCGGGTTTCAAACCCATGTTACATAAATGACTCAACAAATTCAGGCTTGAAATATATATACGGCCAGTCTTCCCATTTGGTTGCAAGTC
>CAYVBJ010000103.1:0-5230 GCA_964449075.1 uncultured Balneolaceae bacterium
CTTAGTAATATAATTTTGTGCTAAAATAGCCTAAATTATTTAGGTTATCAATAGCCTGGCTAATGAAATTTTGAAAGAATCCAATCCCTTCATCTGACGACTGACGATCAGGTCTCCCCAAAGATTAAAAACCATCAAGTCGTCTGATGAATCTTCATGGCAAGATCCCGCAACACACATCCCGAGTTAAAAATAAAATCAACGCTGTGATCTATATCGAGGGATGGCCGGGAAATGCCCGAAAAAAAACCATTCCCTTGAACCATCGGATTCACTATCCGAATTCTGGCAAGTGAACGACCCGATGGTTTTAGGTTGGCTGCCCCTAAAATCCCCCCGCTAAAGCGGCGGTCAATGGATGTCGTTTCAGAAAATTTCTGCCAGAAAAAGGAGATTCCTCCATGCGTTCGCTCCGCTCTCTTAGTCGAGACAGTGACCGTCAACTGACGGTTGACAGGGATCCAGATTGATAGTGCACGGCGCATCTGCATACAGTTAAGAACATCGTACTTCCAGCGCCGCGAGAAATGCAACAATCCTACGTAGCGGCGTAACGATGACCCCGGCGCAGTGGTGGGCTTAATACGCCGCTCCTATTCATAAACAACTCCTGTCATTCCGAGCGTAATGCAATGAGGAGCAAAGCGACGAATGGAATGGAGTCGAGGAATCTCCCTCCTACAAGCAACAGCCATAATTAAAGAGATCAGTCAGAAGACAGCACACTCGCAGGTTTTCGTTAGTATAATTTCCCTGCTTTTTCGGCGGATAAGAGGATTCCCTTGATCATTGCAGAGCTGAAGCCGCTGTGTTCCATCTGGTTTAAACCTGAGATGGTACAGCCCCGCGGAGTGGTCACCTTATCTATTTCAAATTCGGGATGGTTCTCTTTCCCGGCCAGCAGAGATGCTGCTCCTTTCGCTGTCTGGGCTGCCATCAGCAGTGCTTCATGTGAATGGAACCCTATTTCAATTCCACCCTGTGAAGCCGCCCGGATCGATCGCAGGAAAAAAGCAATCCCGCATGCACAGAGAGCCGTGGCAGATGTCATCTGCTCTTCCATAATCACAACCGTTTTTCCGACTGTCCCGAACAGGGAACGGGTGATTTCTATGGCCTCTCCATTACCCTCTTCCGAACAGATACAGGTCATCGATTCGCGAATGGCAATTGCCGTATTCGGCATCGCACGGGTTATGGTTACATCATCGTCTAATCTCTCTTTCATTTTTTTGATCGTAACACCCGATACAACCGATATAAGCAGGTGCCTTTCTTCATCAAACGAACCCTTAATCTCATCAAGCAGCTGATTCAGCTGCTGCGGCTCAACTGCGATGAGAATGATATCCGACGAGCGGATCGCCTCTTTATTATCAGACAGTGTCACATAACCCTCCTTGTCAAACTCCTCAAGAAGGCTCAGCCTTCTCCGTGTCAGTGTCACCTCATCCGTTGAAAATCTTCCTGATGCCACCAGTCCCCTGGCAATAGCCGTTCCAATGTTACCGGCTCCAAGTATTGCGATTCGTTTTTTTTCCGTCATGTTCTTTGATTCCTTCAAACTTTCTGTAAATTATTTTGGGAGCAAATCTTAAAAACTAAGTGCTACTGACAGTAAAGCAAAAATCCGGATGCAATTCAACATACATATCCAACTCTGGAATAAATAGTTAAATGGAAGCGCTTTTCAGTAAAATTCACCAAATTAATACTTGAACTGAGAACAGGTTATGGCTAAAATGCCGAATTGATTTTAAATATTTAAATAAACCGGATGCGTGTATTAAAATTTGGCGGCTCCTCCGTGGGCACTCCCGATGCAATCAGACAAGTAACTGAAATAGTTAAGAAAAAAAGTAGTAATCATAAGCTGGCGATCATTGTTTCAGCTTTCAGCGGAGTTACAAATTCACTTATCGAGGCAGCTGAATGCGCATCACAGGGTTCAGACAGGTACAAAGAGATCATCCGCAATATCGAATCCCGGCACATTGCATCTATTAAAGAGCTGCTGCCAATACAAATACAGAGCGGTGCCATTACCGAGTTCAAAATCCGGCACAATGAGCTTGATGATGTGCTTCAGGGGATTTACCTGGTGGAAGAGCTAACCGAGAAGACAAAAGATTTTGTTTTGGGTTTCGGTGAAAAGTTTTCAGCCGGAATCCTGAGGTATTCTTTCGAAAACGCCGGGATGAAATCAGTATTTGTGGACGCATCCGACCTGATAAAAACAGATGATAACTTTGGAGAAGCGCAAGTATTGACCGCCCCGACATTTGAAAACATCAGAAACTTTTTTGAGGGACGTGATGATGTTTGTGTTGTAACGGGATTTATCTCTTCAACCATCAAAGGTATATCCACAACTCTTGGCAGGGGCGGATCAGATTATACGGCATCCCTCATCGGTGCAGCTCTCCAGGCGGATGCAATTGAAATATGGACGGATGTTGACGGCATGATGACCGCTGACCCGCGCAAGGTGAAACGCGCATTTACCATTTCAAATGCATCTTATGAAGAAGCTATGGAGCTTTCTCACTTTGGAGCAAAGGTCATCTACCCGCCAACCCTTCAACCGGCACTTCAGGCGGGAATTCCTATCTCTGTCAAGAATACTTTCAATCCCGAAGCAGAAGGGACACAAATCAAAAGAGAATCTTCTGCCGGTGACGGTTTGATAAAAGGCATTTCTTCTATTGATGAGATTACGCTTATTACGATAAAGGGAAGTGGTATGATTGGTGTAAGTGGTATCGCTGCCAGGTTATTTGCCACACTGGCCGGTGAAAAAATAAATATCATCCTGATTACTCAGGCATCTTCCGAGCACACTGTAACACTTGCAGTAATGCCGCAAAATGCAGAGAGAGCAGAAAACGCTATAAGGAAGGAGTTTAATCAGGAACTTCAGCAAAATATTATTGATGATGTACTGATCGAAAAAAACAACTCCGTGATCGCTGTTGTGGGAGATCATATGCGCCATATTCCGGGAATCGCCGGACGCGTATTCAGCGCACTCGGAAGAAATGGCATCAACATCGTAGCTATTGCACAGGGATCCTCAGAGCGCAACATATCTTTTGTAGTGTCTAAAAAGGATGAAGAGAAAGCAATGAACACCCTGCATGATGCATTTTTCCTCGCAGGTGTAAAAACGGTGAATCTGTTCCTGGTCGGTGTGGGTCTTATCGGCGGCACACTGCTCAGACTTTTTGAAAACCAGGTGAATACGCTATATGAAGAGTACCAGATTGATATCAAACTCCGTGCAGTTGCCAATTCAAAAAAAATGCTGGTTGAGCGGAATGGAGTTTCCATCAGCCATTGGGAGAAGGAGCTGGAACAGAAAGGGAGACCAACTGAACCCGAATCCTTTATTCAGCAGATGAAGGAGTTAAACCTTCCCAATTCCATTTTCATCGATTGCACGGCCGGTGCTGAAATATCACAGCTCTATCCTGACGTTTTGGAATCGTGTATCTCGGTTGTGACTCCAAATAAAATCGCCAACTCATCTTCACAGCAATATTTTGAATACCTGCATAAACTCGCCGATCAGCACAATGTGGCATTTCGATATGAGACAAACGTAGGGGCAGGTCTCCCCGTTGTGGCTACAATTCACGAACTTGTAACCACAGGCGATAAGGTTCATCGAATTGAAGGTGTCTTATCGGGAACCCTAAGTTATATATTTAACCGGTTTGACGGAAGCCACCCTTTTTGTTCCATAGTGAAAGAAGCGCGCGAAAAAGGCTATACCGAACCTGATCCGCGTGAAGACCTGAATGGACAGGATGTGGGAAGAAAATTGCTGATTCTTGCACGAATTGCCGGTTATAAACTCGAATTTGATGATATTCAGATTCAGAATCTTGTACCTGAAGGTGCCCGGAGTTCCAATGGTGTTGATCTCTTTTTCCGGCAACTCGAAAATTTTGACCGTGATTTTGAGAAAATGCGGGCCGCTGCTGAAAAGAAGGGGAAGCAACTTTGTTATATTGCCAGATTTGAAAAAGGGAAAGGGGTTGTAAAACTTGAAGAGATCGGTACCGATCACCCCTTTTACGGACTGAGCGGCAGCGACAATATCCTGGCACTCTATACAGAACACTACCAGGAAAGTCCTATGGTTATCAAAGGACCCGGAGCCGGTGCCAAGGTAACTGCAGGCGGTATTATTGCCGACATTTTGAGGGTAACTTACACAAAAGCTCATAGCAACGCCGGATAGTAAATCGCGGTTTTAAGATGATGATTTATGGAAAAGCCAACAGTGAAAATTTTTGCCCCTGCATCGGTTGCCAATGTCGGCTGCGGGTTTGATATTTTCGGATTTGCCATTCACGGCCCGGGAGATATCATTGAAGCCTCACTGTCCGATAATCCCGGAGTAACGATTTTATCGATTGAAGGTGACCAGGGAAAACTGCCACTGATTGCTGAAGAAAATACCGCGGGTCTGGCGGTTCTATCGATGCTTGAAACACTTGGCCTCTCCATGAAAACCGGAATTGATCTAAAAATCACAAAAAAAATGCCGATGGGCAGCGGACTCGGTTCCAGCGCAGCGAGTTCTGCAGGTGCTGTTGTTGCCGTCAACAAACTGCTTGGAGAGCCCTTCGACCGGATGGGGCTTCTTCCGTTTGCCATCCGCGGGGAGACGGCTGCCAGCGGGTCTCCTCATGCAGACAATGTAGCCGCATCTCTTTTGGGTGGCTTTATCCTGGTCCGCAGAAATGATCCCCCTGACGTGATCCCCCTGAAGACTCCCGCAAAACTGTTTTGCACGATCATTCACCCACATATCGAAATTAAAACCAAAGATACCCGCATGATTTTGCGCAAGGATGTAACCCTGGCGAAAGCGGTACGGCAGTGGGGAAATGTCGGTGCAATGGTCGCAGGCTTGATGTCAGGTGATTACAACCTGATCGGGCGTTCCATGGACGATGAGATTATTGAGCCGATCCGGTCTGTACTTATTCCGGGCTACGATGAGATGAAAGCCGGCGCCCTTGAGGCAGGTGCTCTTGGTTTTAGCATCTCCGGTGCAGGACCATCAGTATTTGCCCTTTCCGCCTCAGAAAACACAGCGGAAAAAATCGGTAAGAAAGCACAGCATATATTAGCCGGGATGCACCTGGAAAGTGACGTCTATCTGTCCGGGATTAATGCAAACGGATGTGTGGAAATTGAGAATTAAGAATTGAAAATT
>CAYVBJ010000103.1:5330-6393 GCA_964449075.1 uncultured Balneolaceae bacterium
AGCAGCAGCTAAAAACAGTGACAAATGGAGCGATCAGTTTTGACGCACCGCTAAGAACTCTGAAGGATGATATTTATATTCTTGAACTTTTTCACGGACCTACACTTGCTTTTAAAGACTACGGCGCCCGTTTTATGGCTCGCCTTGTGGCTCAAATTGATGACAAACAGGAAAAAGATCTTGTAGTCCTGGTGGCAACTTCAGGTGATACGGGAAGTGCAGTGGCTCATGGATTTTACGGTGTGGAAGGAACTCATGTCTGTCTGCTCTATCCTGAAGGAAAAGTGAGTCCCGTTCAGGAGCAACAGATGACCACACTCGGCGGCAACATTACGGCTATTGAAGTAAAAGGAGTGTTTGATGACTGCCAGAAACTGGTTAAACAGGCGTTTTCAGATGAAGCTCTGAATAATAAACTGCGACTCAGCTCTGCCAACTCCATAAATATTGCACGCCTTTTGCCGCAGTCTTTTTACTATTTCTCTGCATACGGCCAGCTTCAAAAACTATCGGGCAAATCTCAATCCCCTGTATTCAGTGTGCCCAGCGGCAATTTCGGAAATCTTACAGCAGGCCTTATGGCCATGAAGATGGGGCTGCCTCTGTCGCGCTTTTTGGCGGCTACTAATTTGAATGATGTTGTACCTGAATATTTGCAAACGGGAACCTATCGTCCGCGTCCGTCTGAAGCAACGATAGCCAATGCGATGGACGTCGGAAGACCCAGCAATTTTGAGCGGATCCGGAGTCTGTTCAATGGTTCTCATGAGGAGTTAAACAACTGGCTTTATGGCGCCTCTTTCTCAGATTTTTCGATTATGGAGGGGATTAGCAGGGTGTATAAAACGACCGGATATTTGATGGATCCGCATACAGCTGTGGGCTATCTTGCCGTGGAAAAATACAGGCAGGAGACAGGGTCTGATGAACCTGCTATCGTTCTTTCAACAGCTCATCCTGCAAAATTTGGAGAAACTGTGAACAAAGTGATTGATAAAGAGGTAGAAGTCCCCGACCGGCTGCAGGCCTGCATGAACAAGAAAAAGCTGACAAAAAAGATGAA
>CAYVBJ010000104.1:0-6064 GCA_964449075.1 uncultured Balneolaceae bacterium
GGCAAAATCGTGCCTTCAGCATCTGGCGAAATGTGATTCAAACAGGCAACTGGCCCGCTTTTGGTTACATAGCTTCTGAAGCTGAACTGGCAGGGTTTTAAACTCCGGAATTTTGTTTAAGCGCTGATCAATTCACAGGAATGCTGAATATCAATCATAGTTGCAGCTTTCAGCATCATTTGATACATAGTAGCTTTTGAAATTTTCTGCTTCAGGATCCATGCATCCTTCCAGGTTTAAAAGGCGGACGGATCTGATATCAGTCGGGTGACTCTCACTTTGAAGAGCAATATAACCGCTGTTTAGTAACTTACCGTCCTCTTTTACATCAGGATCATATCCGCTAACCACCCCGCCGCCAATTTGAGGTTTTGAATACTCCAACACCACTTCATCATCCAGAATATGCTGAATTAATGAATCACCATAAACAAGCAGTTCGGCTGTAACCCACTGATCACCATGATAAGTTCCGGAAGACGAACTGATGCAGTGTTCTTCAATCAGCTTTCCATCCAGCACCACGTGAGTTCCGGGCGTACAGAGATTACCATTTGTTCGTTCATTTTCACCGTCACCACCCAATAACTGGTATTCAAGTGAGATAGGAAAATCCTGGTCAATCCCCATGCTTGCAGCCGACTGTGAGTGAAACATAATACCGTTATTTCGCCATGCCCACTCTTCAGCGTCAGACTGTTGTTCACCAACAATTCGATATTCCACCCGGAGCTGGTAGAATGAAAAAGGATCTTCGTAAAATATGTGACCGAAGCGATTTTCAAACCGGTCATATTCATCGTATCTCACTTTCATCAACCCATCTTCAACTCTGAACGTGTTGCCGAAATTCTCATTCAGTTCATAACCGCGAATCTTGAGGTCCCAGCCATCCAGGTTTTCGCCGTTAAAGAGTTCGATCCACTCTTTCTTTTCAGATGAAGATATTGTGGATTCACTTTTTTGACATGCTGAAAAAGTAATCAACCACACAAGCAGGATCGATAGAAATTGGTAAATTGGCATGCACTTTATTTAAAAAAACAGATTCTCAATTCTCAAAGCGGTAAATTATCATGCTTCCTTTTCGGTACGGAATCAACTTTATTCTGGCAGAGTTCAAACGCCTTAATCAACTTGCTTCGTGTTTCATGAGGTAGAATCACATCATCGATAAAGCCTCGGGAGGCAGCCCGGTAGGGATGTGCAAACTCTTTGCTGTAACTCTCTTCCAGCTCTTTCTGTTTTGCTTCGGGATCATCAGCTTTCTGTATCTCTTTTCGGAAGATGATCTCAACAGCTCCTTTGGTTCCCATTACGGCAATTTCTGCTGTAGGCCATGCTACGTTGTAATCCGCACGGATATGTTTGGAATTCATCACGTCATAAGCTCCGCCATAGGCTTTCCGGGTAATTACTGTCATTTTGGGAACGGTAGCTTCACAAAATGCATACAGAAGTTTTGCCCCGTGTTTAATAATGCCACCCCACTCCTGGTCTGTTCCCGGCAGAAAACCCGGAACATCTTCAAAAACAACCAGGGGAATATTAAATGCATCACAAAAACGCACAAAACGTGCTCCTTTGATAGATGAATCGATATCGAGAACTCCTGCCAGAGACAGCGGCTGATTGGCAACAATTCCAACCGTTCGCCCATCGAGCCGGGCAAAACCCACAACAATATTATCTGCATAGTGTTCATGAACTTCATAGAAGGAGTCCTTATCCATCACTCCTTCAATCACTTCAATCATATCATAGGGTTTATTCGGATTCAGCGGCACTAAATCATCCAATTTGGACTCTTTAGCAGAGTCAGGTTTAACAGGTTTCTGCGCCGGTACTTTTTCTTCACAATTCTGAGGAATATATGTCATCAGTGTCCGGATATCCTGAAGGCAAAGTGCATCATTCTCAGATGCAAAATGAGCCACACCTGATTTGGTTCCATGGGCAAGTGCTCCTCCAAGGTCTTCGCTTGTAACCTCTTCATGAGTTACCGTCTTGACCACGTTTGGGCCGGTTACAAACATGTAACTGGTTCCTTTAACCATATAGACAAAATCGGTAAGTGCAGGACTATAAACAGCGCCGCCGGCACAGGGCCCCATCACTGCCGATATCTGCGGAACCACACCCGATGCCATTGAATTTCTCCAAAAAACTTCTGCATAGCCACCGAGAGAAGAGACACCCTCCTGGATTCTTGCGCCCCCCGAATCATTCAATCCAATGACCGGAACCCCGTTTTTCATGGCAAGATCCATGATTTTACATATTTTTTCGGCATGTGTTTCACTAAGAGAACCCCCAAATACCGTAAAATCCTGGCTGAATACGTAGACGGGCCGCCCGTTAATTTTTCCATAGCCGGTAACTACACCATCTCCTAAAAACTTTTGCTTATCGAGACCAAAATTACTGCTGCGGTGAGTTACAAATGCGTCAATCTCTTCAAAAGAGTCTTTATCCAGCAGTAAATCAATACGTTCACGGGCAGTTAGTTTACCCTTATCGTGTTGTTTTTCAATTCTTTTTTTGCCGCCTCCTTCTTTTGATTTTACCCTTAACTCTTTTAAATAATCAACTTTATTATCTTCAGCCATTTCCTGTGGTTTGTGATGATTTATATTCTCTGAAAAATGAATGCAGGCTATCTGTAAAATCGACTGCTTCATCGCTATACATGTCGATCATGTGTTTGGAAAATACATCTTTTTCAAGATATCTGGAAGCATTTTTCCAATTATCAAACTCTGAAATTTCATTAATAGCAGTTATATATGCTTCTTCAGAATCATTAAAAATTTCACGTATAAACCGCAATTTATCTGATGACAACCAACTAAGCAATTGGTCAGCAGCACTTTCCTCATCTTCAGAATCGTAGAGTTTTGCCAGGTCTAAAATCTGAACTTTTTTTGCCTCCCTTTTTTCGCTCTCTTCTGCATCCCCGGGCAATTCTTCCGGACTTTTTTCCTGAACTTTGTCAATATCGATATCGCCCGAGAACTCTTCTATTTCCAAGAATTTTTTCCACATCGGAGCATCCTGATCCGGATTTTCAATGTCATGATCTGATTCTGTCTCTTTTTCATTCAAATCTTCAACCGGTGCATCTTCAAACCTGTCTTCAGGAATTTCTGCCATATCGTGCTCTTCCATTACAAAAATTGAGTTCAATGACTCTGCATCTTCAACCGATTCTTCCTCTTCTTCAATTTCTTTTTCTTCAAAAGCCGTTTCATCAAGAATAAAAAGCTTGTGGAGTGGTTTTTCATCCTCCGGATCAGAATCATTTTTCTGCGTAGTCTGATTTTCTTCAAGGGATAATCCCGATTCCGTTTCAGGATTATCTTCAGTTATTTCTGATGAAAGATCAGCTTCACTTTTTTCTTCCTCATCTTTCTGAAGAAATTCAGTATGAATGAATTCATCATCTCTTTCTCTCTTTTTTTCATCGGGTAGCTCTTCCGATGCTGTTTTGCGTGGTATAGCAGCTGAATCATCCCTGTCATCATCCTGGTACTCTTCACCTTCTCCGGACATCTCTTCGTTTGAAAACTCATCATCCTCGGGTGCATAATAGCTCCTTCGTTTGTGAAACGTACTCAGTATTGCATCATCTTTATCGCTCTTTCCAGCTTTTTTGTCGAACAATTTACTCTCACTCTTGCCGGGTGTATCTAAGCCCAATTCACTATCAAAAGAACCTATCTCAGGTCCGCCCGGATAAAGCTCTTTTTTAGGGCCGCCGGATGCAGATTTGTCACCTCTTTGTTCAGAGCCTGCCGATTTTTTATCGCCTTCATCGCCAAAGAGTTTATTTTGAGAATCCTCGTACCCTTCCAAATCCAGGAGATCGGGTGCTGAAAGCACTTCAATCATCTCGGTTTTGCTGATCTGGGAATTTAACAGATCAAATTTACGCGCAATTCTGTTTCTCCCTTTATCCTCAAAAAACAATCTGAGCAGATTAGTATCCACACTATTTCCAAGCAACTCAAAAAGAGGACTCAGCAGCTGAGTCCAATTCAGAGGATGATACTGTTCAACCAGTTTCTCATCAACCTTATCAATAATATTTTCGCACTGTTCATATGTGAGAGCCTGAAGATTGCGGCGTTTCATATAACGCAGAACGGCCGAGCTTAAATGCTTGTAAACAGTAACAGCTTTGACTCTTTTTTCAATTGTTTTAAGATCAAGAGCCCGGTCTGGTCCGAATATCGCTTCAGGAATATTATGGCGCGGCTGAATTAATATTTCTACTGTATCAGCTACAGCCGTTTCAAATACACTTTGTGCATAAATTTTAGGCATTCGTGATTCAGCCAGGATTGCATCAATGAATTTTTCCCATGCATCGCGTACTGTCTCATTATTCATATCTGCCCATTCCGTGTAGGGAGGCACGACCGAGTCATCAAGATTTCTCATCATTTCAACTTGGATTCGCTCTACAATGAATTCCGGGATTTCAAGATCCCTCAATTGATCGGGCGTAAAAAAATCCTTTCGTTCGGGTAATTTATTTACCAGCTGCTGGGTGATATGCCTTACTATTCGCTCCATACTCAGATGATCCTTTTAATTTTATGGTCCATTTTTCCAAAACACAAAATAGTCCATTACCTGTTTGATAATTATCTGTAACGATTCTCATTGATAATTATTTAAATTCTGTTTGATATTATCAATAGACGCAAATTTACAAAGACGCTTTTATTTCAGCTTTGTCTGAAGTAACTTTCAAACATGCCACATTTAGAGGTTAAAAACCTGAAAAAACGATTTGCAGGTAATGTAGTTTTTAAAGACTTAAATGTAAACACCGAATCTTCCGTACTTGGAATTGGCGGAGAAAACGGATCGGGCAAAACAACCCTGCTAAAATGTCTGTGCGGTTTACTAAAACCAAGCTCAGGTACTGTTCAATGGAATATTAATGGGAAATCATTGAAAAGTGACCAAATCACCACAGAAGTTGGGTTTCTTGCTCCATCCGTTCAGCTTTATGGTAATTTAACCTGTCTTGAAAACATCCGGTTTTTATGTGAATTGCGAAACCTGAATTGTGAGTTTAAAGACCTGGTAAATTTACTAGGTGCTTTTCAGATGCTTCAATTTGCTGATCACGCTTACGGTGAATTATCAACAGGGCAGCAACAGCGGATAAAGCTTGTTGCGGCAACTTTTCACAACCCCTCTGTATTGATTCTTGACGAACCCGGAGCCAATCTCGACTCGAAAGGAAAAGAACTTGTAAGAAACCTGTTAAGCGATTACAAAAATGATGACAAAATGGTGATTATCGCCTCAAATCAGTCAGAAGAACTTGAATTATCAGATCAAATCATTTGGCTATAATTAATCGAAATCCTCTTTATAACAAATAAAAGAATACGTTTTCTGATTTTTAACAGTTAACAATATATACGCTTAAATAAAAAAGAGGGGATACTGAAATGAGAAAAATCGCAACAACTCTTCTGTTTCTTCTAATATTTGTCTCATATTCTACTGCACAGGACACTTCGTATGTTACACTGGCCGGATACCATGAAGTCCCATCTGTACCTACACCTGCTACAGGCTCAGCCGAAGTTACTTTGGTCAATGATTCCCTCTATGTAAGCGGTAATTTTTCAGACCTTCAGGAGGCGTTTCATTCTGCCTTTATCAATTTCGGTGAACCGGGTGAAACGGGTAACCGTATCTTCAGGCTGGATGTGAATTTGAATGAAGATCAAAAGAGCGGTTCGTTTTCAAAAAAAGACAATCGCTTTAAGTTGACTGATGCGTTAAAACACCATCTTGGAAACGGTCATCTCTATATCAACATCTCATCCCACAGGCATCAAACCGGGGAAATCAGGGGACAGATACCCGCTATAAAAAACGAAGATTAGACACTTGTGCATGATAATTATTTTGAGTTTAGCACAGGATTTTTCCGGATGATATTAACAATGAGAACAGACATAACTAATGGTATCAGATAAGCCGATAGCCGATAGCCGATAGCCGATAGCCGATAGCCGATAGCCGATAGCCGATA
>CAYVBJ010000105.1:0-5842 GCA_964449075.1 uncultured Balneolaceae bacterium
GAATCATAATCACTACGAATTGCAGATTCGAGAAGAGATAAGTTTTTCTTAGCCGTCACCATCTCTCCATAAATTTTTTCAAACTCGTTTTTTAACTTTTCAAATGCTTCTTCATTTCTGCTGTATTTCTTAATTAAATCTATTGTATCTGCATTCATGCCGGACGATATTTTATTACTGATTAACTTCTGCTGACGGTGTAAATATATAATTGGACAATATTATTCATGTAGAAACAGTGAATCTACACGGAAAGTTTCAAAAAACTAAATTTATTTACAGTGTGCAAAAGGAATAAAATCATTCGGCTTTGTCTCAGCATTATTTGAATATCAATTACTTCAGCAGCAGTTTGGCGATGGTCTGAAGCTGCATGTTCGACGTTCCCTCATAAATTTTCCCGATTTTAGAATCCCTGTAAAACTTCTCCACCGGGTACTCCTTCACATATCCGTATCCGCCGAAGAGGTCAATAGCCAGCGAGCTCACACTTTCTGCCACTTCGGAGCTGTGATATTTGGCCATAGCTGCCTCCTTCAGAAAATTTTTCCCGTTTTCTTTTAAACGTGCGGCGTTATAAACCAGGAGTCTTGCTGTTTCAATATCTGTTGCAGCTTTTGCAAGCTGAAACTGTACACCCTGGAAATCTGAAATGGATTTGCCGAACTGTTTCCGTTCCTGTGTGTAGGCAAGAGCTGCATCAAAAGCACCCTTGGCAATGCCAATCATCTGCGCCCCGATCCCGATGCGACCCTCATTTAACGTTTCAATGGCAACCTTATAACCTTTACCAACTTCACCCAGGATATTCTCTTTAGGCACCCTCACATCTTCAAAGAGAATTTCACAGGTTGAACTTGCCCGTATTCCCATCTTGTTCTCTTTTTGAGACACCGAAAATCCTTCCATTCCGCGCTCAACGATAAAAGCGGTAATTCCCTTGTACCCTGCATCAGGGTTAATATTGGCAAAAACCAGGAAAATATCTGCTTCGTTGGCATTGGTAATCCAGAGCTTGGTGCCATTTAAGATATAAGCATCACCATCCTCAGTTGCAGTTGTTTTGAGGGCAAAAGCATCACTGCCCGAACTTGCTTCAGACAGACAATAGGCACCCACTTTCTCATTGGCAAGAACCGGCAAAAAACGCTCTTTCATCTCTTCAGATCCCCATCTCAAAAAAGCATTATTGACAAGCGTATTCTGAACATCCATAAAAACACCGGCAGATGCATCTACACTCGAAATCTGTTCGATGGCAACAATACTCATGAAAAACGTTCCTCCCGCACCGCGGTACTTTTCCGGAACTTCGATCCCCATTAAGCCCATTTCAAAAAATTGTTTTACAAGATCGGGATCCAGCTTTGCAGCCGCATCCATCTCTTCTACTCTCGGCCTTATGGCAGAATTCGCAAAATCTGCTGCTGCATCTTTCAGCATCTGCTCATCTTCAGTTAATGAAGTTAAAGGTGGTATCATCATTTCTGTTTGGTTCATTTCTTATTATATCTGTTTAAAAATTTCCTGTAAAAGATATGGTTTTGAAAGCGCTTTTCCCCAATTCAGGCTATGCTTTATCAAAATTTGACATCTTTTGTTCCTCACCAATCCCTCAATAAAATACAACTTAACAGAATCAAAGTCTTAATGTGATTGAATTCAAATCTCTTTGATAATAAATTTGTTATTTTAGATGATAACGCACTGAAACTGACAATTCAATTGTGGCCATGAGTGAAAAAAATCAACTAACAAATTTATTTGACGACTTTGATCCCCTTTCAAAAAGCGATTGGGAAAAGATTATCAGCAGAGATCTAAACGGAAAAGAGTACAAAAAAATTCTCAACTGGCGATCCGGTGAAGGATTTGAGATACTGCCCTTTTTTGTCCGCAATGACATCGAAAACAACCCCTTTCCTAAAACTGTGCCCGGCTCTGCTCCATTCACGCGCGGACGCACCACTGAACCCGGATGGTCCATATGCGAACGCCTTTATGAACCTGACCCGGAAAAGGGAAACCGCCAAATCAAAAAATTTATTGAGCAGGAAGCTGACTCCGTGCTGATAAAAACCGAGGCCTATCCTGACGCCGGAATGCTGGGCGGAGATCTGACAGGCATACAGCTGCAGTCACAGTCCGATTTTGATGCGCTTTTCCGGGACGTTGACCTCAATGGCATACTTCCTGTTTTTAACAGTGGCGTTTCCACGCCGGCGATACTGGCAATGTACCTGAATCATCTTGAAGAGAATGATTATGATATGAACAGTTGCAAAGCTCATTTCTATTACGACCCATTTACCTGGCTGGCTAAACATGGTTCACTGCCGGTCGAAGAGCATGTTATTGATAAAACCATTTCAGAATTATGTGGTTACGGAAATTACAAAACTCTCACAGGCGATGGCCATTTCTATCATTCTTCAGGAGCAACCATTGTCCAGGAGATCGGCATCGTACTGGCAATCGGAAGTGAGTTTCTGCAGCGTGCAGCAGAGAGTGGTGCTCCTGTTTCAGATGCCGCAAGCTCTTTCCACGCGCGGATTTCAGCCGGATCACTTCTCTTTCCCGAGATTGCAAAACTTCGGGCACTGAGAACCCTCTGGAATAAAGTGGTAACCGCCTACGATCCCGACAGTAACATCTCCCCTCTTCTGATTCATTCGGAAACCTCACCCCGGAATAAATCCGCACTCGACCCCTACAACAATATGCTGCGGGTTACAACGGAAGCACTCTCGGCCGTTGTTGGCGGTGCTGATTTCATTACTGTTGATCCGTTTGACGCACAATTCCGTGAGCCCAATGATTTTTCTCAACGGATATCACGCAATGTACAGCACATTCTGAAGCACGAAGCGCATCTCTCAAAAGTGACCGATCCCGGTGCCGGGTCCTACTACCTTGAGAAGCTGACCGACAAAATTGCCGCTGAAAGCTGGGATTTTTTCCGGATGATTGAAAAAGAGGGAGGCATTGTGAAAGCCCTTGAAGGCAGAATGGTTCAGGATGCAATAAAAGAATCCCACGATAGCAGGCAAACTGTTTTTGATACCCAGAAAAAGTCTATGATAGGAGTAAATAAACATCCCAGGCCGGATGAAGAATTGCCAAAAACTTTTTACCGCAGCGAATTCACCGATTCCCTGCATCAAACAGATTTTGAGATGGGTGAAGACACCGATCATCTGATTGAAGCTTTGCAATCCGCATTTGAAAATAATGCTGCCCTGGGTGATGTTATCTCAAAACTTCTGAATCCGCAGAAACAGTGGTTCCAGCCGGTTGAACCGGCAAGGCTCTCAAGTACAGTGGAGCAACTCAGGGCTGCTACCAAGGCTTTCACTAAAAAAGAAGACCGAAAACCGAAAGCCGCACTGCTTTTGGCAGGTGATAAAAAAATGAGGAAAGCCCGCGCTTCATTTTCACAAAACTTCCTGGGATGCGGCGGGTATGAACTGGAAGAGTTTACTGTTGATGGTGATTTTGAGGATACAGTGAGTACGATCCACGACTACAAGCCTGACATCGTGGCTCTCTGCAGTTCCGATGCTGAATATGATTCTCTCGTGAAACCATTTTGTGATGCGTTTCGTGAACCGCCACCTATTTTAATTCTTGCAGGATACCCGGCTGATAAAATTGATGAGTACAGAAGCGCCGGCATCAGCTTTTTTATCCATCGCAAAGCAAACCTGGTTGGCACACTGCAACAGATTCACAAGCAATTAAACATTATTCGCTAACACTGTAAACAAATTGGCTATTAAATCATGAAACGACCTGATTTTTCTTCAATCGATTATAAACCTCAATCCCGCTCGGAATCACATCAAAAAAACGGGGAAGAAGCCTGGCAGACACCTGAAAAGATTCCTGTGAAACAGGTTTTTTACGAAGATGACCTGGAGGGCCTCCACCACCTGGATTTTGGTGCAGGCGCCCCGCCTTTTCTTCGCGGTCCCTACAGCACCATGTATACAATGCGACCCTGGACCATCCGTCAATATGCCGGATTTTCGACAGCGGAAGAGTCCAACGCATTCTATCGCCGTAACCTGGCAGCCGGACAAAAAGGTCTGTCGGTAGCTTTTGATCTTGCCACCCACCGCGGCTACGATTCGGATCATCCGCGTGTAACCGGTGATGTTGGGAAAGCCGGTGTTGCCATCGATTCGATCCTGGATATGAAAATCCTGTTTGATCAGATTCCGCTGGATGAAATGTCGGTTTCGATGACCATGAACGGTGCAGTGATCCCGGTGATGGCATTTTATATCGTAGCGGCAGAAGAGCAGGGCGTTCCAACTGAAAAACTGGCGGGTACCATTCAGAATGATATCCTCAAAGAGTTCATGGTTCGCAACACCTACATCTATCCGCCAAAACCGTCCATGCGCATTGTGGGTGATATCTTTGAATACACCTCTCAGAAGATGCCGAAATTCAACTCCATCAGTGTGAGTGGTTACCATATGCACGAAGCAGGTGCCACGGCCGACATCGAGCTCGCTTATACGCTGGCTGACGGTTTGGAATATGTTCGTACCGGCCTGGATGCCGGTCTGGAGATCGATAACTTTGCTCCGCGCATCTCTTTCTTTTGGGCCATTGGTATGAATCACTTTATGGAAATTGCCAAACTGAGAGCCGGACGATTGCTGTGGGCAAAATTGATGAAACAATTTGATCCCAAAAACCCAAAATCGCTTTCGCTTCGTACTCACTGCCAGACGTCCGGATGGAGCCTTACGGAGCAGGATCCATTCAACAACGTAACCCGTACCTGCGTGGAAGCACTTGCAGCTGCACTCGGTCATACGCAGTCGCTTCACACCAATGCCCTGGATGAAGCCATTGCGCTGCCGACCGATTTCTCCGCCCGGATTGCCCGTAACACACAACTCTACCTGCAGGAAGAAACCGGTATTACCAAAGCGATCGATCCCTGGGCGGGGTCTTACTATGTGGAATATCTCACCGACCGCCTCTCACGGCGGGCCCTTGAACTAATTGACGAGGTAGAGGAGCTGGGCGGAATGACAAAAGCGATTGAATCGGGCATTCCAAAAATGAGAATTGAAGAAGCAGCTGCCCGCAAACAGGCGCGTATCGACAGCCGGAAAGATATTATTGTAGGAACCAATAAATTTAAGTTGGAAAAAGAGGAGCCGATCGATATTCTTGAGGTGGATAATGAACAGGTTCGAAAATCACAAATTGAGCGGCTTGAGAAGCTGAAAGCTGAACGGGATTCCGAAGAGGTTCAAAAAGCGCTTGATGCGCTGACCAAATGTGCGGAAACCGGTGACGGAAATCTGCTGGAGCACGCCGTTGATGCGGCGCGAAAACGTGCTTCGCTGGGTGAAATCTCGGACGCCATGGAAAAAGTATTCGGACGATACCAGGCAACCATTAAAACCATATCAGGTGTGTACTCATCAGAACTGAAAAAAGACGAAGAATTTAAAAAAGCAGCTGAACTGGCCGACCGTTTTGCAGAACTGGAGGGGCGGCGTCCGCGAATTATGGTGGCGAAAATGGGTCAGGACGGCCACGATCGCGGCGCCAAGGTAATCTCAACCAGTTTTGCCGATTTAGGCTTTGATGTGGACGTAGGCCCGCTTTTCCAGACTCCTGAAGAAGCTGCCCGGCAGGCTGTTGAAAATGATGTACACATTTTGGGTGTCTCCAGTCTCGCTGCGGGACACAAATCCCTCGTACCGCAGGTGCTCGAAGAGTTGAAAAAACTGGGCAGGGAAGATATCATGGTGATCGCAGGCGGCGTGATTCCCAACCAGGATTACCAGTATTTGTACGATAAAGGCGTGGC
>CAYVBJ010000106.1:0-5835 GCA_964449075.1 uncultured Balneolaceae bacterium
TCAGACGAGGGATGTAAAATTTATAATTGTCCTTTGTTTCTTTATTCGAAAATTCCGACTATTAAGAGAGAGCTTCCTGGCAGGTAAAGCATTACAACAAATAACAGATTATGGAAACCGGCCAGTTATTTACAAATACCTAACGCTAAAATAAACCTATCTCCTTATGAATTACTCACGAAGATCTTTTCTGAAAAAATCCGGATTAATGGCATCAGGGCTGGCAATCGGCTCACTACCCTTTTTAAAAGCAAACAGTGCAAAAGCTCAAAATTCGCACCCCTTTGGAATTCAGCTCTATACACTACGCGATATAATTGGTGATGATCCCAAAGGAGTTTTAAAACAGCTTTCCGAGTTTGGCTACAATCAGATTGAGAGTTACGACGGACCAATGGGAATTTATTGGGGCATGGGGCACAAAGGTTTTAAAGAGTATATGGATCAACTCGGGATGACACTGATCTCAAGCCATGCAAATGTTTCCGAAGATTTTGAACGAAAAGTTGACGAGGCTGCTGAAATCGGGGTTGAATATCTGATTAATCCATACGTAGGACCTCAGGAGACACTTGACGATTTCAAAAGAATAACTGACCAGTTTAATAAACACGGTGAAATAGCAAATCGCGCAGGAATCAGCTTTGCGTATCATAACCATGCCTACTCATTTGAGCTGCTCGAAGGTGAGTATCCGCAGGATATTATGATGCAGGGAACTGATCCTGACCTGGTTGACTTCCAGATGGACATCTACTGGGTGGTTGCCGCAGGAGAAGATCCTTCAGAATGGATCGAAAAATATCCGAATCGTTTTGTTTTATCACATGTTAAGGATCTGAAGAATGGTGACAATCCTGAATCTGTGGTTTTGGGTAACGGCACAATTGACTTTGCTCCCATTTTAAAAATCGCCAAAGAGAACGGGATGAAGTATTTAATAGTAGAGCAGGAAGCCTATACGGGCACCACACCAATCGATGCTGCCCGTGCGAATGCTACCTACATGAAGGGACTTACAATTTAGATTACCGCGAGAATTCAGTCTTCTTTTTCCGGAATATTTAAATTGATGTTAGTTCTGCGGTGCCCGAGCAGGTGGTCTGCAAAATAATCCCAGAGCATTCGCTCAAAATAATCACTGTATCTGCCAAAGCCGTGACGGCTTTCGGGAAAGATCATCATATCGAACCGTTTCCCTTCCCTGATTAGAGCGTCAGCCATGCGATAGGTATTTGCAGGATGTACGTTGTTATCCATCTCTCCGTGAACGAGCAGCAGGCGGCCTCGCAGGTTATCAGCGAGATCCTGGTTCTTTGGAATCTCGGAAACAAATGTGACTTCCTCTACTTCTTCTTTTTCAGTTTCACTATTCACATCTTCCAGTCCGGTATCTTCATTGTTTTCACCGTTCTCTTTTTTAACGGTTTTCGTTTTTTTCTCAACACCGTGATGAACTTCACCCCACCATATATTATATACGTTATTATCGTGGTTTCCGGCAGATGAGACTGCAACCTTATAAAAATCCGGGTAGGTTAAAAGTGCGGCGGTTGACATAAAACCTCCTCCCGAATGTCCGTAGATTCCAACGCGGTCAAGATCTATATATGAATGCCTTGCAGCCAGTTCTTCAATACCGGCCCGGTTATCAGGCAAGGCATAATCCCTCAAATTGTTGTGTCCGTAATTATGATACCATTTTTCACGAAGCGGGCTTCCGCCGCGGTTGCCGATTGATACAACAACAAATCCAATTTGTGACAAGGTGTGGGCGCGGGCTGCAGAACCTCTGAGGCTAAATGTTCTTGGATAGGGTTCAACCTGAGGACCGGGGTATACATATGAGATTACCGGGTATTTCTTATCAGGATCGAAATCGGCCGGTTTCCACATCACACCATAAAGATCGGTCATTCCGTCTGCAGCTTTTACGCTGATGATTTCCGGTTTTCTGTATCCTGCTTCCTCCATCCGGCTGATATCGGTCTCTTCAAGATCCAGAACCACGCGGCCTTCAAGGTCTCTCAGAACAGATTTAGTGGGTAGATCCGGGCGGGAATAGTTATTTACAAAGTAATCATCATTATCGCTCATGCTGAACGAGTGATTTGCATCTTCAGGCGTAAGCAATTTCATACCTGAACCGTCAAATTTAATTTTGTAGTATCGGGAGTAGTAAGGATTTGCACCTTCTTCTCGTCCGAACCCTTCAAAATAGACAGTTTGTGCAGTTGTATCTATTTGGGCGATATCACCGACCATAAAGTGTCCGTCTGTAATCCTGTTTTTCAGATTGCCTTCAGAGTCGTACCTATAGAGCTGGCCCCATCCTGTACGTTCACTCCACCACAGGTATTCATCCCCTTCATTAATAATGGCAAGCTGGGCATAACGGGTATTAAAATAGGGGTGGCTTTCTTCAGACCATAAAACTTCGGATTCACCTGTGGTTGTGTTTGCTTTAACCACATCGATCGTATCCCACGTGCGGTTTCTTCGAAGAACATAGAGAAAATCTGATTCATCGGTCGTGAAAATGCCGCCGTTATTAAAATAAACTCCTCCAAGAGATTGATCAGGCCATTTATCCAAATCCAGCTGAACCCTCTCATTACTTTTCACATCAAAAACAAGGATCTCATCCTGGTAGTGATTGTCCTCACCGGGCATGTTGTATTTATAAGTTTCAAGCTCGGGACGTTCTTTAAGTGTATTGATGACCCACAATTCATCCACCTCCCGCCAGTCCTGTCTTTTTACATAGAGCTTTTCAGAATCTTCAAACCAGTTGGCTCTTGAACGCAGTCTTTTCGTGGACGTGGTATCACCATGATCTGCCTGGAAGCTGTACCATCTCTCTCCGTCGCCTGTAAGCCGGATTTCAGTGCTGTCTGGATCATCTGCACGCATCAGGTAGAGATCGTGTTCTCTTGCAAATGCGATCCATGTGCTGTCGGGTGAATAAGTTGCCCACGGTTCATCTACTTCTTTTTCAAGTGAATCACCTTTCACAAGTTCTCTTCTATCTACATGGTATTTAAACTGAATACTATCAATATGAAATGTAAAAAGACCAAGATCCGTATCATAATCAAATTCTTTTAAATCGAGATCATGGGCTTTAAATCCCCGGTTGAAAATTTCAGATAGCTGAGCTGACATATCCTCAGTATCAAAGAGCGGTCGTTTATTCTGGCGATCAGCATTCACGTATATCCACTTTTTTCCTTCGGGAAATTCCCATTCATACCAGAACTCACTTTCATCCTCAATCCAATTGGCAGAAAGAGATGTACTCCCTGTCATTTTTTGCATTTTATCGGAGGTAAACCGTTCGGCGAGTTCAAAATTGCCTTTTTCCTGGGCAGATATTTGATATGGCGATACTGCTATAAAAGTCAGAAGCAGAAATGATAGTAAATACTGAATATGATTGGATGGAATGCGCATAAAACAATTTCATTTTATAGATGATTAGATAACAATGAAATATCATGATTTACAAAAAAGGATGCTGATTTTTTTACAAAGTTTAATTGGGATTCAACCGTCTGTTTCTGATCTCGCTGATTCTTTTATTGAGTTGGCCCTGAACATCATATCAGATGCCTGTAAAATTTTCATCTTTAGCTGTGGATTGTATTCCGGGCGGCTTTCAAGGAAACTTCGAACCGTACGCACAGCATTATCTGAAGAGTAACTGCCAAATGTTGCATCCAGCCATCGCTTTGGAAAAAAGATATCGCCGGTGACCTGTATCTCTTGCAGTAACTCCAGGCTATCCTGCAGGTATTTTTCAGATTCAGAGGTGCGAAGAGGATGGTGCAGGTATCCCAAAGCACTTAAAACCCACGATTCGGTTTTTCGGTTCTCTTCGTGTCTGAGAGACTCAAAAAATTGATCACGTACTTCAGGATCAGGTGAAATGGCGGGTATGATAAATTCAAACCGGCGCTTTCGGTCACTGTCTTTGATCTTTTTTAGCTGGGCCGATAAGATATTTTCAGCATCATGAGGACGCTTAACGGCAATTTCACCAGCCATGCTGATATAATCGGATTCGGAAAGATTCAGCCCGTCTACGGTATTCTCTTCACTCCAGATTTCATATACCTTCTGAACCTGTTCCTCTGAAAGCGCCACATTCCGGAAACTCTTAAAGAAGATTTTCTTTTTACTGCTTTCGGTCTGCTGAAGCATTTTTTGCCATAATCTGCTTTCAAGTTCAGGCCCCATATTTGCCCGCTGACTCCCGGTAAAGAGATCCCAATAAATGGTTTGCAGCTGTCCGAGAGACATGTTTATAAGTAACTGGTTCTCTTCATTCTCAATAATTTTCAACAATCCTTTAAAATATTCAGCAGGTGGCACATTATTCTGCTCCAGCATATTTTCAAAAAGATTTATGAGCTCAGTACCTTTGGCCACATCATCCAGTTGCTCCCAGTACGATAAATTGTCAAGTGATGTTGGATAAAGACCGTATCCGTATCCATCTGAATTGAAAAAATAATCCGGATTTTCCCGGAAATCTATCTCTGTTTCATAAGATTCAATCAACAAAACATGGGGTATAAAGCCGGAACCTGAACCGGAATTTTCAAGTATGGTGAATTTCTGAGGCCAGATTTTCTCTTCCCCTGATGGATCATGCTGGAGAAGCAGACTTTGATTCCCAGTAATTAACTCTTCTGAAAAATGGGGCCTTCCCGGACTATTAACCCATACCTCACTCCAGGCAGAAATATTTTGTTCGCTTTTTCTATCCAATATATTTATCAGATCAGGCCATGTAGCATTTTTAAAAGCGTAGTTTCCCAGGTACTCACGCATCCCTTCCCGAAAAACCTCTTCACCTGTAAGCAATTCGAGCTGACGCATCATAATAGGTGCTTTATTGTAAATTATATTCCCGTACATCTGCCCGGCTTCATTCAGGTTGCCAAGATATTGACGGATTGGATTGGCACCTTCCGTACGATCAACCGAATAAGCTGATGGATGATGACGCAAAAGAAAGTTTAAATCATGATTGATTTCCGGGAAACCTGGATTCATGATTTTCGCAGCCATAAAATTTGCAAACACCTCTTTTGTCCATACATCATTAAACCACTCCATCGTTACCAGGTTACCAAACCACATATGAGCAGTTTCATGCGCAATCAAACTGGCCCGGCCAAGAAGTTGTGAATCGGAGGGATCTTCATCCAAAAATAGTGACGAAGCACGGTACTGAATTGCTCCTGTATGCTCCATGCCGCCGTATTGAAATGTGGGAATGAGGGCAAAATCAAATTTCTGAAACGGATAGCGTATGCCTGTATACTCTTCAAGCCAGCGAAGGGAGGCCGCGTGAAGGCTGAAAATGTCGTCCAGGTTTCTTTCCACTTTTTCGGCATCACTTTCGCGATGCAGCATCGTCATCTCCCTTCCATCTGTTGTTTTCGTGACCCTTTCAAAATCCCCGGCAACAAACGAAAAGAGATATGAACTTATCAGGTCAGATGGAGAAAAATAGAGAATCCTTGTAGAATCCGCCTCTTTTTCTGACATGAGCGGAGCATTCGAAATAGCCTGCCAGGAATCAGGAATTTCCAGCGTAAGCTCAAAAAAGGCTTTCAGGTCGGGCTGATCAAAAAGCGGGAAGGCTGTTCGGGCACGATCAGGCACAAACAGTGTGTAGAGATAGTCCGGGTTTCTATTCATGGAAGATGTACCGGCCTCAAATTTGATATCAACCCTGTTTTCTCCTTCTTGTAAAAGCTTTGATGGTAATATAATGTGTTCCTTTTCAAACACTATGTCTGCGGGAGAGTCATTAATCACCAA
>CAYVBJ010000107.1:0-5650 GCA_964449075.1 uncultured Balneolaceae bacterium
GATTTCCAAAATTGAGGCAGTTCGTAATGGCAAGTGGTTTGGCTCCGCTGCACACCACATTACGGGCCGCTTCGGCCACAGCAATTTGTCCGCCGCGCCTTGGATTCAGGTAGATGTACCTGCCGTTACAGTCTGTTTTCAAGGCCAGCCCTTTATTTGTACCTTTGATCCGGATCACTCCCGAATCTGATGCCCCCGGTCCGTTTACAGTGTTAGTGCGCACCATCGTGTCGTACTGTTCAAATACCCATCGTTTGGATGCGATATTCGGTGAACCAAGTAATTTTCCAAGTATTGAACTGTGATTATCGGGATGTTCGAGCGATTTCAGATCGAAATTCTGCAGGGCGTCGAGGTAGGCCGGACGCTCAGCTTCACGCACATATTGGGGAGCACCTTCACCCAGGCAGAGCGAACCGGCAGGGATCTTTGCCTTGATTTCTCCTTCCTTCCAATAAGTGACTTCAAAGCCTTCCACAACTTTTCCGATGGTAACCGCATTCAGATCCCATTTTTTAAAAATGTCGATCACCTCCTGTTCCCGGCCTTTTTCGGCCACGATTAGCATTCGCTCCTGGCTCTCACTGAGCAGCAGTTCGTAAGCTGTCATGCCTTCTTCACGCATGGGTACCTTATCGAGATCGACTTCCATTCCCACACCGCCTTTGGCTGTCATTTCTGACGAAGAACATGCAATACCGGCCGCCCCCATATCCTGGATACCGACAATCGCTCCTGTTTTCAGGGCTTCGAGTGTAGCTTCCAGGAGTAGTTTTTCGGTAAACGGATCGCCGACCTGAACGCTTGGCCGTTTAGCTTCACTCTCTTCACTGATCTCTTCGGATGCAAACGTAGCACCGTGGATACCATCGCGACCAGTGCTTGAGCCTACGATAATAACCGGGTTATCAATTCCTGAAGCAATGGCAGAAGCTGTTTCACCGGCTTTTACTATTCCCACACTCATCGCGTTAACCAGGGGATTTCCTTCATAGGCATCATCAAAATAGATCTCTCCGCCAACAGTGGGCACACCAAAAGAGTTGCCATAATCTGAGATTCCCCTCACCACACCATCGAGCAGGTAGCGTACGCGCGGGTTATCCATATTTCCGAAACGCAGTGAATTGAGGCAGGCGACCGGGCGTGCACCCATGGTAAAAATATCGCGGTGAATTCCGCCTACACCCGTTGCCGCTCCCTGGTAGGGTTCAACTGCCGAGGGGTGATTGTGACTCTCAATTTTAAAGGCACAAGCCAGGCCATCGCCGATATCCACCAGTCCCGCATTCTCCTCGCCGGCCTCAACCAAAAGCTGATCACCTTCTCGCGGTAATTTTTTGATCTCAAGAATTGAATTTTTGTAGGAACAGTGTTCACTCCACATCACGGAGTAGACGCCCAGTTCAGTAAAGGTTGGTGTTCGTCCAAGGTGTTGTTTTATCGCTTCAAATTCCTCTTTATTCAGACCGTGATCGTTGGCCAGTTCGAGAGTTACCTGTGGTTCTTGTACTGTTCTGTCGGACATTTTGCGCGTTTGGATTTTCTGAGCATTAAATTCAGCAGAAAATACAAATTCCTGAGCTTCCAATGGAAAAGAAATTTTACCGATGTTGTTTTTACAATCCTTAATTGAATCATTTATCATTTTTGTTGGATGAGAATAGCTCTGAATAATTCACTGTAAAAAAATTCAAAAAAAAGTGTAAGGAATCGCCGGATTTTTGTTCATACAGTCAGGTGCATAAAATAAATGCCCTGACTATTCAACAAGGCGCTACTCCCGGGCACGCTCAATTATTGGATTTGGGGATTGAGCTGTGCCCGGATTTTTTTTGGTGGTTGGATTTGAGCCGTCGCAGGAACACACCCCTCACCTACCATAACCGCCTGGCGGCGTTATGGAAGGTATTTCCCCTCTCGAGAGGGGAGCTTTCTTAATTCAAGAATCATTGTTAAAGTATGATCTCACATCTCCTCATCCCAATACATGCGCCCTTGGGATTTCGCAAAAGCTTCAACAAGAGGAGGAGCTTTTTGAAACTCAAATCTTCGATAGGGCAGGGTCAAACATCCCCTCTCGAGAGGGGATATGTGAGGCGCAACACCCAGCGGGTGCTTGAGCCGAACGAGGGGTGTGTCCGCAAGCATAGCAGCAAATCCCACCAAAAACACAATTTAAAACTCAAAAAAAAGATGAGACGTCCAATCATCCCATACCACCCTCACCTGGTAGAAAAAGCAAGATTTCTGCGTAAGAACAGCACGAAAAGCGAAATTCTTTTATGGAAGTATTTGAAGGGTAAACAGATGTACGGTTTCGATTTTCATCGGCAGCGGCCGGTGGACCGGTATATCATCGATTTCTTTTGTTGTGAGCTGTACCTGGGGATTGAACTGGATGGATATTCTCATTTTACTGAAGAAGCTTCTCGTCGTGATTTAGTCAGGCAAGAATGTCTAAGTGATTTGGGGGTGCAGCTTCTCCGGTTTGATGACCGGGAGGTATTTCGCAATTTAGATAGTGTGTTGTGTACAATTGAGAATACGGTTTTGCAACTGAAGCCGAAAGGTTGAGATTTTCTTGATTGCAGGAACACACCCCTCACCCACCATAACCGCCTGGCGGCGTTATGGAAGGTATTTCCCCTCTCGAGAGGGGAGCTATTCTTAATTCAAGAATCATTGTTAAAGCACGATCTCACATCTCCTCATCCCGATACATGCGCCCTTGGGATTTCGCAAAAGCTTCAACAAGAGGAGGATCTTTTTTGAAACTCAAATCTTTGAGAGGGCAAGGTCAAAAATCCCCTCTCGAGAGGGGAAATGTGAGGCGTAACACCCAGCGGGTGCTTGCGCCGAACGAGGGGTGTGTCCGTCCAACTATTTATTATCCAAAAACTCAATCAAATCATCAAAATTATCAAACTCAAGGTCAGCAATTTTAGCTTCACCGTTTCTGCTGATTTTACCTGTGTACCAGGCGGTTTTCCAGCCGGCATTGTAGCCGCCGGTGATATCGGAGGAGTGGGAATCACCGATATAGAGTATCTGATCCCGTTCCACACCGGCCAGTTCGGTTGCGTGATCAAATACTTTCGGATGGGGTTTCAGCTCACCAACTTCTTCAGAAATAACGAGGTGACTGCAATATTTACGGATATTCAATTTCTCAAATTTCAGGTTTTGGGTCTCTCTGAATCCGTTTGTGATAATTCCGGTCTGATACTTTTGGCTGATCACTTCAAGAGCCTCTTTCGCTCCCTCAATCCAGTTCCAGTACTCCCGGTAATTTTGCATGTAACTGTCACCAATGTCATTACTGCGGACGGTATCCATTCCAAGTTCCGCCATCGAATCGTGAAACCGGGATCGCTGCAATTCAAAACGGTCAATTTCACCGGACTGATATTTGAGCCAAAGCTGATGATTGATGGCCTGATAGGTTTCCAGCCATTGGTTCATAGTAACCGTCTGCAGCTCCGGGTTGTTTTCATAAATAGTCTGCTGGGCCTTCTCTTCGGCCGAATTGTGATCAAGAAGCGTATTATCCAGATCGAAATAGATAAAAGATGGGTTCATTATTTTTTGATTTGAAAGATAAGGAGATGGGAGGGGAATATAAAATTGATGGAGATTTAAACATCATGAGGTTAATCTTGATATTATGCAATAAATTATTCGCCCCCAAATCCATTGCCGTCTGCTTGAGCTGCATCCATTGCCGTCTGCTTCAGCTGACGGAAAAGGATCCTTCACAAAAATGGCTTTAGCCACAATTTCAACTGCATCATTTCATCATCGTTTTCGTATATTTGCACTGATTTAAAAAATAATGTAATAAGATTATGAATATTAAAATATGGATTGCTTTGGGAGTTGCTGCACTGTTGGTTTTTTACGGTGTTGGCGTTAATAATACATTAATAGAAAAAGAGGAGGGCGTTAACCAGGCGTGGGCGCAGGTGGAGAACCAATACCAGCGGCGGGCAGATTTAATTCCGAACCTGGTAAGTACCGTCCGCGGTGCTGCCGATTTTGAACAGGAAACTCTCACTCAGGTGGTGGAGGCCAGAAGCAGGGCCACATCCATGAACATCGATGCAGGCGATTTGAACAACCCGGCTACATTTCAGCAGTTCCAGCAGGCTCAGGATCAGTTGTCCGGGGCGCTTTCAAGGTTACTGGTAACGGTGGAACGATATCCTGAAATCCAGGCCAATCAGAATTTCAGGGACCTGCAGGTGCAGCTTGAGGGAACGGAGAATCGGATTTCCACCGAACGTATGCGGTTTAACCAGGCTGCCCAGGAGTATAACACGACTACGCGCAGATTTCCGGCCAGTATGTTTGCTAATGTGCTTGGTTTTGAGACCAAAGCCTATTTCCAATCTCAGCAGGGTGCTGATACTGCACCGGAAGTTAATTTTTAAATGAGGTTTCAGAATGCCGAAACGTGAGTTTCTTTCCGAAGAAGATGAGAAGAAAATTGTATCTGCCATCAGCCGGGCTGAGGCGGGAACAACCGGTGAGATACGGGTTCATCTTGAGTTTACATGCAAAAAAGATCCGCTTGATCGCGCAAAGAAGTTGTTCTATGAGTTAAAAATGGATGAGACTGAAGGACAGACCGGTGTGATTCTCTACATTGCAACCAAAGATAGGAAGGTGGCAATTTACGGGGATGCCGGCATCAGTGAAAAAGTGGGCAACGACTTCTGGCAGGATGAAATAGCCAAACTTATCTCAAAATTTAAACAGGAGAAGTTTGAAGAGGGAATTGAGAGTGTGGTTAAAGATATCGGGGTAAAGCTGAAACAGTTTTTTCCATCGGATGGCACGGATCCAAATGAGCTTGATAATGAAATCAGTTTCCGGGATAACCGCGAAGCAAAAGATGATCAAAAAGAATGAATATACCTATAAAAACTGCCGGACTATTTTCCATTGCATTTATACTGTTTTTCAGAATCTTTGTGGTTCCGGACGCGGCTCTTTCACAGGATCTGCCTGAACGGCCGGTCGGACATGTGAATGATTTTGCAAAAATCCTGTCTGAAAGCCAGCGTAGTGTGCTGGAACAAAAATTGAGAACCTACCGGGACAGTACTTCCAATGTAATTGCTATTGCAACTCTTGAAAGCTTGCAGGGATATCCACGTGAGGAGATTGCGACCACGCTGTTTAACAGCTGGCGAATGTGGGAAGGCGACCGGCAAAACGGGGTTCTGTTTTTAATTGCACCCAATGAACGGGAAATGCAGATTGAGGTGGGATATGGACTTGAAGGTGCTGTTCCGGATGCCATTGCCGGGCGGATTGTGCGTGATGTTTTACAACCCAGTTTTCGAAAGGGTGATTTTTACGGTGGACTGGATCAGGCCACTACTGCTGTAATGATGGCGGCAGCCGGTGAATATGAGGCGATTGCCCAAAGCAGTGATGGTGAATCACCGTTCCCTGTAATTTTTATGATAATTTTTATTGTGGCAGTGATTATTTCAATACTTAGGTCGAAGAGCGGTGGCCGCGGCGGCCGGCGAAGGAGGCACACGATTGGATCCGGTGGTGTCCATACATGGGGAGGCGGCGGATTTAGTTCTGGCGGTGGTGGCGGAAGCTTTGGTGGATTTAGCGGTGGCGGCGGTTT
>CAYVBJ010000108.1:0-5498 GCA_964449075.1 uncultured Balneolaceae bacterium
TCAAAGCCGTACACCAAAATATGTCCCGAACCACAGGCTTGGTCGAGCAACGTTAGCTCTTCGGGTTTATTAATTGTGAGTACGTCTTCAGCAGTCACATCTGTTTCGATGTAATACTCCATATGTTCTTTCAAGTTCGAATTGGGATTGTTTAACATCCAGAGCTTCCCCACTGTATTTTGCACCATATACTCTACAATCCAACGCGGTGTGAATAACTGTGTAGCAGCTGGAATTTCTTCTTTCTTAACTTTTCCCTTAGATGCAAATACTTCATCCTTCTTCTCTGAAATATAGAATTGATACAGCCACCCAAGCACTTCTACTTCTTTGCAATTTTCTGAAGTAATTGCCTTCCTTATTTCCGCTAAAATTGATTGCGTACTCAAGAGGTCATCAGGCAATAGTAATTCCGTGTAATCATTGATTTCTTCAAAAAGAAATGGAAACGTGTTATGTAAGTGATTACATGATGCAGTTAAAAGCATGGAATATACCTCTGCTTGCGGATTGGGACTAGCCAGCTTACCTTGTAATAGGTCAAAGATTTTATTTCTGTCTACTTTTAATTCCTGAGTAATCGTGCCTCCTAAAGCCTGAGATAATAACTCAGGAGTTTGACTTTCCTCCCTTCCAGAAATAATAGATATTCCCAATGGTTGATAATCATTCACATCCATGTAACGAAGAGCAACAAAACGGTTGAACCAAGTGTAGGCCACCATTTCTACTGTCTGCTCTTTCCCTTCCACTTTGATTTGTTCACGAAGTTGTTTAATCGCTTTTTGCTTCTCGCGTAATTCAGGCGTGTCTGCTTCCAAGACAAAGTCGATCTTATTAGTGATCAGTTTCAATAACTTCTTTCTTGCTCTAGGAGCAAATTTCTTTAGTTGATTTGTATCAATAGCCATAAAAAGATTTATATATGTATTCTTCTGTTTAGATCTATTTGTTTATATAGCTCTTGCCTTAGCTCTTCCGTATATTCCTCGACTTCCTCCCTCGTTTTCAATACACGTTTTTTATTACTTATTGGCATATTGGAAAGCTGTATGTATTCAGGTTTGGGTTCTGAAGCCACTCTACTTTCTTTCTCATTCAATTTAGCTTGAATCTCAGGTAGCAGATTTAATTGCTGGACGAGTAAGGAATCTGCTCTATCTGAATATTCTTTCAGGTTTGCAATGTACCTTTCCTTTTCTATCTGGTCATTTAGGTTTTTGAAAGGCTTAAATAGTTGCTCTTTCTCGTTTTCTGGTATTTCTGAATCCAGTGTTTCCTGCTGGAGTTGATTGAGGTTTACCTCTATTCGTCTTCGTGCATCAAGTCTGTATTTTTCAAGCTGTTCTTTTATTTTCGTTTTAATCTGGTCATGAGCCTCTTTGGCATTTCTGACTATATCTCCCCTGTAAGGTGTATCATCTTCCTTCAATGCTGTTAACTTATCCATGAGGTCCTCTGAGACATATTTTAGATTCGTCGCATCACTATTCAGGGTTTGCATTACCTTGTCATAAATTTCTTTTTGGCTGCCGTGCATAAATGATTGAATAGGCTCCCAATGATCTACTTTAAAGTTAAGGACAGCATCTTCATTTTTGAGGCCCTGATCAAAAAGGTCATTTCGATTCAATCTTTTTAGTTCGCGCAAGTCGTCATGAAAATCATCTAATTTCTCTAAAAAAGGGATACTGGATTTCAGTGTTTTCAGGTTTTCCACCTTTGAAATCAGTTGATCTAGTTTATCAAAAAACGAGTTAGCAATTTCTTTAGGCTCAGAATAAGAACAACCAACATCAAAAAGGTTGTTATAGAATTCCTTTATGCGGTTCACATCGGTTTGCTCAATTTTAGCCTGAGGCTGTAAAATGGTTGTTGGGTGATGGCGTGTATTAAGAATACATTCCAAAAACTCCTCGCTATTCAAATATGCTCCATTTTCCAGGGGCTCTACCATGGCTTTTTTATAAAGCCTGACCAACACTGCCCATAATGACATTTCTGGCCATCCGTATGGTTTCGATGTAAACTGATTTTTTAAATCCGTTAAAGGAAGCCTTTGGTTTTGATTATTAAGCAACTTTACATATTGGTATACTTGTCTTTCAGCATCTTTCAATCCTGATTCGTTATCCTTGAATAGATCATCTGCATCTGCTGACATGGCTTGTCTTACTCCTTCTTCCGTGGATGGAATATTAGATACATAACTCAAACTCGAATAGACCTTCGAGACGAGTTGGTTAAAGCCTTCAACTACTTTCGCTTTGCCATCATTTCCAGGAGTTATTTCCAATAAAGTACCATTACAATAGAATTGGCTGTGCCCTACTAGCTCTCTCAGGCTGGAAACAATATTCCTTCTCCTTTCTTCATTAAGCGACTCTTGAATTCGAAGAATCTTTTCAACTTCAACATCAATACCTCCCTGCCCTCTTTTTTGATTGATATATAATCGTGATTTTAAGAACATTCTCACATCATCTATCAGACTCATGCGATCATCAAGTCTGATAAGCATATTTTCCTGATTAATCATACTTGCCCTGCTTGCAAAGTTGTCTTCATCATATTTATCATGAAGAGGTGTAAGAATCTCAATTCCTAATTCACTTTCTCTACCAATTGAAGTGCCATCTACTTTCTTTGTATATGAATAGGATACATTGAGAGGGCCTGCAGTAATTTTATTGCTGTTGATCACTTCCTCAAAAATCATGCTGCCTAGTACTTCCTGAACACGTGCATTATCCACGGTAGTTTGCCTGATTTCTTCTTGTATATCTTTCTCCTTATCAGTCAGGAATTCATAATAATTACCATTTCTCTGTATATAAACCTCTTGCTCAAGCTCATTTAAGGCTATTTGCAGCCTCTCTCTTAACTTATCAAGGTCAACCTCCATGTCGTCGATTAAAAGCACACTGAGGTTGTGCAAGTCCGCTTTAAATTGATTGTAGTATTTGACGAGTAGTAGTGCTTTCAATACTCTTATAGCAAATTGGTTGTCTTCTTTGTTATCCTCAGCTAAATATATCTGCCTCTGAATATTTCCACGCAGGCTGGTTCTAATACCATCAAAAAGTTGGTCAAATGGAACTAAGGTGTTCTTTACAGGTTTTGCCTTTTCGTCTATGGATTTCAATACATGTTGGAATACCCCCAACATTGATCGCTCACCCACAGATTGCGCTTTTCCCTGAAAAGCAGCATGATCCGATAATGTCATAATACTCTGCTGAAAAAGATCAAACTGGTAGGATACAAATGGAAAAATATTTGTGAATCTATTCTCAGAAAAATCAGTCCTGAACTGAATACCTTCTCCTGAAAAACTAAGCATTGTTTCCAGTGAGGCATGTTTTTCTCTCCAGACTTGACTCAAGAGTTCTTCTCCCTTTTCGTCTTTTTTCAATAAGCGAATCGAGACCACCTCATCCACATTAGACCTCGTCAATGGAACCCTGATACTGAAACGTCCTTGTATTCTAGCAAATTCGTCCTGATTGATAGCCGTATTGTCACCCACCACTGCCTCAATATCCTCTTGTGCTGTAGCGAAGACCCAAACTCTGTTATTTGTAGCCTCAGCGAGAGTCTCCGCAATGGTTTGCAGATTCAGCATGAGCTTAACATTGTCTGAAATGTATTGTCCCACCTCATCGATGAAAATATTCATTCGAGCATTCGGCCCTTTTCGATCTAGGTGATCATTAATCAATTGACCAAATTGATCAATCGATAGATTCAAGTCCTTTTCTTGAACCTCTATGATATCTGAATACTCTTGCGCAGGGCGACCTTTGACTTTTGAAAGTGCCTGAGTAATATATTCATTGATCTCAGGATCCCAATAGTCGTTTCTTTTATCTTCCCAATCATCACCAGAGAATTCTCTGAACTCCTTCTTGAATTTTTCAAATTCATCAGACTTGTACAACCAATACTCAAATTGAGCTAAATGTCTTATGTGTCCATATAAGCCAAGGTGATCATAGAATACTTTATAGAAAATACTAACGAGTGGGTCATCAGAATTTCGAGCATGAGTGTCAGACTGCTTATCTATATTGAAAATCAAGGAATCGGCTTCTTGTTTGACCGCCTTCAGAATATCCGCCTTTAATATCTCATCATCCTCGATCTTTTCAGCAAACAGATCTCCCACTTTATATCCATCATGCTCCATGTTCTTAAGCACGAAAGATAGAATTTTAAGCAAGTGCGATTTACCCGACCCAAAAAAGCCAGAAATCCATACACCGTTCTTGCTTGCGCCTTTATTATATTCAGAAAACAAAGGTTTCAGTTTTTTCTGAATATCCTTGGTTATGACATACTCAGTGATTTCATTGGAAATAAAACGATCATCCTCAGCCTTAATGACTGTTTCGATTTCACGATGTATGTCCTTTTCAAAAAGATTATGAAATTTCATTATCATATTTTTAATTCATCAATGGGGTGCGCTCGATAGTATTTTTGATCAGGTATCCTATCAAAAAGTGTCAGCTGTCGACCTTTGTAGGTCCCTGGATAAAACACGATAGTAGAAATGCTTTCCAGCGCATCTGTTAAGTGGTTTAATAACTCATTGGCTCTGATCATTGGATATACTTTCGATACTCCTTTTATGAGCAGTATTTTTGTTTCTCCTTGTCCAAATTCAGCTTGGATAGCAGGTATGAAGCGAGAATCTATATCTATCGTTGAACGTAATCTGGAAAGGAACTTTTCGCTGGGAAATTTGCTTTCTAAAGCGATAAATTTCTGTAAACCAAAGTGGCTGTCGATGACCGTGCAGCACAAATCAAACAGATCCACTACTTGCGTTGGGATACCCTCTGCTTTCAGCCGTTTATGCAAGGCAATTACTTGTTCGTCTACTACCTGTTCACTTTCAATTTTATAGTCAAAAATATAAAATGGGATATTTCCTCCAATCAGCTTTCGATCCAAGAATTCCTCTCTGGATACAAGCTCGAACATCCTCTCAAAACGCTCTATAATGTGTTTGTCATTGCTCATGTAAAAACCAAATAAGTTTTGCCTCTTCATCAGCCTGTACTGCATGCTTAAAGGCGACAGGTAAATAAGGACGGTGTAATTTGAATGATTGCTTTTTCTCGAACATGCCAACCTCTCTCATCATGCCGAAAATCCTACTGCGTATCTTATTAAATGTAGCCTCAGATCGGTTTTTCAAGTCAGGATACTCTTCCTCCAACCTTAGGATATATCTATCAAAGTCATGGTAGGTTATTTTATGCGGAGTATTCCTGAAAGCGTGAATTACTTCCTCTTCGACAAATCGAACTGCAATTTCATATGTCTTGAGCACAGCCAGGAATGCTATCAATTTTTTCTCATTCGTGTCGCCTTCAGCGAGTAGTTTCCGTTGTTCTATAGTAAGAGTTTTCCAACGCTTCCGCAGTTCGGTCAATTTCCTTTTGTGCGACTTCTGCCTAGCCACTTGTGTA
This sequence comes from uncultured Balneolaceae bacterium, assembly GCA_964449075.1. GTDB lineage: Bacteria > Bacteroidota > Rhodothermia > Balneolales > Balneolaceae > CAYVBJ01. The sequence goes on from CAYVBJ010000108.1 coordinate 5,481, forward strand.
ACCGACATGGGTACCTGA
>CAYVBJ010000109.1:0-5409 GCA_964449075.1 uncultured Balneolaceae bacterium
GTCTCATAGAAATGATCTCCAGATGTTAAGCAGCACACCGGGCAACTTTTCCATTTCATCACTGTTCAAAATGTAAATATGAAAACATGCCTACCTTTTGGGACGAACGATTTGCTGCTGAAGAATATGTATATGGGAAAGCCCCTAACGCCTTTTTTGCTGAACACATTCAAGACTTACGGCCAGGCCGCTTACTCCTACCGATGGAGGGTGAGTTGCTGAATGCCCATTAATAAATTAGTTTTTTCTTATCGAGCACTTTTATGCAGCTTAGTTCATCGCTTAGACCAACGTTTTAAGATGACCTAAAAGTAACCATGAGCTAATGACACTCCAGTACACGTATAAGCTTATTGTCTCATTTTTCTTACCCAATATTTTCTTCTTTTTTAGCTTTCACAGAGACTTCCCTACCGCACCAATGTTACCGTGCCATTCTCGATTTTCTCAACCAAGCCCTGCTCGGTTTCCTCTTTGTAGCTGATGCGGTACACATATACGCCCGGCTGATAATCCCGGCCATTCCATATCGCATCAGGTTGTACACTCTCAATAATCTGATTGCCCCAGCGATCAAAAATCTGTGCTCGAAAATCGATCAACTCACATGAACTACTTATTTCAAATACATCATTTATCCCATCCCCATTGGGGCTAAATACATTTGGAATCGCCACCTCGCAGAGAGTGCACTCGGCAACTTCCCGCTCCACGATATACACACACCCATTTTGGGACTCACCTTCCCAGCGGTATACGCCCGGCTCATCAATGGTCGTACGCAATCCCATGGCTCCTGTATTCCAACTCGAACTATTCAGCTCTGCATCCGGTATACCGACTACCTCTAGATCCGCTCGGAGGGCACACAGCCGCTCAGGACCCTGAATCGATAATTCCTCATACTGTTCTTCATACACCCACAACTGCCATACCGTATCGCAGCCATCCTCTACTTCACTCACGATCTCATAGGGACCACCAAGTCCATAGGCCTCTCCACGAAAATCAAACACCTCTCCTGCACATACCGTACCTTCAACTTCCAGTGAAATCGCCTCTCTTCGCTCCACCCGGACAATGACTTGTGTGTCACAGGCCATGCCAGAGGAAAGGGTGAACCGATATTCACCCACCGTATCAATATCCACTCCATAGATCGTGCGACCTTCGCCTTCACATAAGGCAATATCTTCTGTAAGCTCAACCCCCATCCGTTCTTCAACATCGAGTGTAAAAAGGGTGTCGCAGCCTGTACCCCCAGACGAGCGCTCTTCATAGACACCACCCTGGGTTATGGGTTGCCCTCGCCATAGCAAGGTATCTCCTACACAAAGCAAACTGCTATCCGAAAAGGCTAATTCATCATTTACTTCTACAAATAAACTATCCGACCATCGACAATCTTCGCCATACCAAATTTGCACACTGTACCAACCAGTCTGATCGACCACAATGGAACTATCGATACTGCCCGTATTCCAAACTAAACTGTCTACCGGATCGATGTCTCCCTCGAGAGACAATATCCCTTGTTCCCCTGCACACAACTGGTTCGGACCTTCCAGACGTACCTCCGGACCCGGCCAAATAAACACCTCTAATCGCGCGGTGTCTGTACTGCAACTGTCTGAAATAATATAAAGATAGTCGCCGCTATTATTTGGATCGAGCTCAACCAAATTGCCCGGGTTCCAACTCCCGCCGGAATCGGCATTGCGCAAAAAATTATTCAAATCAATACTGCGCTCATCTGGACAAAATTCCAAACTCCTATCTTCTCCAGCTTGGGCACCACCTCCACCAAACACATTGATGCGCGCAACCGCCGTATCCGTTCGTTCACCGAAATTGTAATAGCCAATTACCGATATGCGCCGTTCTCCGGGGGTCGGACTACCGGAAGTATTTACATATTCTACCAGCTGCAGCCAGGCTTCGTAATTTTGAAAAATAGCCGGCCCTTTTGCTAGTATTTCCTCACTTCCGCTGCCCGAAATCGTCAAGGGATTCAAATCCGGAGCTGCTAGATATTCATCGGCCCCATCCGGCCTGTTTTCCAATACAATCCGTATTGAGTCCATCGGATTTGCCCCATATACAGCTGCTGACCTATGCGCTACCGGAGTACGCTGCTCCCCGCAATCCAATACACCCGCATAATCAAAGCCCGTGGCTGTGGCGTCATCGCCATCTAAATCTATAGTATCCCGACAGGGTAAAAAGCCGCTAGCTTCATCATATCTGGTGATGCCAAAAAACAACTCTGCCCCATCAGAGGGCGGAAATGTAGGATAGGTGCATTGCAACTCAAAGCGATCCTCATCTAAATAGTAATAAGTGACACTATAATCCGGTTCGTAAGATAAGGCGAAAATAGGTTTGCCGCAATCCTCCTCATAAATTTGCATGCCAAAAAAAAGCCCTAATCCAGCCGGCTGATTGGCGATGACTTCAATACGATCCTCTTCCAGAAAAATCTCAAAGATGCCGGTCGTCGAATTCGTGCCGAATAATCGCCCCCTATAATAACCAATAGATCCAAGTTCCCCGGGAATAGAGTTGAAAACCGGATATTCCTCTGTAAATTCTTCAGTATAAATATTATATACGGCAAAACGAATGGGGCCCGTTGCACCCAGTATCAAGTCCCCATTCGGACGAAATGCCATGGCAGAAACGTTGCCACCAACAGGAAATGGAAATTCCACTAAATCCTCCACAGCACCACTTTGACGATCAACCCTCACCAATGTTAATTCTGGACCACCGTGCACAACATAAAAATTACTATCAGGACCGCAGACCATATCTCCTGTACCACCAAGTCTAAAGTAACTAACGATGGTATCAGCTTTCGTGCAATCATCCAGATCCATCTCTAACATATGAAACAAATCAAAAACATCCGGATCTAAAGTAACACCTATTAAAGATTGAGCGTTGAGGCTACTTACACAGCCCCAAACGCTCAATATTAATAAAATCCGTTTTATCATATTACGGCCTTATTTTTACGAAGGGCAATTGTATCTCTTTATCTGCTGTATGCAATCGAAGGATAAACATGCCGGATGGCAACTCATGAATAGCTATTCGATTGCCGTCTTTATGAAGGTTCACACCAACTTTTCTATACACAGATTGACCACTCGTATTTATGATTTCCAAATCCATATCCACTTGGGCTTGCCCATTAGAACTTCGAATATGAATAAACTCTGTAGCTGGATTGGGATAAATGCTCCATTCTTCGTCTTTACGCGCTGATTCCTTCTCTTCCACAATCAGATTAAATAAATAGCGCTTCCCATTCATCATCATTTCGCCTACATTCAAATGTAAATTGAATTCTTCAATTCGCTGTATGGATGGGTCTACTTCTATCTCCATGATGGTTTCATGGGCGTTCAATGAGGTACCAAACTGCTCAGTAGAGGTCCAGACCATGCCTACGCCTTTGGTTCCTTTTCCAGAAACTAATAGCTCATCATCTGATGTAAAGGACAATTTTGCATTATCCCTGAGACCGAAACCGTCTACTGCAGCTGCTAAAACAGTAATTCCGTCTAATAAAGGGTCATCCAGTGAGAACTCCAAAACATTACGCTCCCTGTTCCACTTAGCAATCAAATCGATATCGCGACCACCCATGATGGCATTAGGGTCAATACATTGCGTGCAAGTTCCATCGACATCACCCATTTTTATAGCTCGGAAATCACTCGTCACCGGAGAGTTGATAACTGGAACGATGTCCTCTCTATCGTAAGTAGGAACGGAAAGCCCGGGACAGGCAGGAGATCCAGCAAAATCGATTAGATAATCGTCATTGGTCATAAAACGCCAAACATCATTATTAGAGGAAGAAGGAAATCCCAAAATCCATTGTTGAATCAATAATATATCGAACGTACTTACATTATTATTATCATCAGATATATCTGCTGCTGCATTCGCAACATCAAGATTTGGAAAACAAGGGATTACACCTAAAATAACATCTCGGATTTCATCAATATCAGCTGAGTTTACTCCACATAAATCTAAAAAGTCACTTGTATAATCCGGACGAACCGTATATGTTTGGTTGGGAAACACTTCAACTGTATAGGATCCATCCGGGTCTGTAACCAGTGTTTTATTAAAATAACTGGTCGTAGAACTAACTTCAACAGTTCCTCCCGGAAATCCATAATTAATCCCTTCATCGCAGGCGGGCCCGGCAGGTGAGCGCAACACATTGCCTGAAAGCGTAACCGATTCGCAACAAGTTTCAAAACCAGAGCCAATTAACCCAGGCAGGTCGCAACGCTCAGAATCTCCAAAATTGTCGCCTATTCGCACACCGGACAATCCAAAATTCAAAGTGGGCTCTGAAAAACTATAACATTCTCCAGGCTCTGCTTCAAAGTAAATATCCATTAAAAATGCATCGTTATTCTGAACAGGATAACTTCCAGATAAGTCCACAAGAGAAACCGTGATTTGATTGCCATTGAAGGTGATTTGGTTGACATCCCATGGCCGAGTCGCAAACCAAGAATTTTGATAAGAGGCTTGTGTCGCTTGTTGATCAATTGCGGGAATGTTTGGATCTAAATTGATGTTCATTGTCATGCCAGCCAAGTCCTCACCTCCCAAACCTCTTACTGATACCCGCACACGATCACATTCACCCGTTTCCACAAAGCGAATTCCCCAATCATCTGGACAAATATCCTGGGAGCAGGGGCAGTCCAAGGTGAAGGTTGGACAAGCAGTAGCTGACATGATATCAGCACCCAAATATAAAGGAGAAATTGAAAAGGGGTCAGAGGAGGTGATAGTGATTAATGGATCAAAACTATCATCACAGGTTTCAATTTCATCCAATATAATCGTTCCCAACGCCAAACATTCTTCCGTGACAGAATAAGGATTGGCATTTGTGCCAGTAGCCACATATTTTATTCTTATCGTATTTCCAACAATAGCAATTGGAACGGTGGCTGACGAAGAAAACCAAGGGTGCATTCCTATATCTGTGCTTTGAAATGCTGCTAAAGTGGCTGATGCATCAATAGTTACATTTGGATTCCCTACTTGTATATCCAAAAACAAACCAGCAATATTTTCACCCTGTAAGCCATTAAGGCTAATTTCTGTTAGTTCACAATTCTCGGGATCTGTCTCTATACAAATGGACCAATCCGGACAGCCTGTAGTTTGAGCCTGTAAAGTTCCAGCCGAAACAGAAAAGAATCCCAGGAACAGTAACATAAAAATGTTTAAGCATTTTTTTCGAGTACCGAATAAGCTCATGATGAGTATCGGCATTTTCTTCTTTCCGCTTATGCCTGCAGATGGTTTAGGCTTGTGAGCTTGTGAGCTTGTGAGCTTGTGAGCTTGTGAGCTTGTGAGCTTGTG
>CAYVBJ010000110.1:0-5392 GCA_964449075.1 uncultured Balneolaceae bacterium
CATTAGCAGCTGAAAAACAGATTAACCTCCTGCAATTGCCTGCCGGAAACCTGTCTGGAACAACTCTGGCCAAAAGTAATGTCCGTGCTGAAACGGGCTGCACTATTCTTGCTGTTATCAGGGAAGGAAAAAAAATAACTACTTTGGATCCAGATAAATTCAAATTCCGGGATGATGATGAAGTTATTGTAGCCGGCACCGATGAAAGTGTCCGAATGTTTGAGGAAATGTATATTGACTGACATTTTTGATAGTCTTTTCGGGTGCCCGGGGAGTTTGAGTAGCGCAACACTCACATCCCGAGGCAAAAACCCGATCAACGCTGTGATCTATACCGAGGGATGGTCTGGAAACGTCCACACAAAATATCCCGGCAGGAATAGCTCGTGGGTAACCGCGGGTGCAACCCGTGGAAACGGACGGCTACGAAACACACATCCCGAGGCGGGATATCTGGTCAGCGCCCCGATCTGAATCGAGGGATGGGCTGGACAAATCCACAAAGGAGATTGGTTTTTAAAGAAGTGAAATTACGTTTGGAAAAATCTCCCTGTTACAGGCCTTCAGCCTGCCCGGTCTTGCGCATTTCTGTCTCCCGGGGCGCTGCCCCGGGCTCTGTTGTATCAGGCTTTCAGCCTGGAAAATGATGCACAATCCCTGTGCCAGCGTCGGTTGTGGCTAAATTTTTAGCACTGTTCTGATTCTTATAAAAAAAATCCATCCTAGATAATATCCTGAAAGGATATAACGTGAATAGCCACGGGTGCAACCCGTGGAAACAGAGGGCGCCTCAACACACATCCCGAGGCGGGATATCTGGTCAGCGTCCCGATCTGAATCGAGGGATGGGCTGGACAAATCCACAAAAGAGATTGGTTTTACTTCTTGCATTGATTTCAAGATTCTATACGATAAGCAGCTGCCATATTTAAAAAGATTCCTCCATGCGTTCGCTCCGCTCTCTTAGTCGGAATGACAGGGTCCACGGTGGGTGGTGCGCGACGCATCTGTACACAGATTAGAACACCATTTTTCCCGCGCCGCGAGGAAAGAACAGGCTGAAGGCCTGTCGCACCACAGCCCCGACACAATTATGTCGGGGAGTTTGAGTATCCTAACACACACATCCCGAGGCAAAAACCCGATCGACGCTCTGATCTATACCGAGGGATGGTCTGGAAACGTCCACACAAAATATCCCGGCAGGGATAGCTCGTGGGTAACCGCGGGTGCAACCCGTGGAAACAGAGGGCGCCTCAACACGCATCCCGAGGCGGGATATCTGGTCAGCGTCCCGATCTGAATCGAGGGATGGGCTGGACAAATCCACAAAAGAGATTGGTTTTACTTCTTGCATTGATTTCAAGATTCTATACGATAAGCAGCTGCCATATTTAAAAAGATTCCTCCATGCGTTCGCTCCGCTCTCTTAGTCGAAACAGTGACCGTCAACTGACGGTTGACAGGGTCCACGGCGGGCAATGGATATTTTTGTGCAATGATCCAGTCATATAAATATTTTTGAAACAAATCACTCCGTCCCCCCTTCTCTCAGTCTTCCTTCCCAGATCAACAAATCTCCGCGAACTTCGCGCAACCATCGCGGTCTTCGCGTGAAGCCCCGCGGCTTTCATATTTTTGATTGGCACAATTGATCACAGGCCGTTGACCTGTGCTATTGATTACTCCCACGTTGGGGCTTTTTCATTGGCAGACCTCTCTCAGTCTCCCCTTCACTAAGCCTCCCTTTCACTCAGTCTCACATTCTCCTCTTCACTTCCTGCTGAAATCGGTAAATCAAAAAATATTATGTATTAATGCGGAACTTTATGAAACAAAAAAGCAACCCTAACGTAAAGATTCTAAATTTTATACCGTCTGTTATTCAAAACTCAAACAAAATGAACGGACTTGAATATGGCACAAGCATGATCTTTCTATGAATCGCTATCTGATTTTTTTCTTTCCGGTTTTATTGGGTTTTACTCACATTACGGTGGCACAGAACACGACTAGGGATAGCCTTGAAACTGAACTTGAGCTTGCCTCAGAGGAAGAAAAAATTCCCTTACTTATAGAACTTGCAGATCTGATCAACCGGGATTATCCGCTGCAGGCGCTTCAGCTGTGTGAGCAGGCAGAGGTATTGCTGAATACTTACCCTGATCAATTACGCAGATCAAGGTTATTAACGATCCGCGGATGGACACAATTCTATCTTGATGAAAATGAAAAGGCGCTTCACCTTGCTAATCAAGCCTTCGGGATTGCAGAAGCTGAATCCGATTCCGAACACAAAGCTCGGGCACTGCATTTAAAAGCAAGAATTTACCGTGATAATGGTGATTACCAACAAGCAATGGCTTCTTCTGAGAGTGCTCTTGCATTCCCGGAATCAGAAGTTATACCGGTAACACGTGCACGCTTATTTAACGAAGCCGGGACTATCAGCCGGCGTAAGGGGGAGTCCCGACAGACCCTCGAATATCACACAAAAGCCCTGGAGCTTATTGAGAATACTCCAGAAACAGCTGATTTAGCAGCTACTTACAATTTTCTCGGCATCATCCATGATATCATCGGCAATTATGATTCCGCTTTAAGCTTTCATTTGCAATCTCTTGACGCTCGCAAACATTTAAATGACCGGCGCGGTATGGCTGCTTCAATGACCAACATTGGAACAGTTCACCAGCGGATAAAACAGTATGATCAGGCTCTTCATTTTTACAGTCAAAGTCTTCCCATATGGAGAGAACTGGAGGCAACCAATCCACTTGCTGCTACCTTAAATAATATGGGAGCTGTTCAGGAACTTCTGTCTGACTACGTGTCTGCCCGCCAATATTATCAGGAAGCGCACGAATTGTGGGAAGAGATTGGCAATAAATATAGTATGAGTATTGCCCTCGATAATCTCGGTTCCATTTATGACTATCTGGGATTTTCCGAAAATGCTTTGAATTATAAACGGAAATCACTTCGCCTTCGAAAAGAGCTGGGCGATCAAAGAGGAAGTTCACAGACCCTGATAAGTATGGCAATGATTTATTTGAATTTCTCTGAAACTGATTCAGCCCTTGCAGCAGCTACGAACAGCCTCGCATTCGCAAATGAGACGGGAAACTGGTCTTTGATCGGTGAAGTACATGAAGTGCTATCAAAAATTTACGAAACCAAAGGAGAATTTCACAAATCACTGATTCATTATCGCGAATATAAAGCTGCCAATGATTCTCTTTTCAATTTGGATAGTCAGTCTGTCATTGCGGAACTTCAGGAGGAGTACCGCACCCGTGAACAGCAACAAAAGATCAATCTTCTTGAAAGAGAAAGTGAAGTCCAGCGTTTGTGGATGATTATTTTAGTAGGTGGCTTTTTGCTGTCAATTCTGGTATCCGCCCTCTTTTACAACCGGTATATTCTGAAAGTACGCGCTCACAGAACCCGTGATAAACTGTATCGTACCGAGATGGAGAAAGCACGTTTGCAGGCTCTTAATGCTGAAGCAAAATCAAAGTTGCTTCAAAGTGAAAACAAACGAAAAAGCGAAGAACTTGAAGCCGCCAGACTTCTGCAACTTTCAATGCTGCCTGATAAACTGCCGGATAACAAGCTTGTTTCATTGTCAACACATATGGATACAGCTACAGAAGTAGGGGGTGACTATTATGATATGGATTTATCAGATGATGATACACTTACCTTTTGTATCGGCGACGCGACAGGTCACGGATCTAAAGCAGGCATACTCGTTACAGCTGTAAAAAGTTTGTTTAATCTTATGGCAAAAGAGAAGGATCTTGTTGAAATTTTAAAGAGGTGTTCTCATGCTATTAAAAAGATGAATCTGCCGCAACTTTATATGGCGTTTGCAATTGGCCGGCTGAAAGAAAACAGATTAGAATTAGCCGGTGCCGGAATGCCACCCGCTTTAATTTACCGGGCTTCTTCGGCAACTGTTGAAAGTGTTGAATTAAAAGGCATGCCTCTGGGCAGTGTGCCGGAATACCCTTTTAAAAAACATGAATTGATAGTAAATGATGGAGATGTAATTGTTCTCTTTACAGACGGATTTCCTGAGCTTATAGATTCATCCAGGGAAATGGCCGGATATGATCTGCCCGCAAAATTGTTGGCTCAGTCAGGCAGATGGCAGCCCGATGATATTGTCAATTATTTTCGTTCTGCGGCCAGGGCATGGATTGGAAACGGAAATCCAAATGATGACATGACGTTTATTGTTCTAAAAAAGAAAGCCATAAACCATAAACTTGCCAAAAATATAATTGATGAAGATCGCTTTTTTCAGCACAAAGAAATATGACCGCCAAAGTTTTAATGAGCAACTCGAAAGTTACTCTCATACAATCACATATTTTGAAGACATTTTATCGCCGGAAACCGTAGCCCTGGCCAAAGGGTTTGATGCGGTTTGCATCTTTGTCAACAACCCTTTGGACCGGGAATTGATCCGAATGCTTTCCGAAATTGATATAGAAGTGATTGCTCTTCGCTCGGCAGGGTTTAACCATGTGGACCTTGAGGCTGCAGATGACTTTGGGATTAATGTTTACCGCGTACCGGCTTACTCGCCTGAGGCGGTCGCCGAACATACGGTAGCACTGATACTTACGCTTAACCGGAAAACACACAAAGCTTATAACCGTGTTCGTGAAAATAATTTTTCGCTTGAGGGTTTAACCGGTTTTAACCTGCATGGCAAAACAGCAGGGATCGTAGGAACCGGCACTATCGGCACCGCACTCCTGAAAATCCTGAAAGGGTTTGGATGCCATCTCATTGCATACGATCCCTATCCAAATGATGACGTAAAAAATATGGGTGTTGACTATGTTTCTCTGGAGGATCTGTTCAGAAATTCCGACATCATCTCACTGCATTGTCCGCTGATGCCCGAAACCAAATATATCATCAACCGCGAAGCTATTGGAATGATGAAAACGGGTGTAATGCTGATTAACACCAGCCGCGGAGCACTTATTGAAACATCGGCAGCCATTGAGGGGCTCAAAAGTGCTAAAATTGCTTATCTCGGTATTGATGTCTATGAACAGGAGGAGCACCTCTTTTTTAAAGATTTATCAGAGCGGGTGATACAGGATGATGTGATTGCAAGGCTGATGAGCTTCCCCAATGTGCTCATCACAGGACATCAGGCCTTTCTGACCAGTGAGGCCCTTCATAAAATTACACAAACTACCCTGGAAAACCTGACCCTCCATGAAATAGGTAAAAACGTGCCGAATAAAGTGTCGATGAATGTGTAGCTGTTTTCAAGTTCAACGATTCATCAATCTTTCCCCGAACCATCGGATTCACAATCCGGATACTGGCAAGCTCACAAGCCGATGGTTTTAGATTGGCGGCC
>CAYVBJ010000111.1:0-5239 GCA_964449075.1 uncultured Balneolaceae bacterium
GTTTTGTGCTCTTCCATCAAAAACTCCAGCGCCTGGTTCAGGAACGCACCGCTTCCGCAGGCCGGGTCACAAATGGTGAGGCCCAGCAGCCACGCACGGTATTGCTCCAGCTTGTCCAGTAACTCCTTCTTGGTTTTTTTCCGGCGGTTCGGCCGGTACTCCTCATCTTCAATCCCAAGCCCGGTTTTCTCTTCTTCACACAACTTTCCGACCGTATTCTCCACAATATACTTGGTGATGTATTTGGGCGTGTAGTACACCCCGTCCTTTTTGCGGCGCGTTTTGGAACTGTCCACCTCCTCGCCTTCCAGTTCGGCAGTGATCTCCTCAATCTCGTTCAGCGAGTGCTCAAAAATATGCCCGAGGATGTTTACATCTATTTCCGACACAAAATCGTATTTGCTCAGTTTCAGCGTATGTTTATACAGTAATTCATCACTGATTGTAAGATCATTCAGAATTTCATCTTCTGCGAAAAGTCCGCCGTTATACGCGAAAATCTCATCTTTTCCGGGCAAATTCCGGCCCTTGTTCAGGTAGCTGAAATACTTCACAAAGCGATCATACAGGGGACGATACTCATCCAGCTCCTTGAGCTGCTGCCACTGCTGAATAATTTTACGGATTGAATTTGGCGGCAGCAGGTTCCGGTCTTCCGCAAAAAAGATGAACAGGAACCGGTCTAGCAGCTTTTGCGTCTTTTTGAAAAGCAGCAGCTTGTCATACTCCGGGTTGTGTTCCTTGATACTCTCAAAAATATCGTGTTTGAAGGCTGAATAATCCCTGTACAGGATTTTGGTGACGTTTTCCTCTTCCGTCAGTGAGGCATCTTTGACCTTTTTGGGCAGGCCTTTTTCAAAACTGGGATAACCGAGGCAGAGCCACAGAACCCTGAACTCCTCTTTGGTGAGCGTGAAGAGGTTGAACTCGATGAAGTCCACCGCATTGTCGATATAAAACCGCAGCTTCTCAAAATTGGAGATGATGACGTAGAGGGCATCCGGCTGCTTATTTTTGTAGCCAAACGCCTGCGATTCCACTTTGGAGAGGTCGGTGGTTCCGGTTCCCTTCAGCTCAATCACCCCGCGGACTTTATTTCCATCCAGCAGTGCGCCGTCCGCTTTTTTGGAGTCGGTGAGATTTTTTTGCTCCGCTACGAGGTTGTAATTCGGGGCGGGACTTTTTGTAAACCCCAGGACTTTCACAAACAGGTCGTCCAAAAAACCTTCCTGGTAAGCTTCTTCCTTGGCAATACGAATGTTCTGTTGCACAACCGGATTGTGGAAATGGGCCGCGAATGTTTCCCAGGCGTCATTAATCTCATCCTCATTCAACCCCGAAAGGTATTTTTGTAAAACGGCACTCTGGAATAAAGCCATATTTTCTGCGATGGTTTATGATCAGCGGTTAAATAGTGAATGGACAAATGAAAAGCAAGATAGACATTAAAGGAATGATAAGATGTGACCCGATTTTGGTTCATGCAGATGATTCACCGTTTCTGAATCCGCCCGCCAGCTGGCGGGCCCAGCAACAGCGTAGGGCACCGCCCTCTGAAAAATAATGAGTCCGTAACAAAAGCAGAGGCTGTCCAAAAAGTATAGCTGACCACTGCTCAACTTACATTATTTAGCTTAATTTTAAATATATATAGTATAAGTTCTTCGTGTTACTTTGAGTCCTCGTGCCCTCGTGGCAAAATCAGCAGTTTATTGCCCCGAACCCGTCAGCTGGCGGATCGAAGATTCACGAAGTGCTCTTTTAATTGGGAAGGCATAAGTAAATCAAATACATCTTTTTTGGACAATCCCGCAAGCCAAATACAAAATCAAATTGATGCCGTAATCATTTGTGCAAAGAGAACAAAGAAGGCTTCCGCCCGCTTCGGGGCTATCTTTTAATATTGCATTCAATTGTTGCAGGGCTTTATCCTGCGCTGTTGCTGGGGCCCTTTCAGGGCTTCTTTTTTGCCATGAAAGGGTGCCTTGTCACAAAGAAGTATGAAAATTGAAGGCACTCTAAAAAACCGGGCGTTCTGTTTGCACCTCACGTCACAAATCGTATATTTCCAACTGTTATGGAGTATGGTTCACACAGTTCATTTTCTAACCTTCATCTATTGTTATGACTACACTGATTGTTATTCTCGTTCTCCTGGTTCTGATCATTGCATGGTCGGTCGGTATTTATAATAAACTGGTTACGCTGCGAAACCGGTTCAGGAATGCATTTGCGCAGATTGATGTGCAGCTCAAACGCCGGTATGATCTTATTCCCAATCTTGTGGAAGTTGCCAAATCGTACATGAAGCACGAACGCGAAACACTGGAAGCGGTTATCCAGGCTCGCAACCAGGCACAGCAGGCAGAACAGAAAGTATCTGAGCAGCCCGAAGATCCGGAAGCTATGCAGGATTTGATGGGGGCTGAACAGGCATTGACGGGAGCGATGGGCAGGCTTTTTGCTCTCTCGGAAAACTACCCTGACCTGAAAGCCAACGAGAATATGATGCAGCTCACCGAAGAGCTGACATCTACTGAAAACAAGATCGCCTTTGCACGCCAGGCATTCAATGATGCAGTAATGAATTACAATACCTATCGTGAGAAGTTTCCGAATATGTTTTTTGCAAATGCATTTGGCTTTAAATACGCCGAGCAGTTTGTCATTGAGTCGCCCGAAGAGAGAGAAGCGCCTAAAGTATCATTTTAAATGGACTTTTTTGAAGCTCAGGATCGTGCAAAGCGGAATACGGGCAAGCTGGTTGCCCTTTATGTGCTTGCCGTAATTGGCATAATCCTCTCTGTCTATATTGTGACGCTTCTGCTTTTTCACTCGCAGGTAAACGGTTTTGCCGGCGCTTCATTCTGGCATCCGGGCTGGCTGCTTACAGTATCCCTGGTTATCCTGCTGGTGATAGCAGGCGGAACTGCTTTCCGGGTAGCTCAGCTTCGCAAAGGAGGCTCGGCTGTGGCAGAGCTGCTGGGCGGCCGGCGGGTGGAATCCTCCACGACAGACCCGGACGAACGCCGCCTGATGAATGTGGTTGAGGAGATGTCTATTGCTTCGGGACTGCCGGTCCCCGATGTTTACCTTCTGGATAATGAAGAGAATATCAACGCGTTTGCCGCAGGGTTCGGAACCAATGATGCGGCTGTGGGAGTCACAAAAGGAGCGCTGGATCAGCTGAACCGCGATGAATTGCAGGGAGTGATTGCCCACGAGTTCAGCCACATCTTTAACGGAGATATGCGGCTGAATATCCGGCTTATTGGTATCCTGAACGGAATCCTGGTGATTCATATCATGGGGATGATTTTGATGCGCAGTGTGCTCTATTCAGGCGGAATGCGGGTCAGAAGCAGCCGCAGCGGTAAAGGCGGAGGAAACTCAACGATTGCGATTATCGTATTCGGGCTTGCACTGGTGGTGATTGGTTATATCGGGATGATCTTTGGACGTATGATTCAGTCGGCAATTTCACGTCAGCGTGAATACCTGGCAGATGCAGCCGCGGTACAATACACCCGCAATCCCGACGGACTTGCAGGCGCACTCAACAAAATCGGGCTGAAGAAAAAAGGTGCGGAAATCAAAGATGGTCACGCGATGGAGATGAGTCATCTCTTTTTTGCAAGCAGTTTTCATTCGGCTTTTGATATGCTTTTTTCCACCCATCCGCCTCTTGAAAAGAGAATCAAGGCGATCAGTCCGTCTTTTGGCTCCGGTAAAGAAGAACGGCTGCAAAAAAAGATTCGTAAACAGTTTGACAAGAAACATGTCTCCGGAACGGATCAGGCAGTGAGCGAATCAGCCGGGGTCGGCGGACATGCAGCCCTGACTCCCGAAGTAATTCTTGCCGCTATCGGCACACTTGGAACGGGAGGGATGAAACAGGCCAGCAGCATTCTGAAACAGATACCGGATACGCTGAAAAACGCTGCCCATGAGCCGCTGGGTGCCGAAGCGTTGATTTATGCCCTGCTGCTTACTTCCGGTGGTCACAAACAGATACCCGAGTGGCTGTTAAATACAACCGGCACCGAGCTTTCTGTTGAGACAGACAAATTACTTTCAGCACTTGAAGAGGCCGACCGAAAATGGTACCTGCCACTGGCAGAAGTGGCGATGCCCTCCCTGCGGCAGATGAGTGCGGATCAATACAAGAATTTTCGCCCCGCTCTGAAACAACTGCTTCAGCAGAACGGGTCAGAAAACCTGTTTGGGTTTGCGCTCGAAAAAATGGTAATCCGCCGGCTTGATACCGCTTTTTCGGAGAAAAAGGAACCGGCCATCCGGCATCATAACCTGAAGGAGATCGGGCATGAGCTCTCTGTTCTTTTATCTGCTCTCTCTTACACATCAGATGATCAACCTGAAAAAGCATGGAAGTTCGCCCTGAAACCAATTGAAAAAGTAAAACCGGATGATATGGAACTACTTCCGGCCGAAAAGTGCGGCCTGGCGGACCTTGACCGTGCACTGGATGAGCTGGCAGCCTCGGCCAATCCTGTCAAGAAATATATCATCAGCGCTGTGATCTACTGTGTGATATCGGACAAGATCATATCCGCAGAAGAGATGGAGCTGATGCGGGCGGTATCCGATGCTTTGGATACTCCGATACCTGCAGGAATTATAAAGCAGGCTAATTAATTTCTCTGAGTCTGTCCAATAAGTCTTATTGGCCACAGACCGGTTTAAATTATTTAGTTGAATAGATATTCAAGAAGAAGAAATTGTAAACATTCTCACCAACCTTCACATTAATCATGATGGTTAAACTGGTAACTTGGGCAAAGATGCTGACAATTATAATATCAGTTCTTTTCATTTTTTCTAATTGTACAAATCAAAACGAATCAGCTTTTCACAAAAAAGTTGAGGCTTTGGAATTCAGTGATACTCTTAAGGTTCAGAAAATTCTAAATTTAGTAGATTCTGATAGCCTTTTTCTAAGCTCTCCCCGGCGGATGTTTGTTGTGAATGAGAACTTCTTATTACTCACCGAGCTAATTCCCGAAAACTTTATTCATCTGTTTAAGCTTCCTGAGCTGAAATATCTCTATTCCTGGGGTGTGAACGGGAAGGGCCCGGATGAATTCCAGTTTCCACCCGGTGATTACTTTGTCAATGAAGGAAACCGTTTCTCAATTTATGATTTTGCTTTGGGACAAGTCCGTTTTTTCGAAGTGACGGATACTTCTCTGGTTAAAGCAGCAGATGCAAAATCCATGCG
>CAYVBJ010000112.1:0-5120 GCA_964449075.1 uncultured Balneolaceae bacterium
GCCAATCAATCAGACGGGTCGGTTCTGAATGAGATTACGATTCAGCCGGAATCGCATCAAATGGTTTGAGGGAAATTGAAAATTAAGAATTAAGAATTGAGAATTAAGATTGATTTTGAATTATGAATTTTTAATTCTTAATTATTTACATGTGGAATTTCTTCTTATTTACACTTTGCTTGTATCTCTTCTCTTGTTCGCCTCATGAGAGGGACTCTGCACAAATTGATCTGAGTAGTATTCCATTGTCCGTTCCGGAACAAATTTTCCAAGCCGATCATGTCGATTCAGTATATTTTCAATACCTGGCACCGAGAAGCCTGTCTGACTCTGAAGGAAATATTGTTCTGAATGATTGGGATAGCCCTTTTGTGTTAAAACTCAATAGAAATGGTGATCTGATAGAAGTTATTGGCAGGAAAGGATCGGGTCCCGGTGAAATACAAAGAGCAGGATCAACGGCTTTTGACAAGGAACGGAACCTTTTCATTTTTGATGTTGTCAGATCGCGGATAATAAAATTGTCTAATGAATTTGATCTTGTTCAGGAGTTTGAACCGCCCATTCTTGATAAGATGCAGCGAGTAACAGAAGTTTACGCAACATCGGCCGACAGTTTACTTCTGTTGAAAATCACCTCAGGACTTTTCTTACGCGCTCAGAATGAGAAACCCAAAACTATTTTTGCTCTTTGGAATTTAGAAACAGGATCTTTTGAACAAAAAGCGGAATACCCTGCAAAAGCATATGCAAGATTATTTGTAGACGGAAATATGCGCGGGGCAACACAAGTGCCTTTTTCAGGAGATCTTCTTTATGATACATCACCTGACAAACAATCTCTCTTTGTCTATTGGTCTGAAGATAATCACATAACGGAACTTGATGTGATTACTTTTGATACCCTTCGTACAATCGACATACAGCTTCCGAAAGAGAGCGTCTCTTCTTCTGAAATTGATTCATTAAAGGAACTTTACCGGCCTGAACAATGGAGAACCCTGCGAAAGATACTGCCCGCTGAGAAGGCTTTGGCAGAAGATATGATCATCGACCAAAAAGGCAGGTTCTGGATGAAATTAAATAACATAGGAAATCATCAAGAATGGCTTGTCCTGAATAGAGACGGAACACCCGAAAAAATAGTTCAGTTACCCAAAGAGGGATCGATATCCCATGTCTCAGAATATCATATTGGATTTCGCAATAATGAAACCAATTTTACACTATTTGAAGCAGTGAAATAAATTCAAAATTCAGAATTTAGAATTTAGAATCCCTAAAGAGACTTCAAATACTCCCAAAGCAGATCGAATTCTTCTTCGGTCAGCTTGCCGAAAGCGGGCCAGGGCATAAACTGTTCATCGATATGGCGGCCTTCGGGTGTGATCCCCTTTTCCATAGCGTCGATGAATTCCTGTTTTGTCCACTCACCCGCAATACCACTGCTGGTTAAATCAGGTGCCTCCGGCCAGTATGGCGGAACTCCGGGGATTCTGCCTCCTTTCAGTTTGTATCCATGACAGCCAACACAGGAAGATGCCACATATTTAGCACGAGCTCTTCTGCTGTCTGTTTCAAGTTGCGGCAGCTCAGACGGCCTTGTAATCTTGTTTGCGGGAAATAGCGCCAGTTCCCGATTTATAAAATAATAAATCCGAAGCGGGAAACTGAGTTCGGTTTCAGGCAGTTTTCTGTCCACCGGCTCTGCACTTTTGATATATGCAATGAGAGCTTCAAGGTCTCTTTTGTGAATCACCTGAAATTTGTGAGACGGCATCATAATTACCGACTTGCCGTTTGGCTTAACTCCTTCACGGATCACACGCACCAGTTCAACATCTGAATAGCCTGAAACAGCACTGCCACGACCCGAAGTAAGATTGGGTGCTGCAATCACTCCTGTTATCAGCCCCGATTCGATAATTCTGCCGCCCAGGTTTTGACCGTGACACTCAACACATCCCCTTATTGTAAACAGACGCCTTCCGTGTGCAATCGAAGCGCTATCTTCCGGAATTTCAATATCATATTCAGTAAGCGGGTAGGTTCGAAGCCGGTCTGATTCCGTGAGAAAAAAGATGGCCGAGAGTACGGCAACGATTGCCAAAAGAGGAATAGCTATTAGTTGTACGGGCATTCTGCCGCCGCTCTGTTGGTCACTCATCTCAAATTATATCACAAGTAGTTATATGGATCTTCAGGTGTCATCCCCTGCAACCGGACACTCCTCCAATGCGTTCCGATAACTCTCTTCAATGATAGCAATTCCCTTATCAAGTTCTTCTTTTTGGATGGCAAGGTTCGGACGAAACCGTATGGTCCTGGTACCACAGCCAAGAATCAGTAATCCATTTTTACGGCACTCTTTGACCAATGCATTCCGGGCATGTGCCTCCGGTAAATCCATGGCACAAAACAGTCCACGACCGCGTGGATTCGACAGATATTCATGTTTTTCACACAAACCACGGATTTTATCCAACAGGTAGTCACCCGTTTCTGAAACGTGATCAACAAGGTTATCTTCTTCAATCACCTCAAGAATTCGTGTAAAGCGAACCATATCCACCAGGTTCCCTCCCCATGTAGAGTTGATTCTTGAAGAGACATGAAAACAGTTGGTTTCGATATCATCCACCCGTTCGCCTGCCAGTATGCCGCAAACCTGCGCCTTTTTACCGAATGCAAGGATATCCGGTTTTACAAAATGTTCATGAGCCCAGAATTTTCCTGTCAGGCCAACCCCGGTCTGTACCTCATCGTAGATCAACAGAGCTTCGTGCTCATCAGCGAGATCCCGCAGCGCCTGGTGGAACTCCGGCCTGAAATGGTTATCGCCTCCCTCCCCCTGGATCGGCTCCATAAGAATACAGGCGATATCATCCTTATAGATCTCAAAATATCTTTCCGCCTGCGCAATCGCCTGCTGTTCCATCTCTTTTACGTGATCCAGGTTTTTATCAGTAAGAGGGAATGTGATTGCCGGATTGATAATTCGCGGCCAATCAAATTTTGGGAAATACTTTGTTTTTTGCGGATCTGTATTGGTCAGAGACATGGTATAACCGCTTCTGCCATGAAAAGCGCGATCCAGATGCAAAACTTTATGGCCCTTTTCCGACCTGTATCCCTTCTTAAAATTCTTTTGAACTTTCCAGTCGAAAGCCACTTTCAACGCATTCTCTACAGCCAGGGCGCCACCCGAGATAAAAAAGGCATAGGGCATGTAATCCGGAATACCGACTCTCGAAAACGTCTTCATATAATCAGCAATCTCCTCCGTATATACATCTGAGTTAGAGGGCTTGTTAATTGCTACACGGCCCAATTTATCTACAAATTCCGGGTCACCGGCGAGCCTTGGATGGTTCATCCCCAGGGGATTTGATGCAAAAAAGGTGAAAAAATCGAGAAAATCCTTTCCTGTTCTGGCATCGTGAAGATACGCACCTTTGCTCTTCTTAAGATCAAGTACCATCTCATATCCATCTGCAAGAATGTGTTTGTTTAAAACCTTATGCACATCCTCAGGCTGAACACCCTGCCGTTTTGTGATTGTATCCATAGTTAAACTCCTCTTATTTCACTGTTTACTGTATCCTTCTTATGGCTGAAACCAAGAATAGTTTCCGATATGATGCCCACACACTCCATCAACTGTTCCTCTGTAATAACAAGAGGTGGCGCAAACCGAATGATATTGCCATGAGTCGGTTTAGCAAGAAGGCCATTTTCTTTAAAGGAAACACAAAGATCCCATGCAGTTGAGCTATCAGGCGAATCATTGATTTCAATCGCATTTAACAGACCCCTGCCTCTCACTTTTGAAATCAGGTCTGTTTTGTTACTTAATTTACGCAGTTCTTCACGCAATAGTTCGCCCAGTTTTCTGGCTTGGCCAATTAAATTGTCATTTTTTACCACTTCAAGGGCAGCAATTGCAACTTCAGTTCCCAGCGGGTTTCCTCCAAACGTGGAACCGTGCTGTCCCGGCTCCAGAACATTCATAATTTCAGAATCCGCTAATACAACTGAAACAGGGTAAACACCCCCTGATAATGCTTTTCCGAGAGTCAGAATATCCGGCTTAATATAATTCTGCTGCCTTTCACACTCATTTTCGCAAGTACAGTCACCGCACACCGCAAGTAAGCTTCCTGTTCGTGCTATTCCGGTTTGTATCTCATCAGTAATAAAAAGGACATTTTTCTCCTTGCAAAGTGCGTGTGCTTTCTCGAGATAATCGTCATCCGGTACTATAACTCCGGCCTCGCCCTGAATTGGTTCTACAAGAAATCCGGCTACATATTCATCCTCCAGGGCTTTTGATAAAGCTTCCAGGTCATTAAACGGAATTTCTATAAAACCGGGCGTAAACGGGCCAAAATCCTCTTTTGAATTTGGATCACTCGAAAATGAAATAATAGTTGTGGTTCGGCCGTGAAAATTATTTTCGCAGGTAATAATTTTGGCCTCTTTTTCAGGAATACCTTTTTTCTGATAAGCCCATTTCCTGCAAAGCTTCAGTGCCGTTTCCACCGCTTCTGCCCCGGTATTCATGGGCAGAACTTTTTCAAAACCGAACATATTGGCTACATACTCTTCAAATTCCCCGAGCCGGTTATTGTAGAATGCCCGAGACGTAAGGGTAAGTGTCTCCGCCTGTTTTTTGAGAGCGTTTATAATATCCGGGTGGCAATGACCCTGGTTTACAGCTGAATATGCTGAAAGAAAATCAAAGTACCTGTTTCCTTCCGGATCCCACAAAAACACACCTTCACCCCTTGCAAGCACTACCGGCAGCGGATGATAGTTGTAAGCTCCATATTTGTCCTCGAGTTCAATTGCTTTTTGAGATGTGACCATTTGAAAAATAAACGCATTCCAGATTTCAGTTATTACCAAAAGATAATGAAAACAAGCCTCTCGTTCGATGTCTATTTGTGGAAGTTTATTTCACATTACTCTTGACATCGGAGTGCAATAACCCTTATCTTTAAATCTGATTCATTACACATTTCAATGCGAAAACTTGAATCGCTTTATTGTAATGAAACAATTTTTTATTGAAAATTATATATCGCGGGGTGGAGCATCCGTCGGCTGACGGATCGCCG
>CAYVBJ010000113.1:0-3289 GCA_964449075.1 uncultured Balneolaceae bacterium
CGGTACAATTTGTGAATAAGAAAAGCTATCTTTTGGAAACTTTATAAAAAGATATTTCTATGAAAGGAATTGTACTTGCAGGGGGAACTGGAACCCGGCTCTATCCGCTGACAAAGGTGACCAACAAACACCTGTTGCCGGTTGGGAGAAAACCGATGATCTATTACCCGATTGAAAAACTGACCGGTTCGGGAATTGAAGAGATCCTGATTGTGACCGGTACCGATCACATGGGTGATGTGGTTAATTTGCTGGGTTCGGGAAAAGATTTCAATTGCCGCTTTACCTATAAGGTTCAGGATGAAGCCGGCGGTATTGCCCAGGCATTAAGCCTTGCTGAAAATTTTATTGGGAATGACAGCATGACAGTCATTTTGGGTGACAACGTTTTTGAATCATCAATTACTGATGCGGTTGCGAAATTCCAGGCTCACGGGGCGCAAATCATGATAAAAAAAGTGCCCGATCCGCAGAGGTTTGGTGTCCCTGAATTGGAGAACGGCAAAATCATCAGAATTGAAGAGAAGCCTGAGAGTCCAAAATCCGAATATGCAGTCACGGGAATCTATATGTATGATCAGAAAGTGTTTGACTACATCAGGGAACTTGAACCATCGGACAGGGGAGAGCTTGAAATTACTGATATCAATAACCGGTATATCTCAGAAGGAAAAATGGGCTACTCTATTCTGGAAGGATGGTGGACTGACGCCGGGACTTTTTCATCCTACAATTATGCGAATGAGATCGTAAACAGGAAAAGCATATGAAGTTTTTGATTACCGGCGCAGGCGGTCAGCTTGGCCGCGAGTGGAGCGAGATGATTCGCCTGGAAAACCTGGAGTTCACAGCCTGTGATTCAACAGAGCTTGATATCACAGATGCTGACAGAATCAGGACAGTGATAAAATCAGAGAATCCCGATGTGATTATCAATTGTGCCGCATACACTGATGTTGAAGGAGCAGAGGATCATCCGGATAAAGCTTTTCAGGTCAACAGGGATGCAGTGCGTAATCTTGCCGCTGAATGCAAAAAAAATGATACAATACTTGTTCACTTCAGCACAGACTACGTATTCCCCGGAAAATCTGCAGATATGAAGCATTTCCCGGACGGCTACCCTGAAGAAGCAGAAACAGGGCCGATCAATCTATATGGAAAAAGTAAACTGGAAGGTGAAATCGCCATCCGCGAAAGCGGTGCAGATCACCTGATTATCCGGGTGTCGTGGTTATGCGGCAAATACGGAGGTAATTTTGTAAAGACCATGCTTCGTCTCTCTGAAGAGAGGGAGAATTTAAAAGTAGTTCATGATCAGTGTGGGAGTCCTACATTTGTAGAGTCATTGATCCGAGCCACACACTATTTAATTGATGCAGAGAAAAGGGGAACGTATCATTATACGTCAATGGGAATTATAACATGGCATGAATTTGCAACCGCTATTTTTGAAATAAGTGACAGAAAAGTGGCAATACAGCCTGTTCAGTCCGAAGAATTTAATTTTAAAGCTGAGCGTCCTGCATTTTCAAAATTATCAACCAAAAAAATTGAGTCACTGAATTCCGAATTGACAATCAACTGGAAAACGGGTTTGCAGAATTTACTGAACCAGCTATAAAAAATAGTATGTTAAATATGGGAGTGATATGATCTTTGAGCCACTGAAACCTGACGGACTTTTTTTATTGAAACCAAAGATTTTTGGAGATAATCGCGGTTATTTTCTTGAGACGTTTCGGCGTGAATATTTTAAAGAACATGGAATTGATACAGAGTTTGTTCAGGACAATTATTCATTTTCTCGCAAGAATGCACTGCGAGGGCTGCACTACCAGGCAGGTGACTCAGCCCAGGCCAAACTGATTACCGTTGCTCACGGCTCGATACTGGATGTGGCTGTTGATTTGAGAAAGGAGTCTCCTTCTTTTAAAGAGTACGCCGCTGTGGAGCTTAACAGTGAAAACCATCATCAGCTCTTTATCCCGGAGGGTTTTGCACACGGTTTTGTCGTTCTGTCTGAGGATGCTGCTGTGATGTATAAGTGCAGCTCCTATTATGATCCGGAAGCAGAAAGGGGAATCAGGTGGAATGATCCTGAACTGAATATTCAGTGGGAGACAGAAATCCCGGTTTTATCTGAAAAGGATAGGGAACTGCCGCTTTTAAAAGAAATTTCAGAAAGAGATCTTTTCTGATTACCGATTGCCGGTAAAAAAACATTAAATTGCATGAATAGGAATATAAACACAGGGTCCAAACGGAAAAAATCAAAAACAGATGCGTATTTTAATTACGGGGGGTGCAGGATTTATCGGTTCGAACCTGATACTCTATCTTCATACAAATTTTCCTGACATTGAAATTTATAATGTTGATAAGCTGACCTATGCTTCTGATATCAATTATCTGGCATCGCTGAAAAACTCCAAAAGATATCACTTCAAAAAACTGGATATTGTTGACAGGCCGGGAGTGAGAAAAGCGATCCATTCGTGGCAGCCTGAAGCGGTGATGCACCTGGCAGCTGAATCGCATGTAGACAATTCTATTAAAGGACCTGAGCCTTTTGTGCTTTCGAATGTACTGGGCACATTCAATCTTTTGGAAGAGTGCCGGCAATTGTGGCAGCAACACAAAAAGGGTCTTGAGTTAAACCGTTTTTTACACGTCTCAACCGATGAAGTTTATGGCACACTGGGTGATGAGGGATATTTTACCGAATCAACTCCTTACGCGCCGAACTCTCCCTATTCTGCTACGAAAGCCGGCAGTGATTTTTTGGTCCGCTCGTACAACAAAACGTATAAAATGAACACGGTGATTACCAATTGTTCCAACAATTTCGGGCCGCATCAGCACGACGAAAAACTGATCCCTACCGTGATACGCCGTGCATTAAATCATAAAAGCATACCTGTTTACGGACAAGGTGATAATGTAAGAGACTGGCTCTATGTGGAAGATCACTGCCGTGCACTCGCAAAGGTACTGTTTGAAGGCAAATCAGGCGAACCGTATAACATTGGTGGTGATAACGAATGGAAAAATATTGACCTTGTGCATTTGATTTGCACCATTCTGAATGAGGAGAAAGGCGAAGGGCCGGATGGAGATTACACGGACCTTGTCTCATTTGTAACGGACAGGCCGGGTCATGACTATCGCTATGCTGTTGATGCATCAAAAATCAAAAATGACCTGGACTGGCAGCCCGGACCCGATTTCAAAGAACAGCTGCGGAAAACGGTTCAGTGGTACATCCAAAAGTATGAGGGATAACCCG
>CAYVBJ010000113.1:3389-5071 GCA_964449075.1 uncultured Balneolaceae bacterium
GATTTGAAGATGTAATCGGGTTCGGGGTACTCCCCATCCAGTTCATTGCTGCGGTCGGCAGCTCCTGTAAAGAGTGCCGCTTTCATACCAATGGATTTTGCTCCCTGTATGTCTGTGTTGAGTCGGTCACCGATGTGTGATGAGTTATCTGCCAGGCAATAGCATTCGTTTAGTACAAATTCAAACGCGCGCTGATCGGGCTTACTGTATCCAACTTCGTCGCTGAACAGAAAACTGCTGAAGCAGTTCTCCAGGTTGAGCTCTTCGAGGTATTTACGCAGCGTTTTTCCTGACGTCACCATTGTATCTGAAATAATTGCCAGTTTAAAGTTCTTTGCGAGCTCGGTAATCACTGTATCCGCTTCTTTTATCAATGCCGGGGGACTGGCTAAAAATGACTTTTCATATTCAGTGAAAAGATATTCAAGATCGCTGTCGGAAATGTCGAATCCAAGTTCCTTTGTAAACATGCGCAATATGGTTCTTGGCTGTAAGGTCCGATGTTCGTTGAACCAGATGTCGTGAAAGTGTTTGGCTAACTTATTGTAAACATCTGCTATTTTCTTCTTTTCAAGTTCAACATCATATCTTTTGGCAACTTCACGAATTGCCCTGACCCGGATCTCATTCCTCTGTTCACCGCCTGATCCGGCCTGTACGATGGTATCCCAAAAGTCAATTGAGATTAACTGTCTGTTATGAGTCATCTGTTCTGTTCTGTTGATGTTTGAAATTTTTTCATGATAATATCGTAAAGGGTATCAAAGGTTTCAATCCCGTGATCTGCTAACCATTGTTTGTCCTGGTTCCGTTCATGACGAGATCGTATAAAAAAAGGTGTGATCCCAAGTTTTACAGCGGGTTTCAGATCGGTTATTTTATCTCCGGCCATATAGGATCTCTTAAAATCGATACCATATTTTTGTGCGGCCTTACGAAACATTCCGGTTCCCGGTTTTCTGTCGTCAGGATTGAAATCAGCCGGCGGAGAGTCGTGCTTCGGATGGTGGGGCGCAATATACCAGTCATCAATGTGAGCATTCTCTTTTTCAAGCTCTTTGTCAACCCACTTATGTAGTTCCAGAACCTGTTCCAGTGAAAACCGGCCACGCACAATTCCGGATTGGTTGGTTACAACAATTACCTTAAATTGGTTTTTATTCATCCATCGGATGGCATCTATCGCCCCCTTGCACCAGGTCCACTCCTCGGGACGATAAACAAAATTGTAATCAACATTAATAGTTCCGTCTCTGTCGATGAAAAAGGCTTTTTGCATGAATTGTTTTGTAACGGGATACCGGCTTTATCTGTTTAGATCTGAAGTTGAAGGCCAAAAATACGAATGATTCCGGTTAAGATAAATAAAAAGGGATTTTCTTCTATCTTAAAATCCGCAATCTCCAATTGGAAAGGTGCAGATCAATCCCTAATTTTAATTTCAAAAATGAAAGGTACTGATCGTTGAATAAAGTCCAGATAATGTCATCTGAGGATGTGAAGCGCACCTATCTGCGTTTTGCTCATCAGTTTATTGAACCCTATGATGATCCGGCTGAGCCGGTGGTGATCGGTATGCAGACCCGCGGTGTTTATATGGGAAAGCGAATCCTGGCTATTATTGAAGACGAATTTTCTGCAGCTCCCGATTTTGGTATCCTGGATGTAACATTTTACCGCGA
>CAYVBJ010000114.1:0-1780 GCA_964449075.1 uncultured Balneolaceae bacterium
ATCAACGCTGTGATCTATACCGAGGGATGGCCGGAAAACATCCACACAATATATCCCGGCAGGGATAGCTCGTGGGTAACCGCGGGTGCAACCCGTGGATTGCATGGCCCCACAACACACATCCCGAGACGAAAACCTTATCAACGCTGTGATTTATACCGAGGGATGGCTGGGAAAAGCCCGGAAAAAACACCTCCCATAACCATCGGATTCAAGATCCAAATCCTGGCAAGTTAACAACCCGATGGCTTTAAACTGGCTGCCACCTAAAATCCCCCCGCTAAAGCGGCGGGCAATGGATGTTCTAATACTAAGACCCGGTCAAGCAGAAAGATCAATTGCAAGAAACAGTTCAACGATTCAACGGTTCTACAAATCTCCGCGCTCTTTGCGCAACCATCGCGGCCTTCGCGTGAAATCCCGCGTTGCAAATGTTTCATGGTATCATTCATCAAAGAGCGTTGACCTGTGCTGATGCTTACACCTGCTTTGGTGGCTTTTCATTGGCAGGTCTCTCTCAATCTCTCCGTCTCCCCTTCTCTCAGTCGCTCAGTCGCTCAGTCTCCAATTCTAAACTTCTCCATTTAAAATTCCCGGCTGTTGGCAGCACATAATGCCGCACCTACGATACTGGCTTCGTTTTCAAAAGCAGCTGCTTTGAAAGGTGTCCTGATTTTTATGTAGGGAAATGTTTTATCAGATTTTCGGCTCATCTGCCCGCCAATGATAAAAAGCTCCGGGTGAAAAATATTTTCATATGCTTCCAGAACAAACTGCATGCGCTTGGCCCAGGTTTTTTTTCGAAGTCCCTCTTCTTTGCGGGACCGGTTTGAGGCACGCTCTTCAGCGGTGATACCCCGCATTTCAATGAGACCGATCTCTGTATTGGGTACCAGCTTGCCGTCAATAAAAATTGAAGATCCGATGCCTGTGCCAACCGTCAGCATAATTACAGTTCCCATTTGTCCCTTCCCGGCACCAAATTCCATTTCAGCGATACCGCTTGCATCGGTATCATTGATAACGGTACATGGATTTTCCGTGATTTCGGAAAAGAGATGCTGCGCATCGGCATCAACCCACGAATTATCGATACGCCTTGCCGAAACCACAATCCCTTTTAATACGGGAGCAGGAAACGCACAGCCAACAGGCCCCTTCCATTTAAACTTGTTTACGACAAATTCATGCAGCTGAGAAAGAATTTTATGTGGTGAAGTGTCTTCGAGCGGAGCTGTTTTTTTTCGTTTGGATATGATTTTCCCGGCATCTGTATCTACTACACACCCTTTTATTCCGTAGCTGCCGATATCAATGCCTAAAATTTCCATTTAGTAATCATTTATTTTTCGACCAGGATCCACCCTTCCTCATCAACCATTTTTTTCGCATACTTCCATTTGATCTCTTTAACTTCACCGCTTCCCATATTTTGGATCTTTACATGATCGTTGCGTCCGGGTTCATCGGCAACCACAACCGGTTGCGGTTTTGAATCACCGCGTGCTGCATCTGCCTGTTGCTGCCGGGCTTTGTCCTGGGCCTCGGTACTTCCCCTGTAGCCCATATTTGTTGAATCGGCATGCTGAGTTTTGGCGCTGCTGATGTCAAACCTGGATTTCGTTTTCTGTGCCTGTTGCAATTTTGAAGGATCAGCCTGAACTTCGGGAACAGCTTTCCACATCAGCGAAATAGTCTCACGGTTAATATCATCAATCAGCGATTTAAACATTTCGAATGCTTCACGCTTATATTCGAGAAGCGGGTCTTTCTGTCCAAA
>CAYVBJ010000114.1:1880-5000 GCA_964449075.1 uncultured Balneolaceae bacterium
CTCTCTTTCTGGCGATACACTTCATAGGCACGTTCGATGATGTGATCAATCAATCCATCTTCGCCCATTATTGCCCATTTATCTCTGTCGATTTCAATTTCGACTGCAAGGTGACGAAGAATATCATCGCGCAACTGTTCAAATTCTCCATCGGGGAAGTAAGTGTAGACTACATTTTCGATCAGGTCTTCCAGCATATCAAAGATATCACCCTGGAGCTGATCTCCTAAAAGAGCATGTTTACGTCTCGAATAAACCACTTTTCTCTGGTTGTTCAGAACATCATCATATTCCAGCTGGCGCTTTCGGATACTAAAATTGTTCTGCTCTACCTTTTTCTGGGCTCGTTCCAGGGATTTTGTGACCCAGGGATGCTGAATCACCTCTCCTTCATCAAAATTGAGTTTATCCATGATATTGGAAATACGGTCGGATCCGCCAAACAGAGCCATCAATTCATCCTCGAGGGAGACAAAAAACTGGGTTTCGCCGGGGTCACCCTGCCTGCCTGCACGTCCGCGAAGCTGAAGGTCAATCCGCCGGCTTTCGTGCCGCTCCGTTCCCAGGATGGCAAGACCCCCTTTCTCTTTCACTCCGGGAGCCAGTTTAATATCCGTACCACGTCCGGCCATGTTTGTAGCAACGGTAACCGCTCCGGGCCTGCCGGCCTGTGCAACGATTTCACTTTCACTTGCATGCTGTTTGGCGTTCAAAACATTATGTGGGATTTTAGCCCTTTTCAGCATCCGGCTGATCGTTTCCGATACATCTACACTGGTTGTACCGACCAGTACCGGCTGACCTTTTTCGTGATACTCTTTGATTCGCTGAATCGAAGCGTTGTATTTCTCACGCTTGGTCCGGAAAATCATATCCTCTTTATCATCCCGGATAATCGGGCGATTTGTAGGAATTACAACCACATCCAGGTTATAAATTTCGTTAAACTCACCCTCTTCCGTAGCTGCAGTTCCGGTCATACCGGCAAGTTTGTGATACATCCGGAAATAATTCTGAAGAGTGATGGTAGCGTAGGTCTGAGTAGCTGCCTCAACTTTCACCTCTTCTTTCGCTTCAATGGCCTGGTGCAGTCCGTCTGAATATCTTCTTCCGGATAGTACCCTGCCGGTGTGTTCATCCACAATCTGAACCTTGCCTTCCTGAACGATGTACTCATCTTCACGTTCAAAAAGTGTGTATGCTTTCAATAACTGGTTAACAGTATGAATCCTGTCGCTGCGTTCCGCAAACAACCTGTGTAATTCATTAAACCGCTGTTCGCGCTCCCGCCGAACTTCTGTTTCCGCATCTTCAATTTTTTTCTCTTTGTAGTCATCACTGAACTCGTCATTGTTTTTGATCTCCTCAATCTTCTCTTTCTTAAGAGTTTCGATCTCTTCTTCAATAACGGAAGTTTCTGTTCCGAGGTCGGGAATCACAAAAAATTCTTTATCTTCGTCGCCTTTGGTTATGAAATCACGGCCTTTCTCCGTCATTTCAATCGATTTCATCTTCATATCCACAGCGTAGTAGAGGTATTCGTCTACAACCGGCATATTCTTGGCATTATCCTGCAAATAAAAATTTTCAGTCCGCTGCACCAGTTTCTGCAGGCTTGGTTCCTGCATCATCTTTCTGAATTTCCTGTTCTTGGGGAACCCGCGCTGAGCACGAAATAGCGCAAGCCCGGCTTCATCTTCTTTCCCTTCGTCAAGCAGTTTTTCACCTTCATTCACAAGATTTGAGACCAGCTTCTTCTGTGCATTTACCAGGCTTTCAACCCGGGGCTTCATCTCTTCGTACTTTTGAGACTGAGAACCCTGCGGCACCGGACCTGATATTATTAAAGGTGTACGTGCTTCATCAATCAAAATGGAATCAACCTCATCAATAATAGCATAGTGATAATGACGCTGAACAAGCTGCTCTTTTCCAATAACCATATTATCACGCAGGTAGTCGAAACCAAATTCGTTGTTGGTTCCATAGGTAATATCTGCCTTATAAGCTTCCCGTCTTTTATCCGAATTCGGATCATAAAGATCAACACAATCAACAGTCAATCCATGGAAATTAAAGATTGGCTCATTCCACTCGGCATCCCTTGTGGCCAGGTAATTGTTTACAGTTACGATGTGAACTCCTCTTCCGGGCAGTGCATTGAGGTATGCCGGAAAAATAGCTGCCAGGGTTTTACCTTCACCCGTCTTCATTTCTGCGATGCTGCTTTTATGCATTGCAACAGCACCAACGAGCTGAACATCATAGGGGACCATCTGCCATTCAGTTTCTGTGCCAGCCACTTTCCATGATTTACCAACAAACCGGCGGCATGTATCTTTCAAAACGGCGTATGCTTCGGGAAGAATATCTTCAAGCACACCCTCAACGGTATCAAGCCACTCTTTCTCAAGCTCCTCCAGGGTATCTGAAAATTCACGGCGGTCTTCCAGGGTAATAGAGTCATCATTCGACTCCATTTTATGCTTTACTTCGGTAATCTCCGCGTCAATCTCTTCCGTGGCTTTCCTTATCATTTCACGGTACGATTCCGTTTTGCCTTTTAATTCTTCATCGCTGAGTTTTTTAACATCTTCTTCAAATGACTTAATCTCCTCAACAACCGGCCATAGTTTCTTAATATCTCTTTCACTTTTTGAGCCGAATATTTTTGTAAGAACTTTCGTTAACTGGTCTAACATAAATCTGTAATAACTGGTTATTTTGTAAGTTTATAAATGTAAGGGTTCAGGCAGGACTGTTCAACTGTTAAGAATTTCTTTATACTGGTAAATTTTTGATAAGTTCGAGTACTTTTTTATTGAAAATTCTTATGAACGATATCCATTCATGTTGCGTTAAAACTTCATCGATTCACTAACGAACGTTACGGATAAAGATTGGATTTTATGTTGATTTTCACTGAACAAAAATCTTACCTTAGAAGTCTTTGAGATTTTCGATTGAATCGGTAGCTCAGCTGGCAGAGCAACGGCCTTTTAAGCCGTGGGTCGTGGGTTCGAATCCCACCCGATTCACGCATTGATTTAAATATAAGAATATTTTGACTCTCTCTTGATTAACCTCTATTGGCTGATACCCGGTAGGGGTTATTTTTTT
>CAYVBJ010000115.1:0-4975 GCA_964449075.1 uncultured Balneolaceae bacterium
ATCATTACCATGGAATTGAAAAACCAACTCACAGGACAAAGCCTTGCCAATTCTGAATATCAATACAGAGAAGACCGCAAACCGAATGGAGAGCCGCTGCTGCAATTTAAGCGGTGTCTGGCACACTTTTGCGTGGATAATGATAAAGTGTCTATGACGACCCGTTTAAGTGGCTCACAGACCCGTTTTCTGCCGTACAATCGGGGAATAGAGAACCCTCCCATAGAAAACGACTTTAAGACGGCTTACTTCTGGAATGAAGTGCTAACACCAGACTCATTGCTCGACATTATAGAAAACTTTGTGCTTATTGCTGAGCAGCGTTCGAAGGAATGGAACCCTAAAAAGCAAAGAGTAGAAGAGCGAAAAAGTGAAGTCCTGATCTTTCCCCGATACCATCAATTGGATGTGATTCGAAAGATTGAATCCAAGGTTGTTGATGAAGGAGTCGGGCACAATTATTTGATTCAACATACCACGGGAGCTGGTAAGAGTTTTAGCATTGGCTGGCTAGCTCATACTTTGACGTCACTTTATCGATCGGAGGGAGATACAAACAGACTGTTTGACACCATTTTAGTTATTACTGATCGGAGAGTATTAGATAAGCAACTTCAAAATACACTTAGGCAACTAGAGCAGACACAGGGGGTAGTAAATCCTGTAGATCAGACCTCTCAGCAGCTGAAAGATTTTCTCGAGAAGGGGAAAGACATCATTGTAACCACCATCCAGAAATTCCCTGTTATTTCCGAAGAGATTTCCAAACTGAAAGGGAATCGGTTTGCTGTGATCATTGACGAGGTTCATTCTTCTCAGTCAGGAGAAACCGCTAAACACATGAAGCGGTCTTTGTCTGTAGAAAAAGCTATGGATGAGGCTGGGAATATAGATTATGAAGAGTTGATTCGATTAGAGATTGAGTCTAGAGGTAAGCAAGATCATATCTCCTTTTTTGGGTTTACGGGGACACCTAAAAATAAAACGCTGGAGCTATTCGGTAGAAGGAATGAGTCGGGGCAGTATGTTCCGTTCCACACCTACTCCATGAAGCAATCTATACACGAAGGCTTTACTTTGGATGTCCTGTCCCACTATACAACTTATAAGCGATATTTTAAACTACACCAATCCGATGAAGCAGGAGACGATGAATTGCCTGAGAGTGAGATCATGCGTCAGCTCGTCGACTATGTAGATAGCCATGATGAAGTCATTCGACAAAAGGTGACCATCATTTTAGATCATTTTGTCAACAAGACCTCGAAAAAGATTAACGGAGAGGGAAGAGCTATGCTGATTACCCGTTCACGACAGCATTGTGTGCTTTTTTATTTGGAACTGAGGCGGCAAATGAAAAAGCGGAATCTCAGTTATTCGTGTTTGGTTGCCTTTAGTGGAAGTGTGAAAGCCGATGGCCGAGAATATACCGAGCACCAGTTGAATACGGAGAATGGAATGGAGGGGTCTAGCATTCCCATTGCATTCAAAGAACCTAACTTCCGCATACTTGTGGTAGCCAACAAATTTCAAACAGGATTTGACGAGCCTTTGCTTCATACGATGTTCGTAGATAAGAAGTTAAGCGGCTTGCAATGTGTGCAGACTTTGTCTAGATTAAACCGAACTAAAAGAGGAAAAACCGACACCTTTGTGTTGGACTTTGTGAATGATACCGAAGACATTGTCAACTCTTTCCAGGATTTCTATACCTCAACCGTATTGTCAGGAGAAACCGATCCCGATAAGCTGTACGACTTACAGCATCAAATTGAATCCTTCCATTTATTCACTACGGATCACATAGAGAGATTTTGCGAGGAGTTTTATGGATACAGCACTACCGATGAGAGATTACAGCCGATCCTTAATGAGGTTGTTGAAAACTGGCGGGAGCTGGAAAGCGAGGACGACCAAAAAGAGTTTAAGGCGCTGATTCAGTCATATATCCGCCTATATTCCTACATTGCTCAAATAATAGATTTCACAGAGGTTGAATGGGAGAAACTCTATGTTTTTCTGAGGTACGTGAATAAAAAACTCCCGAAAGAGCGTAGAGAAAAAGTAGACATTACAGAAGCCGTGGATTTGGATTCTTTGCGTATTCAAATGATCGGAGAATCAAGACTTACCCTGGATGATTCAGGCGGAGAGATAGAACCTCTGTCAGCAAGTGGTGCGAAATCAGCACAAGAGCCCGAATTGTCACTTTTATCTCACATCATAAATCGGATTAATGAAGTGTACGGCATAGAGCTTACGGAGGAGGATAAGGTGGATCTTAATCATGTTTCCAAAAGAATGGACAAGGATGATGATCTACTCGCTGTTATGAAGGGTGACAATACCGAACAGGACAAATTGGACTATTTCAAAAGCAAACTCACAGGAGAAGTTTCAGAGTATTACGGTGACCGATTAGACTTCTATAAAAAGATCATGAATGATAAGGTTCTTCCCATGATCATTGACGGTATGTATCGTGAGTACATGAGAGCACATATTTGATCATTTAGCTAAAGTCCAAATGAGAGTCGGTAAGCTGCCAGGAAGCGGCAGTTTTGGCAACTGTGGCAACTATGGCAACTACCGTTCTCTGATATGTCGCATGTATGATCAACATTATTCTGATTTACAATACTCTCCGTGGCCCTTGCGGATTATATATCCATCTTTTTGCCATTTTTCCCGCCATGATCTGAGTGTTCTACGAGGAATCTTATCTTCGATAACGTTTTTAGCTGCCTCATAAATATCTGCTGATGTAAAGCAATCAGGCAACGCTGAAAACAGTATTTCTTTATTTTTTGATTTGAACGTAATCGATTCTACTCCTTGGTATTTAACAGCGCACAGTTGGTGCTCCCAAAGGACTTCAACTATAGACATTGAGAGATCATGTATTTTATCAGTACAATTGTAATTCCTTCCTTTATCTTTTTTAGTAGCTTTTTCTAAACAAGATAGGGTGAGTGCTATGCGGGAATATACTATTCTCAAACGGACCGCTGCCGCTCTAAGGGCGTCCTGATCTTTATAGATATTGAACAATTCTTCAAAAAAGTCATCGGTTTTTTTCACTTGTTCAGTGGAAAATTTTAGCTCAAATGGAAACTTCAAATTATGGTCAAATGCAGCAAGAGTTTTTGCATCAGCATCTTTGATAATAGGCTCACTATCAATATTAACTCTATCTGATTCTCTAATGTACTTGCCCGTCTCAAATGAAAAGACGGTCAAACGACTTGTAAGGCCATTCTCGACATCGGCATTGAATTGTTTGATCTGTTTCGGTGTGCCAGCCATAAGTGCAGACAACGCAGGCCTCCTAATCTTTTTTTGGTCTTTTTTCTTCCGTTTTGAAAAAACCGTTTCGTGCTCATACACTTTCCTTAAAACGTCCGAAAAATCACCCCAGTCTTGTTTCATCGAAGAAGATGTACTGTCAATCTCTGAATCGTATAATAGATTAGGATTCTCTAGCTGATCGAGTTGCTCTACCAAACCTGCTTTAGAAGTATCCCCCGCAATAAAAAGCCCTCTGGGATCGTCACCTTTCTTAAGTTTTTTGTCATAATCACCATCTCTTATTTTTTCATCTACAGATTCAAGACATTCTACCACATTAGTAAGAGTCCCTTTTCCACTAGCTGCGGGTGCTAAAAATAATCCAAACAAATTCGGATGATATTTCTTGCCTCCCGACCTTACATAGCATTTAGGGAATATCGAGGAAAGAGCCACTATTGATCCGAAAAG
The DNA here is from genome assembly GCA_964449075.1 of uncultured Balneolaceae bacterium. Lineage (GTDB taxonomy): Bacteria > Bacteroidota > Rhodothermia > Balneolales > Balneolaceae > CAYVBJ01. The sequence goes on from CAYVBJ010000115.1 coordinate 3,760, forward strand.
GACCATTCCGTTTAATTCCTCTACAGGTGATAGTTTCATCATGGTCTTCAACAAATCAGGAACATTATCGTAAATTCCCGGACTGAAGTCAGGCCCAGTTTCTAGAAGCGATTGCCGTTTCTGCCACTTCTGCCGATCGTCATCAAGTTTGACTCCTCCGCTGCTTATTTCACTTCCAAACTCTCCCGCATTACTTTCATAAGCGCCATTAATTGTTTTTCGTATTTCTTTAGCAGTGAAATCAGGCTCTTCATGTGCATTTAAAAAGAATTCAATTGCATGTTTACGATCAAGTCCTTGTCGATTACAAACACACGCAAAATAATAACAATGATTATTTCTTCCCTCTTTACCCTTTTCCTCAAAATCTCTCGACGCAGCGGCAGCAATTTTTTCAAATATCTCCATATTAGGACTCTCCTGCGAAGGATTAAAAAAACTCTTTTTACCATTAGGCTTCTGGGTTACGGAGGAGGTGTCAATTTTAAACACTTTAGATTCACTTGCAAAGTAGGCATCAGGGTCAAAACTATAAAAGCAAGCTCGTGCAACATCCTTTCCAGATTTATCGACCTTTTCCTTGTATTTCTGCTCAAAATAGTATAGCAATTTACTAAAGGCTATTTCGTGATATTCTCTAGCAGAATCGACCTTAATGCCAACTTTAATACCTTGCCCACTCGGGCTCAAAAAAGCAAAATGGGTGTAAGAATCTGTTTGAACCTTCTTTAAAAGCTCTTGAGGTTTTTTGACATTGTCAATGTCAAGAATAACACATTGAGAATACTCGTAGAGGGCCTCTGCTTTTCTGCTACTTATAAAACTGCCGCTGGCAGTAAAATGTGGAAGTTTTTTCTTCAGTCGATCATATTCACTGTCACCCTTTTTAAGCTTGCGCAGTTTTGTTATTTGGTCTTTAAACTGGCCATTTTTGATGGCCTCAATTGCCTTTTGAATAGTTGTATCTTCAGGCGGGCTAGTAAAATTCTGAAAGTTTGATATCATCATAAAATGAATTTAAAAGCTCTCCGAGACGGAGTAGTCCCAGAGCGCTTGGTTTATTAATAATATTATTTGCACCTTTCGGGAGGCGGTGCAATACCTTATATGGGAGCCAGTATATTATGGCTATCTATTCTTTAGTTCATTATCGATCTCTTCTTTATCAAATCGGGGAGAGCCTTTGATATAATGCTTACGAAGCTTCCCAATTTTG
>CAYVBJ010000116.1:0-4945 GCA_964449075.1 uncultured Balneolaceae bacterium
CCTTCCACTCTCAGCAGTGCAAAATATCGTTCACCGATTTTAGGCGGTCGTATGATGCCGATTACACAATCTCCCTGTTTAAGTCTGAATCTTTTTATTTGAGAAGGTGAGACATATATATCATCCGGACTTGCCTTGTAATTGTAGTTCACGGATCTCAGGAATCCATAACCGTCAGGCAAAATTTCAAGTGTACCTTCATTCAATAAGAATTTTCCCAGTTTGGGAATAATTTCTTTCAGCCGTTCATCCAGCGAATCACCTTCTGAATCAGGAAGAACATTGCTGACATGCTTCTTCCCAGGTTTACGGCCTTTACTCTTTGAGCTTTTTTGTGATCTGCCTTTGCCATCGCGCTGGTCTTTCTGGCTGTTATCATTGTAGGTCTGGATATGATCTTTGCTTCCATATTGAGAGTTGCCGGGATCAATCTCTTTATCAGAGTTGTCCAGCTGAGTCTTAATACGATCAACAAGGGCCTCTTTCTTTAGAGCTGAAAACCCTTTGACCTGGAGATTTTTTGCAATTTTTTTTAATTCCTGAACAGTTTTCTGATGCAGTGTATCTGTGTCAAGAGTTGAGTAAGTATCGGTTTGAGTCTCCGACATAATGAACAATTAATTTCAGTTTGAAAAAATTTTTTTATGGGAGGTGTGCATCATCGTTTTTGTTCAATGACAAACCACCATGTTGAGGTAAATGCAATAACTTCTGTAGCGTGGAAAGATTCAATCAATAGAGGAAGCAATGGTTCCCATCCAGTGCCAAACGGTTTCATAAAAGTAAAAACTTCCTGTAAAAATTACTAATTCAGTTTTCAGTGTATGCAAAAGATTCAGAATTTCATTTTTATCACCGGGATTTTCTGCTCTGTTCAGGATTTTTTCTATATCTGAATAGTTAGCCGCACGTTCCACGTTTAAAGGATAATAATAAATTTTCCCGGCGTTTTGAAAATGATTTAAAAGTTCCAATGAAACTTTGTCTTTCATAAGTGAAAGAAAAATGGTCCATTGATCGACAGGAGCTATCTTATGTAACTGTACTGATAACGTACTTAATGCTTCAATGTTATGAGCTCCGTCGAAATACCAGTCAAGATCCGGATGCAATTTCTGAAAATGAGCATGTATTGGATAATAGCAATCTATTTTTTCAATTGCACGAATAAAATCTGTTTCTGAAATATTTAACTGTTTTTGCAAAAGATCTGTAACGCTGTAACAGATAGCTGCATTCACGGCGTCAATCTGTTTTCTGTCGGTTGCGTTTATCCGGACCTGTTGGTTTCCCATTTGTAAACGAATCATATTCTGATACGTAAATTCAGGCCGTAACTTCATGCTTTTGATAATCTCGGAACCGGTCTTCTTTGCTGTTTTCGTTATCAGACCCTCAGCATCATCTGGCAAATTTCCAATCACAACAGGCCTTCCGGGTTTAATAATTCCCGCCTTTTCTGATGCAATCAGGCTGATCGTATCTCCAAGTATATTCGCATGATCCATTGAGATGGATGTGATAACGCTTACTTCGGGTGTAACTATATTCGTAGCATCCAGCCGCCCGCCAAGCCCAGTCTCAATGATCGCAATATCAACATTCTGATCGGCAAAGTACCAAAAGGCAAGGCATGTTCCGATTTCAAAGTAAGTTAACCGAATTGTTTCGAGTTCATTCTCATAGTTCTGAAAAAACTGAAGAATTTTCTCATCCGGAACTTCAATTGCATTTATACGTATCCGCTCATTGTATTTTAATAAATGCGGAGATGTGTACAAACCGGTTTTATATCCCGCCTCCTGGCAAACTGATGCGAGCATTTTGCAAACGGTACCTTTTCCATTGGTTCCGGCAACATGCACTGCTTTAAAACGGTTTTGGGGATTACCGGCTGCCTCACAAAAATGGCGAACTCTGTCCAGCGACATATCAATCGCCCCTGTACCTGATGATCCGAATTGCGGGATTAAATCAAGGAACCGGAACACATCCTCCGGAGTTTTAAATTTACTCTCTTTCATGATCTCAAGTTTACTTTTTTATACTGAGAAAAGGCATCTTCAAGATACACAAAAACAGGATCATCCGTATCAAACTCTGCCTGATCTATTTGAGAGACAGGCTGCATCTCAGAAACTGAATTGGTCATCCAGACAGCATCCGCCTGCAGAATATCTTTCACCCGGAATGATCCCTCATTAAGCAGATAATATCCTTTATCCCGAATACGTTTACAGAAAATGCGTCTCGTAACCCCATTTAAAATATCACACGACTCGTCAGGAGTGAAAATCTCGTCATTTTTTTTCCAGAATATATTGCCTGTAGCGGTTCCTGATATCCTGCCATCAACTGTGCTCATAAGTGCATTATCAGCCCCGGATTCTTCTGCTTTCCTCCAGGCTTTCATAAAATGAAGATTGTTACAGAGTTTCAGATCAGACGGTCTTACGGAATTCGGGATTACGGAAATGTCAACCGGATTCAAAATATAATCTCTTAAAACCGGTTTGATGGTGTCAATCGTTGCTGCCATTGAGATATTCTGAAGCGGATTTAAACTGTATCCCCCGCCATTCGAAATAAATACCTGGAACCGGGCTTTCAGTTCCCTGCCTTTGACATCTGCTTTCTCAGTCAGCATACCAAATGCCTGTTTGATCGTCTGCGGATCAGGAAACTGAGCCGGGTCTACCCCAAGGTACTTCATTCCGTTAACGAGTCTCTGAAAGTGATCCTCAAAATGGAGATATCTTCCTGCATAATATCTCAGTGTAATGAAACAGCCGGCACCGTATTTTATACCGAGACTGCCCGCACTTAGAACAGCTGCATTTTTGTCTATTATTTTTTTATCAAACCAAATTATATCATTGAAATTCTTCACTTTATAGAACTTCATCAATTTTATTGGATAACTCTTCGACACCCTCTCCCACCTGCATATCCGATACAGTTCCATCCCGTTTCAGTATGATTTGAGACGGAACTCCGGGGACTTGCAAATCATGAAAAAGATCAGTTCCATCCACATAGATAAACGGATAGTCTGTTTCAGAAATATACTCCTTAATAAGTTCTTTTACATCTTTGACTGAGGCGGCAACAACTTTCAAACCGGGCTTCTTCTCTGCTATATTTGCAAGAGCTTCGTGCATATTTTTTGCTTTGCCCGACCAGGTAGCCCAAAAATGAATCACAACAGGATCTCCCTGAAGATCACCAATTCTGAGACTGTCACTCTGGTTTAAGTAAGCCAGTTTCCTGTTTTCAATCTCCGTTTGATCCAAAGTTTCTTCAAACATCTCTTCCTGATTTTCCACATACCTGAAAGTACTGAAAAGAATAACCAGCAGTGTAATTACGGCACAAATGCCGATAAAGAGGTTAAAATATTTGGGGTCAAGTCTCATGGTATAAATCTGAAATCCGGCAGGTACAATTACCTGAAAGATAAGCGGAACACCTTCGATTTCAAATTCATTTCACAGATTCAAAACCCATTCTATCCCTCGGCATACGATCGCACATCGGCCATGTCTACCATCAGGTCAAAAAGGGCTGTATTTCGGACAAAGGCTGGGATTCGATCACTGCCGGGACCCCAGGCAGCTAATTCCACATAGTCGGCTGTGTGATTGGTCCCTATAAAATTGATACCGTTATAGTTGGCAAGCACCCCCGACATTACTCCCACTACTCCCTGACGATTATGATAAGGAGCTCTGAATTTACCTTCGAGCGCCTCCCTGATCATCAACGCTTCATCACTTTTTATTTTCGTTTGAGTTGCATGTTCCATGACATCCTTAATACCTGAGACCAAAACTCTTTGCCAGGGTTTGCCTTTTTTCAGTTTTCTGAGCTCTCGTTGAATCCATTCAAAACTGTGGCGGTAGTCATATAGTGTCGCCATCATCGCCGGAGAATCCCCGTAACCGATTCCAAGACCACTCAGCCCGGGATTGGCATTCCCGTGATCTGTTGTGAGGATAACAAGCGTGTCATCCCGGCCCTCCGTAAAATCCATCACCGTTTTAACCGCATCATCAAAGGCAATCTGATCGTAGACCAGGCCCGCAGCATCATTATCATGTGCTGCATGATCTACTCTGCCGCCTTCGATCTGAAGAATAAATCCATTGGAATTTTTTTCAAGTCTTTCAAGAGCAGCATCCGTCATCTCAGCAAGTGTCGGTATTCTGTTATTTAGTTCGGAATTAGTTTTGTAATCCACCATATAGGGAAAGTGCGATTCATTAAAAAGTCCCAGCAACTTGCTGTTGCGTGTAGCCCTGTTAAGTTCATCTTTTGTTTTTACTACCGTATAGCCGTTTTGACGAAAAATTGAGTAGAAATCCTTGCCATCGTCACGCTTTTCAGGTGAAAAGTGCCTCTGCCCTCCGCCAAGAAGCACATCGTAATTCCGCTCTGAGAACTGTTCAGCCACTTCATCTTCCATCCAGCGGTCGGGCATATTGATCGCAAATCCGGATGGTGTTGCATGGGTTATTCGTGTTGTGGTTACGAGACCGGTTCCTTTACCCGCATCTCTGAAAATTTCGCAAATGGTTTTGTACTGTTCTCCATTTGGTCCCCAGTTTACAGCATTATTGTTAATACGATGGCCGCTTCCCCAGGATGACGCTGCTGACGCTGAACCTGTAACTGTTGAATTGAGTGATGCCATATCCATTAGACCGCGATGGTATTCGCGATCTGATTCGTACAATTTTATCCAATTTGTTTTTTCCCCAAACTGATCTTGTTTTACCAGGTCGGCAAGTGTAAAAGTACCACTACTCATTCCATCAGATACCAGGAATATCACATTTTTGGCATCGCCGATTTTGCTTTTTATTCTTTTTTGTGCGGGGTTCAGGCCAAAAACCCCACTGCCTAAGGCAGCTGTTGAGAGTGCTCCGGTTTTTAAAAAATCGAG
>CAYVBJ010000117.1:0-4939 GCA_964449075.1 uncultured Balneolaceae bacterium
GGATATCAAAGCCAAAAAAAATCGGCGATATATGATTCAAATTACAGGCTTCGATCCGGAAGCATGATCTGATTTACTAGCTTAGCTCAGTTGGTTTAGAGCATCCCGACGAACATGTCGGGAAGGTCACAGGTTCGAATCCTGTAGCGCCCACATATTACAGAAGGACAATTCTCTCATATGGGGGATTGTCCTTTTTTTTATTCATCAAAGGGAGACGTGCCATGTACTATGTTTATATTTTATTCAGCAGAAGCACCGGCCGGTTTTATACCGGGCAGACCGATGACGTCGGAGACAGGTTTATTCGACATAACCAGCGACGAAGCAAATCAACCAAATCAGGTGTGCCCTGGCTGCTGGTTCATGTTGAGGCTTTCAAAACCAGGTCGGAGGCTATCCGTCGCGAAATGGATATCAAAGCCAAAAAAAATCGGCGATATATGATTCAAATTACAGGCTTCGATCCGGAAGCATGATCTGATTTACTAGCTTAGCTCAGTTGGTTTAGAGCATCCCGACGAACATGTCGGGAAGGTCACAGGTTCGAATCCTGTAGCGCCCACATATTACAGAAGGACAATTCTCTCATATGGGGGATTGTCCTTTTTTTTATTCATCAAAGGGAGACGTGCCATGTACTATGTTTATATTTTATTCAGCAGAAGCACCGGCCGGTTTTATACCGGGCAGACCGATGACGTCGGAGACAGGTTTATTCGACATAACCAGCGACGAAGCAAATCAACCAAATCAGGTGTGCCCTGGCTGCTGGTTCATGTTGAGGCTTTCAAAACCAGGTCGGAGGCTATCCGTCGCGAAATGGATATCAAAGCCAAAAAAAATCGGCGATATATGATTCAAATTACAGGCTTCGATATTCTGACCTGGCAAATTCCACAGGATATTGCTCTCAATTCTCTGATCGTTTATCATACTCTTAGCCCGCATTCCTCCTTTTATCGGAAATATATCAACATCAACTTGCCACAAAACGTGATTTCAATTATTATGCGGACAAATTATACAATTACTTCGCTGAGTATTATTATATATTATGTTCTTCATTTACTTCCTCTCCCTTTCAGGCATAAAATTTATTTGACAATGTTCGCATATATGCTAACTTTAGTTTATGCGCGTTATTAAATTCTACAGAACCAAATCAGGGAATTGTCCGGTGGAAGTTTTTCTCAAGGGCCTTCCTGACAAGCAATCCAAAAAGATTGCCTGGACATTGCGTGTGGTTCGGGATCTGGAACAGGTGCCAACACAGTACCAAAAAAACTAAAAAGCACGGATGACATTTGGGAAGTCCGTACCACAATTGGCAATAACACGTTTCGGTTACTCGGCTTCTTTGACGGGCGGGAGTTAATCGTTTTAACCAGCGGGTTTGCCAAAAAAACGAATAAAGTTCCCAAGCAGGAAATAGAAACCGCCGAAGAGCGGAAACGAGATTATTACCGGAGGAAAAGAAAATGAAAAAGGACGATTTAGAAATTTTTATCGATCAAAAAAAAGCGGAAAGCCCGGAGTTTGCCGAAAATTTTGAAGAAGGATATCTGAACTTTAAAATTGGTGTGATTCTTCGTCAGGCTCGAGAAAATATGGGAGCAACCCAAGCGGATGTTGCTGAGAAGTTGAATACAACAAAATCTGTCATATCCAGAATGGAAAATCATGCCGAAGACATCAAGCTCAGTACCCTTACAAAGTATGCGAAGGCTTTGGGCAAAAAGGTTAAGCTCGAAATTCAGTAAATACAAAACTTATCGACAGCTATATTTCATTGTTGGAAAACATGAGTGCACAAAACAAACTCGATCTGATTTCGAAACTCACCAATACTGTGAAAACAGATATAGAAAAAGAGAAGTCTGATTTTTACAAAGCATTTGGTGGTTGGGATGAGAAGCAAAGTGCTGAAGAGTTGATTGATATCATTAAAGGATCCAGAACATTCAACAGAACCATTGAAAAGTTTTGAATCAATACCTGCTGGATACAAATATTTGCATTTATTATATCAAGGGATTGTACGATCTGAAATCAAAGTTTGAGGAGGTCGGCCCGAAAAATTGTTTTATATCCGAAATTACTTTGACAGAATTAAAATTTGGAGTCGTTAAAAGCGAGGCAAAAAATAAGAATCAAAAAGCCCTTAAAAACTTTTTAAGTAGTATTCAGATACTCCCAATTTTTCCGGCACTTGATATCTACGCTGAAGAAAAGGCACGCCTGCAAAAATCAGGAAAAATAATTGACGATTTTGATTAATTTTATGAATAAAAAATTGCTTATAGCCTTAATTTCATTATCTGCATTATTCCTTTCATGTTCCAAAAACTCATTTGTACAAAACCTGGAACTTAATTCTTCCTCAAATGAGTTTTCTGGAAAAGTAGATTCTATTGTCGTTGCCAAGATGAATGAATATAACATTCCGGGACTTTCCATTGGCTTAGTCAAAAATGACTCTATAATTTATGCCAAAGGCTACGGGGTTAAAAAAATTGGAACTGATAATCCGGTAAGCAAAAATTCTATTTTTCATACTGCTTCAATCAGCAAGTTATTTACAGCAATGGCCGTAATGCAACTTGCAGATAAAGAAATGATTACTCTTAACGACAATTTAGCAGACGTTCTTCCGGAGCTAAATTTCAGCGATGAAAGAGCAAAAAAAATTACCATAAAGAATCTTTTGAATCACACATCGGGTCTGCCAGATATTAATAACTATCATTGGGAGAATAACAATCAATCTGAGAATAGTTTAAAAAAGCATATTCTGGAGCTTAGCCTCACAGTTTCTTCATCCCCCTCTTCTGAATATCATTACAGCAGTCTCGGTTATGATATTTTGGGTTATTTAGTAGAAAAAAAATCAAATACTGCTTTTGAAGATTATGTAAAAGACCATATTCTAAACCCAGTTGGAATGGATAACAGTGATTTTAGATATTTTAGGATACCGGATTCATTAAGAACCGCCCCGCATTCCCAAAGATGGATTACTAAAAAAATATATCCCAGGAAGACTTATCCATATACGCGAGAACATTCGCCAAGCGGTACATTAAATTCTTCAAGTAAAGATTTAGGTAAATGGATGATTTATTTCCTTAGAATGATAAATGATACATCCTCTCCATCCATATATAATTCAATGCTGGAACCATCGTTCAAACCTTTCCCGAACATTGGTTTGGGATTTCAATTATATGATTTTGAATCATATAAAGCAGTGGGACATTTCGGTGGTGATAAAGGCTTTAGAAGTTTTCTGATGATGATTCCGGAAGAGAATATCGGACTCGTTGTATTGGGGAATTCTGATTATGAAGAAGATTACAGACAAGAAATTATATACCCAATAGCAAAATTGATGATCACGGAAAATAAACGCCATTAAAGATGTAGTTTACCTCAAAGTGCTAAAAAACACCTTATATTTAAAAGCATCATATAACCCAATCATTAACATGTACGCGCCTCGCAATCCCTTGCTCGTTTTAAGTATTATAACTAACCTTCCATATATAACTGGTTCAATACTCCAACGCCTGCCGTTTACGTGCAGAGTCGTCAGGTAACTAATAAAAACCTCCTTTAATTTTTATGGTAAAAGCTATAATCTGGGATTATGATGGGACATTGGTAGATACGCGACACAAAAATCTTGCTGTGACTAAAGAAATCATGAAGTATGTAGTTGGTTTTGCAGCAAGATTACCTGAAAACAGGGTAACGTTACGATTATTGAAAAGCCAGTCAGATCCGATGTGAAGTGGATAAAATCGAACTCGCCTAAAACACCACCATTCCTTCGTCTTCAAACCTGGATTTGGCCCTTGTAACCAGGTCGGGCTCAGGCTCCGGGATGTCAAACAGAGCGTAATCCATTTCCATGGCTTCCCATTTGTACTCTCCCATTTTGTGGAAAGGCAGTACTTCCACCCGCTCTACATTTCCCAGGTCTTTTGCATAAGCAGCCATTCTGCTGATGGAATCCATATCATCGGTATAGCCGGGAACGAGTACAAACCGCATCCAAACAGGTTTCTTTAAAGCAGACAGCCGTTCAGCAAAGTCCAGTGTGGGCTGTAAGTCGACACCTGTTACTCTCTTGTATGCGTCTGGATCAAAGTGCTTGATGTCTAACAACACTAAATCGGTGAAAGAAAGCAGTTCATCATCAGCTTTTTTGCCCAGGAAACCGGAAGTGTCTAAAGCAGTGTGCAATCCCATCATTTTAGATCCCTCAAAGATGGCCTTCACAAACGCGGGCTGCCACAGCGGTTCCCCTCCGGAGAGTGTTACACCACCCTTCATTGAAAGCAACATCTCTTTCTGCCTGGCAATTGCCCGGAGCTCGGTAAAGGCGTCGGTTTTGGTTCCGCCTTTAAATTTGCGAGTGTCAGGATTGTGACAATAGACACAATTAAGCGGGCATCCATTCAAAAAGAGTACGCGCCGGATTCCGGGGCCGTCAAGGGCTCCTGCTGTTTCAACCGAATGCAGGTATCCCGTTACATTCTTCATCATTAACCTCTCAAATAAAATCGGGAGTGCCGATTGCTGCGGCAATAACTCCCGATTTTCTATTCATAGTTTATATATATGGTTTGCCCTGTTTTCAGCTGCTTTTGTGGAAAGTTCGTGAAATGACATCCATCTGCTGCTCCCTGGTCAGCTTATTAAAGTTCACCGCGTAACCGGATACACGAACCGTAAGCTGCGGGTATTTTTCAGGATGATCCATTGCATCCACCAGCGTATCGCGGTTAAAGACATTCACGTTGACGTGGTGACCGCCTTCGCTGAAGTATCCGTCAAGCAGGTTCACCATGTTTTCAACCCGGTCTTCTTCGGTACGCCCCAGTGCTCCCGGAACAATGGAAAACGTATAGGAGATACCATCCTGAGCATACTG
>CAYVBJ010000118.1:0-4830 GCA_964449075.1 uncultured Balneolaceae bacterium
TAGAGAAAACGTAGTTGATTCAGTAAGAAATTCAGGTAAGGAAAGGCAAATAACGTTCTTGCGGTTGTGCGGCGGGGCTGGATAAAACCCGCCTGTCTGCCAGCCGAACACCGTCCGTACGAACCGCTGGTTAAGGGAATGTACTCGTTCAGGATGAAAAACCCAACGGCCTCAACAAACTTACGAGCTTAAAAATATGCGCCACCAGACAGGCAGGCGCGGGAAAGACGCCGGCAGGTGATTGCGGCCAACATCTTTTCGCTTTTCACATGCAATATTCATCCAACTGCGATTAGCCACCCGTGGCAGCAGGCGCCGCGGGAAAACCCGGGAAAAAGCAGCGCAGGCCCCATGCTCTAAGCAGCTGGCGGACAACTGGCAGCAACCCGGAAAGGGCAGGGATGCCCGGACCAGGCCAACCCCACCAACACCAATGGCGGCCATCCTTTCCGGCAGCATTTTCCCAAAATCAATCACCCCTTACAAGCCAAAAATATTTTAAAAAAGGTACCGCCCCAAAATTACCGGCTGCCAATCATCCAGCGCCCGCCGTTTCGGGAAAAGCAGGTACGCCGCGCTGCCCGGCCAAACCCACCCGGCACGAGCCTGCCCGGATTACTGGCAGGATTTCCGGACGAGCGGTTCGGCGCCCCGTTTTGCCAGGGAAAGACTTCGCAGAAGCAGGCCACAAAACGGTCTGGAAGTGATGCACTTTTTGGGAGCAACGAACAGGCAACATCCCCTCATACTTTTTGGAAAGTTTGTATGCGCCTGACGCCCTTAACGTTCTTGCGGTTGTGCGGCGGGGCTGGATAAAACCCGCCGGTCTGCCAGCCGAACACCGTCCGTACGAACCGCTGGTTAAGGGAATGTACTCGTTCAGGATGAAAAACCCAACGGCCTCAACAAACTTACGAGCTTAAAAATATGCGCCACCAGACAGGCAGGCGCGGGAAAGACGCCGGCAGGTGATTGCAGCCAGCACTTTTTCGCTCTTTAAAGCAAACATCCATCCAACTCCTGTTAGTCAACCGTGGCAGCAGGCGCCGCGGGAACACCCGGGAAAAAGCAGCGCAGGCCCCGTGTTCACAGCAGCTGGCGGGCAAGTGGCAGCAACCCGGAAAGGGCAGGGTCGCCCGAACCAGGCCAAACCCACCACCACCACCAACGGCGGCCATTATTTCTGGCGCCATTTCCCCCAAAAACAAGCACCCCTTACAAGCCAAAAAATTTTAAAACAAGATGCCGCCTCGGAATTACGGGCAGTCAGCCATCCAACACCCGCCGTTCCCGGAAAAGCAGGTACGCCGCGCGACCCGGAAAAACCCACCCGGCACGAGGCCTGCCCGGTTATCTGGCAGGATTTCCGGACGAGCGGTTCGGCGCCCCGTTTTGCCGGGGAAAGACTTCGCAGAAGCAGGCCACAAAACGGGCTGGTTCTGGCGGACTTTTGACGAAAAATCAGAGAAGCAACATCCCCTCATACTTTTTGGAAAGCTTTGATGCGCCTGACGCCCTTAACGGTCTGCGGTTTAACCGGCTTGGCCTTATTGGCTGGTAATGTAAATAAAACTGGAGTTATCTTTTAGCCCACGAAATTTGAAACGGCAAACAGCGGCCAAGTCCGCGTTGAAACCGTTGTTATAGCTCAATATTTGGATTGACATAATTTTCTATATTTCTGTTTTCATACTTATCTCTTAATTTCTCTAAAACATGAAGTTCTACACCACCAAATTCCTCATTATGTTCGATGAAATAATATTCTTGATATAATTTTACACATGATATATATGCTTCATCGTACCTCTGGTTATATTTATCCTCATTCTTTTCAAAACTATTGAAATCTTCACTACTCCATGACCAACTCTTCCTTTTTGAATTGGTGCTCGTAAAGTACATGTGAAGCCCTCCTAAACAATAGATTTTTGATACGTTTTTAGAAATTGATGAAAGTAATACCGCAATTAAATCGTGCTGTGATAGTAAGTGCTTTTGTTTTAAAATCTCATCTAATTTTTCCAAATCTATAAACTGATCTTTCACTACATGTGATACACAAGGTGATTTTTCTTCTTCAAGCATTATATGATCGTAGTGAGAACTGTAAAAATTTGTAGATTTATATTTTTCAATATTTTCTTTTCCAATATACTTTGCAATGAATTCACCACTGTATGCCTTCGTCATTAAGTCACCAGTTCTGTGATAAACTTTATCATCTGTAAGAAGTATTGGGAACGGGTCTATTGATAATCTAAATACTGCCACTGCTCCAATACATTTTCTTAAGTAGAACTCAAATTCTTGAGAAAAGTTATTTTTTTTATTTCTATTTACAGGATGATTTCTAGAGACATAAAATGTCTTAAAACCCTGTTTATGAACATATTTGTTCAGCTTTTTCTTTATTGATTTTATTTCTTGAAAATAATCTGACATACAATTTCTAATTTCAGAGAATACAGGCCCATGTTTTTTAAGATGTTTTATCATTTGGCTGTACATAGGGAACCAACTTTGAGATTTCCACTTTTTTAATTCAGAATCCCGAATCTCCTGCTTATTGTCCACTAGATATATCATTGTAGTTGATACCTCCAATGACTGCCTTAGAGAATAAAAAGCGCAATCAAAATACCCTTTTTCAAAAAGGGCAATTGCATTTACAATAAGCTGGTTAGATTCCAATATAAAAGTATTACTGATTTGAGCGTCAATTCTACCTGTCCAGCTGAATTCTAAATTGTTAAGATCATGATAATAGCTTTCTTTCTCCTCTATTTTTTGAGGTAATAAATTATTTGTCTCTTTGTATGTTGAAAAGTTAAATGACATCTAAAATTATATTCAATTTATTATCTATAAAGGTATCCGTTTAAATCAAGATTTTACCTTTAATCAAATTCTTAAGCAAAGCCTCTCTTCCTAAGTTACTTTTTTCCAAAGATATCAGATATGAATATGGACTATCGTTCTTTATCTTTCTCATATTAATATAGCTTTTAGCGCCCAAAGCAAGGAGAATAGAAGCAGATCCAACATTTTTTATTAGAGAAGAAAATTCATCTTCATTGGGTAACAGTTGAAGAGCTGATGGAATCGAAATACCAAGCAATCCTTCATAAACTTCAATTCCTAAACCCTTTAAAGACAATCTCAAAGCATCTACGGAACCATCTATTTCCTTTTTTCTAAAATTTAAAATGTCATTGACAGTATTCTTATCAGTAATTTCATTGAGATCCTTTACCAAATCATTAATGTTTGAATAGAACCTTATTCTTTCCGGTTCATGTTTTTTTCTGAACTCAATTAATTGCCCAACAGATACATGATTGATATTACGCGGCAGGTAAGACTTAATAGTTAAGCTTGCAAGATTAAAAGATATGTCCTCGTTAATATTTGATGTTTCAATTTGTGTGGTATTTAATGCAACCTGATTTTGTTCATAATCTGTTATAACTGGCAAGTTTTTATCATTACCGATTTCATTAGCTAAAAAAGCCATGTAGGTCAATCCTAAAACGGGAGAGAATGAATACCACTCATGATCTTCTTTGATATTAACAAGGTCTTTGATCTCGTGAATTAGTTTATGACCAATTTTATCATGATGTACACTGAATTGATTTTCATCATCTCTTGAAACGACCTTATTTAATTTTTTATCATCAAGTATTAGAATATTATTTTTCAGATAATCTAAATATTTATCAGAGGCTTGATTTGCATAGCTTTTAGGGTCTATATCTTTTATGTAATCAATTTCATCATTTACTTGTCTTATTTCATCGTGATCATAAACTTCGATATTTTTTGGAACGATTCTATCTAATCCTTCATAAAATAAAGTTGAAAGCTTAAACCAGCTTAAATTCCTAAACTCTATAGAAGGGTAGTAGAGGGCTCTTCCGTATTTAATCATTTTTTTCTTTTTAATGTAAATAGAACCGCAATTTGTATTGAGCTATAACGGTTTGGCGGCTAAGCGGCGAGGTAACCAATTTACCAAAGCTCCGAACCGCAAACTCGTCCGCTTGAGCCGCTTGGTTATAGCTCCTGTTTACCGAACAGAATCAGTTTTTTTCATCTGTTGAAAATTCTTGAGCTTTGATTTAGACTTTTTCTCTTCCTTTTTGAAGTGTTCGAAGAGCTTGTTCAGATCGTTGTTAAACCGCTCGGATAATTTTTCCCGGTTTTTCCGTACTTCTGATATGATGTGATCTTGTTCCATAAGTTTAAAATAATAATTCTTCCGGAGTTGAAATAATAGGTAATTTCATTTCTTTACTTGTTGCCAATATTTCAAGTTTAGAACGAATAGAAGCATTGGCTATGTGTTTAAAATTCCAGGTCAAAATGAAATCCATCCGGTGAACACATGCAATGGAAATGTGCAATGCGTCAATTGCTGCATTTTCAGGAAAAGGAGTCTCTTCAACCAGGAACTTAGCAAATTCAATGGACTCATCAGTTACTTCCAGTAGAGGCAATTTTTTTATAACAGATAATCTCTTCTTAGCTGCTTGTTTGTCACCATCGGAAGCTTCTGAAACCACTGGTTGAGAAACAAACATTTTGTACTGCGATTTTTTGACCTCCCACCAATCAGTTGTCAATTGTTGACGGGCAGCAGTAACAAGGTCGCGAGAGGTACGACTGGTCAAATAGCTGATGACAGAAGTTTCAATGTAGATTTTAGGCTTCATATATGAATGTAACCGAAAACCTGCCTACTGTCAATGAACTGTGAATTTGAGGTGCTATAACGGTTCGGCGCTTAACCGGCTTGGCCATTACAGGCTATTAAAGTGATAAAAA
>CAYVBJ010000119.1:0-4827 GCA_964449075.1 uncultured Balneolaceae bacterium
GGAATGATACTATTTTATTTTAAGTTGATAATTGATAAAGATATAAGCTTTAAATTACATCAAAAATTCTAATCCATTTACAACTGATATTATCATGAAAGCAGCTCAAATCACAAAAGCCGGAAACGATTTTGAACTTGTTGATCTTCCCCTGCCGGAACCGGGAGACAATGAAATTCTCATTAAAATTCAGGCATGCGGAATTTGCCACAGCGATGCATTTGTAAAAGAAGGACTTTTCCCCGGAATTGAATATCCGCGTGTGCCCGGTCATGAAGTTGTCGGTACTGTTGAAGAGACCGGTAAAAATGTGACCGAATGGAAAGAAGGTCAGCGGGTTGGCGTCGGGTGGCATGGCGGACATTGTTTTACCTGCGATGCGTGCCGTAAAGGAGATTTTATTAACTGCTCAAATGGTAAAATTTGTGGTATCAGTTACAACGGCGGTTATGCGGAATATATGACGGCTCCAAAAGAGGCCATTGCTGCCATACCGGATGAGCTCTCTTCCGAAGAAGCTGCACCGCTGCTCTGCGCAGGTATTACTACATTTAATGCCCTCCGAAACTCAGGGGCAAAACCGGGTGATCTCGTGGCGGTTCAGGGCATTGGCGGCCTGGGACATCTTGCCATTCAGTATGCAGTAAAGATGGGTTTTCGTACTGTTGCGATTTCCGGCAGTAATGACAAAGAAGATCTGGCAAAGGAACTTGGTGCTCATATCTTTATTAATGCAGGGAAGCATGATCCGGCTGACGAACTGCAGCAATTGGGCGGTGCACGTGTAATTCTTGCAACAGCACCAAACAGTGAAGCTATCAGTGCTCTTACCGGCGGACTTGGCCTGGAGGGCAACCTCCTTATTGTGGCTGCTTCGGGCGAAGCTGTGGAAGTTTCACCATTGTCACTAATTATGGGCAGAAAGAGAGTGTCCGGCTGGCCAAGCGGAACAGCTAAAGATTCGGAAGATACACTGCAATTCAGTGCACTCACCGGTGCCAAAACAATGATTGAGACTTATCCTCTTGAACAGGTAAACGAAGCCTATAATCACATGATAAACAATAAAGCACGCTTCCGAACAGTTCTGACAATGGACAATCATGAATAAGAAATATGGCTATGAAAATTATAATCACCCTAATACTCACTTTATTATTCTCCACTGATATGAATGACCCTCAAAATGGAAAAACTTACGAGGAAGCAACATTTGGTGCCGGCTGTTTTTGGTGCACAGAAGCTATCTACGATATGGTAGACGGAATTGTAGAGGCAGAAGCAGGATTCTCGGGTGGTGAAGTAAAAAATCCTTCTTACCGTGAAGTTGTTTCCGGAAAGACCGGCCATGCCGAAGTCGCACGAATCAAATATGATCCTGAAGTGATCTCATATGAAGAACTGCTTGAAATTTTCTGGCATACCCATAATCCCACCACCCTGAACAGGCAGGGAGCTGATATAGGAACACAGTATCGCTCTGTCATCTTCTATCACAATGATGAACAGAAGCGGATTGCTGAGAGATCGCTCGAAAAAACAGATAATTCCGACCTGTGGGATGATCCCATCGTTACGGAGATCTCGCCGTTAGAAAATTACTACAAAGCTGAAAACTATCATCAGAATTACTACAAAAATAACCCGAATGCGGGATATTGCCAGGTTGTAATTGCTCCAAAGATTAAAAAATTCAAGCGGGAGTTTTCGCATTTACTGAAGGAAGAAGCTTCCTAAAGAGGGATTGCTTAAAACCTGGTTTCATCACTCTCCGGGCTTAGCTTCAATCAATATTTTTGGATAGCTTCAGTAATCAAAACCAAATTGGGTCTTCCTTATACTCTCTCATAGGGTCTTTCCAAATCATATTTTTAGGATAAAATGTAGATAATTTTATGTTATTATTGGGTGTGCACATTTTATCTAACTCTAAAAGAAAATATTATGATCGGACCAACTTTAAAACCAGTATATCTTTCAGTTGTTTTTTCCTCTCTCTTGCTGATGGTTTTTGTGAGTGAACTCAATGCCCAGGAACGGGGCAATCAACAAGCAAGAACCAGTCCTAACGCCTCCGTCAGTCAAACAATTGGTACAACTGTAGTGGAGCTGACATATGGCCGTCCATCAGTGAATGAACGTCAAATTTTTGGCTCTCTTGTACCTCTTGGACAGGTCTGGAGAACAGGTGCAAATGAAGCTACATCAATTACGTTTTCGGATGATGTGCTTCTGGAAGGCAATCCGGTGGAAGCCGGTACCTACTCTTTGTACACAGAACCGGGGGAGGACGAGTGGACTATTATTATCAATAATAATATAAACTGGGGAACCCGCTATGATGAATCAGCAGATGTGTTGAGGTTTTCAGTCACTCCGGTGAAAGCCTCGTTTGTAGAGCAGATGATGATCTATTTTGAAGATGTCACCTCATCTACAGCTAACCTTGTGATCCACTGGGATGTGGTGAAAGTTCCAATCGAAATTCAGGTGGATTAAACCGGGTTTTACTGATCAGAAAATTAAATGACTCCTGCTGCAGGAACCAAATCGTGTCTTATAAATATGTCTCGTGAAATTGAGCTCAAATGTCTTTATGATTGTAAATATGCGTGAATTCTTCTGTTTATGGTTAGCTCTTTTTTTCTCATCCATATTTTTTATCCACGGATGTTCGGAACAAGAAATAACTACAGGCTTTACGTCTGATACAGATGCGAATGATGTACGGCAGCATATAGAATACATTGCTTCGGATGATATGAAAGGCCGTCTTGCGGGAACCCCTGAAGAAGCTCGTGCAGCGGCTTATTTAGCCGATCATTTTGACCGGTTTGGATTAACCCCTGCATCCGAAGATGGAAGATTTTACCAGTTCTTTACGCTGGAAGGGCCGATGGTCCAGGCGATGCAAATAGAGGATCACGCATCCCGCAATGTAATCGCGTATGTCCGCGGTACTGAAACTCCACAGCGCTGGATAATCATCGGCGCACATTACGATGGACAGGGTGAAGGAGGTTTTATTTCGATGGACGGAGACAATGGTAAAAAGATTCATAACAGTGCTGACGACAACGCATCAGGCACGGCAGGTCTCCTGGAACTTGCACACTATTTTTCTGAAAATCCGGGTCAGAAGAGCATTCTCTTTATCGCTTTTTCCGGTGAAGAGCTGGGACTACTTGGATCGCGTTATTTCGTTGAAAATCCTGTTATTGATCTGGATTCTGCAGATGCAATGATAAACCTTGATATGATTGGAAGACTAAATGAAAACACGCTTTCAATTATGGGAACCGGTTCATCTGATATATGGCTCGATTTAATGAATGAAATTGGTGTCATTGATTCCCTGGAAATTCAAACCGTTGATTCAGGAACCGGGGCCAGTGACCATGCCCCTTTTTATGAGTCAGAAATTCCGGTTTTGCACTATTTTACCGGTACTCATGAAAACTATCACCGGGCATCCGACACCGCGGACAAAATCAATTACGAGGGCACTGTTCAGGTTATTAATCATGTCAAAAACCTGGTTCAAAATTTATCATCAGTTGATTCTGAGGATATAACTTTTACGGAAACAGAACGTGTTGAACGGCCTGTAATGCGCTCAGATGGTGTTCGGCTGGGTGTAGTCCCCGATTATTCGTGGTCCGGCAATGGAATGAAGATAACGGGTGTACAAGCTGAAACTCCCGCCAAAATAGCCGGTCTCGAAGCAGGAGATGTAATTATCAGGATAGCCGGCGAGGATGTGAGTGATATATATGAGTACATGCAGGAGTTAAATAAATTTAAACCCGGAGAGCAAACCATTATTGAAGTGCTCCGGGAAGGAAAAGAGATTCAGTTCACCGTCACCTTTTGATTCGATTTAATAAAGAACCCATTAAAAATTATCATGCAGTCACATCTTCCAAATCATTTTAATCCATATTTGCGATGGTTATTGTCACTCACCCTGATGATTTCTCTGATCTCCTGTCACTCAGACACAGCTGAACTGCCCGATCTGCCGGAGGGCGCCCAGGCTGTCTCTTTTCTCGGTGATACTCTTGCGAAGCCGGAAATTCATCCGGATCAGCTGCAAGAGTTTGACCGCGAATTCAAAGAAGCTACCGAAAAGTACCGAATTGATCCCGAAGATCCGGAATCTATTATATGGCTCGGACGACGAAGTGCATACCTTGCCGAATACCGGGACGCTGTACGTATTTTTACGGAAGGAATCTACAAGCATCCGGAAAATCCGGCAATGTACCGGCACAGGGGACATCGTTACATCACGCTGCGGATGCCGGATCGTGCAATTGAAGATCTCACCACTGCAGCGGAACTGATTCGAAATACAAATGATGTAGTTGAGCAGGACGGATTGCCCAACCCGATGAACATGCCTCGAACCACACTCCATTTTAATATCTGGTACCACCTGGGGCTTGCCCATTATATAAAGGGCGAATTCAAAGAGGCGTCTGATGCCTATGAAGAGAGCCTGAATGTTTCCGATAATGATGATATGCTTGTGGCTACGGTATACTGGTACTACATGGCATTACGCCGTACAGGCCTGGATGAAAAAGCAGGAGAGCTCCTGGAGTTAATCAGCCCGGAAATGGAAATCCTTGAAAACAGCTCTTATCACGAATTGCTTATGGTTTTTAAAGGCGTATTTACGCCCGACCAGCTGCTCGCTACATCCGGTGATGCTCTTCAAAATTCAACATTCGGCTACGGGATTGGCAACTGGCACTATATTAACGGCCGGCAAAATCGTGCCTTCAGCATCTGGCGAAATGTGATTCAAACAGGCAACTGGCC
>CAYVBJ010000120.1:0-4757 GCA_964449075.1 uncultured Balneolaceae bacterium
AAGGAATTAGATCAATTAAAGAAAATGATCGATGATTGTAAACACTACGCACAAGACATATTATATCCACTTGCCACTGCAAGAATATCTATTGATCTGGACGATGGTGTTTTAGTCAATTACAATAAATTTGGGCAAGCGGTAGAAGAAGTAAAAAGCCTTAATGATGCTAAAAAGAAAAAGAAAGTGAAGGAATTTGATTGGACAAATACAAGCGAGATTCGATGAGCAATATAAAATCTTCATTGGAACGATTATTTAAAATCCACCGCCTGGTCTTTTGGTACGATGCAAAGGAAGAGATGGTAGAAGAGTTTTCTACTTTAAATATTGCAGATGCTGAAAAAATCAAGGTGGAACTCGCAGGCTTTGGATTGAAGTACAGATTGTTACAGGAAGAGCCACAACAAAAATTTTTACTCTACTTTCCATGGGAGGAACCCAATGCATTAGAGAATTGGTTACTTGACCTGCAATTGTCCAACGCAAAATTCAGCACGGACAAAGCATCCATATACACTCAAGAACTTGGACTCACTGAGGATCTCAAATCCGTCGTCTCCGATCATCTGCCCTTCTTTGAAGCAAAGAGCAGACGAAAGCAATTAGCCAACCGTGTTTCAGAGAAAATGTCTGCAGGTCAATTCAAAACGAAAATACTTTCAGCAGCTTTGAGCGCACGATCAGAAAGTATGGAACAGATCCTATTTGCTTATATAGAATCTTGGTCAAAAGATCAAGAAAAGCTGGACCATGAGCTCAGCAGGTATCATATACATGGCCATTTCTGGGAAAGGATCAAGCAGACATTCTACTATACATCAGAGAACCCCACCTTATACGGGTTTTTAGTTGATACTTTCAAAAAGGCATCCGCTTTGTTTGGGGAAGAAGATCGTCACTTAAAAGCTACATCTCTCCTAAAAGGATGGCAAGACAGTCAGCAATACAATTACCTGTACAAAAAAGTTTCACTAAGAATTGAAGATGACTTGGAGCTTGAGGCATTATTGATAGACAAAAACATATTTGATCTTGAGGAAGATTACTTTCGAATATTAGAGCGAAAGATAGTTCATGACCTATCCGTGCTTGCCAAGCAGAATAAGCCTGAGATCACGAAGGCATTACAAAAGATAAGGTCCAGAAGAAGGTCTTTCTGGTATGCCGAATTATATGATAAGTATGCCACTTTAGAGTATGGGTATTCTCTCATGGAGTTGGTGCAAGAATACAACTCTAAGGGAAAGCGAGTGTCGTTGGATACTATTAAAAAAAGCTATGCAGAAAAGTATTACTTGATAGACCAGTACTATAGAAAGTTTATTTATTACTATACTAGGTCAGATGAAAACCAGTTGTTATCACCGATTTATAAAGCCGTCCATGGGCACTATATGAATCAATTCATTCAAACCATCAATTTCAACTGGACATTAACCCTCAAGGAAGAGCTTCAGAAGTATGGTAAGTTGAGGAATCATCAGAGAAACTTCTTCCAATATCAAGTTGAGCCTACCCTGAATAAAGGTCAGCGGGTGGCCGTCATCATTAGTGATGCTTTTAGATATGAAATTGGAATGGAACTTAAGGAAATCCTACGAGCAGAAAGAAGGTTTGAAAGCGAGGTGGAGATGGTACTCTCTAGCCTTCCTTCCTATACTCAATTGGGAATGGCTAGCTTACTGCCACATAAATCTATAGAGCTTGCAGATTTTGGAGAAACAGTGAAAGCCGACGGCCAATCGACCAAGGGACTAAGAAATAGAGCATCCATATTAGATCAAAATACTGATGTGAGTGCTACCGCCATTAATGCAAAAGATCTTCTAAAAATGGAGACCAAAACAGAAGGTCGGGAATTCATTAAGAATTACGATCTTCTTTACATTTATAACAACAGCATTGATAAGACAGGAGATGATAAAGTTAGTGAGCATGAAGTTTTTAATGCGGTGGAAAAGGAGCTTAAGAAAATTATCCAGATCATTAAAAAGCTGAACAATATGAATGTATATAAATTCATTGTTACAGCTGATCACGGATTTCATTATGAGCACGAGGAAGTGCAGGATTCGGATTTTCTTTTGGATCATATTGAAGGGGATAAGAATATGAATGTTAATCGAAGATTCGTGGTCGGTAAAAATCTAAAAGAAACAAGAACAGTGACTGTATTGCAATCAGAGCAATTGCAATTGGACGGAGGCTACCAAATAGGTCTTCCCCATGGCGTGAACCGATTTCGAGTGAAAGGAGCAGGTTCAAAATATGTACATGGAGGCTGGAGCATTCAGGAAATGGCTATTCCTTCAGTGACGATCACCAAGAAAAGGGAGGAAGTGGTCGAATTAGTGGATATCGATATCATAAAAACCTCTGATAAAATTACTAGTAATATTGTGCCCATCACCTTTATACAATCAAAACCTGTGGGAGAATACCTTCATCCAAGGCAAATTAAGGCCTGTTTAGTTGCAGAGGATGGCGCAAAGCTAAGTAACACATTTGAATATACCTTTGACTTCGAGGATGAAGCGGATCGGGCAAGGAAGGAAAAATTCAACTTCCAGTTTAAAGCTGGAATAACTGATAATTATGGCAATCAGCCTGTAAAGCTAATACTAAAAACACCAATAAGCGCTGACCACTGGAAAGTCTACAAAGAATATTCTTATACACTTTTCTCTTCCATCACTTCAATATGGGATCATGACTGAATTAAGCAAGGAATACACTCAAAAGGTAAATGACCATTTTCCTGGAAAGGTCGTTCGAAAAGATCTTACAAAGTTCATTAAAGGAAATGCAGTTGTTCCGACCTATGTCTTGGAGTATTTATTGGGGCAATATTGTGCAACTGACGACGAGGAAACAATTTCACAAGGACTGGAGATGGTGAAGTCCATAGTCTCCAAACATTTTGTCCATAGAGACGAATCTCAGCTCATCAGATCAAAAATAAGGGAGAAAGGGTCTCATAGGGTTATTGATAAAATAAGTGCCCACCTAAACGAACGAAAGGACCACTATGAAATCAACTTCAGTAATCTGGCATTGAAGAATATCCCTGTTCAGGACAATGTTGTTCGTCAACACAAAAAACTGCTTACAGGAGGTGTTTGGTGCATCGTAAATGTGGGATATGTTTCCATAGATGATAAAGATGCAAAGCCATGGGTGATTGAAAGCTTAGATCCCATTCAGGTCAGCAATGTGAATGTTGAGCAATACAAAGAAGCAAGAAGCAATTTTTCAAAAGAGGAGTGGATAGATCTTCTCATTCATTCCATAGGATTACAGCCAGAGGAATTTAATTTCCGCACTAAAGTTATTCAGTTATCCAGACTGATCCCTTTTGCAGAGAATAACTATAACATGATCGAGTTAGGTCCGAAAGGAACAGGGAAGTCACACATATTTAGCGAATTATCTCCCCATGGTATTTTGATTTCTGGAGGAGAGGTCACCAAAGCGAAACTCTTTGTCAACAATAGCACAGGAGATCTAGGATTGGTCGGTTATTGGGATGTAGTAGCCTATGATGAGTTTGCGGGCAGGACTAAACGTCCTGATAAGGGACTAGTGGACATCATGAAAAACTATATGGCTAACAAATCCTTTTCTAGAGGCACAGAAGTTTACACGGCCTCCGCAAGTATGGTTTTCGTTGGAAATACAGATCACTCCGTGGAGTATATGCTTAAACATACTCATTTGTTTGAGTCTTTACCTGAGACCTATCAGGATTCTGCCTTCTTAGATCGTGTACATTCCTACCTGCCTGGATGGGAAGTCCAAAAGCTAAGGACGGAGATGTTCAGCGATCAATATGGGTTCATTGTAGACTATCTCGCAGAAGTCTTGAAAGAGCTGAGAAAAGAAGACTTCACAAATCTTTACCTCAAGGATTTCTCGCTTTCAAAAGACCTAACTACACGAGATAAAACAGGTATATCGAAAACACTGAGTGGATTATTAAAAGTGATCTATCCCCACGGAGAATTTACCAAAGAGCAAGCTCAAGAGTTGCTGGACTTTGCTGTTGAATCAAGGAAGAGAGTGCAACGGCAATTGGTCAGGATGGACGAAACCTTCGAAGCTGTGGAGTTTAGCTATACAGTAAATTCTTCAGGTGAAAAACATAGCGTTGACCTATTGGAAGAGATTAATCTGGGGATAAAAGAGAATTACTCAAAAGCAACCCAAAATAAGTCCAAAGCAAGTTCACCTTTATTTCCTGACGATTCAGATGGTGGAGGAGAAGAGTCAGCTGTGGAAGAACACAATGAGCCTACACCAACCACTGGTCAAGTAAAGATCAGAGATAATCAAATTGGCATCAGCTACGAAGAATTATTCGGCGCCTACTTCAATAATGTCAAGGAAGTCGAAATCGCAGATCCCTATATCCGCTATCCATACCAAGTGCGCAATCTCATGGAGCTTATGCAAATATTTATTGACAAGAAAGAGCCTGGGGATCCATTAGAAATTCATTTACGGACCTTTCATTCAGAGGGGTTTAAAGAAAAGGCAATAGAGTATTTCGAAGAAGTCAAACAATCACTTGCAGAAGAGTCGATTGAATTCACATACACTTTCGATGAATTCCTGCATGACCGCTATATCCAACTAGACAATGGTTGGAAGATTGTGTTGGGACGTGGGCTTGATATTTTTCAAAAGACCAATGGAATGTTCGACCTGGCAGAATACGATCAGAAGAAACGGAAGTGCAGGGAGTGTGAGGTGAC
>CAYVBJ010000121.1:0-4619 GCA_964449075.1 uncultured Balneolaceae bacterium
CATTTCTCACCAAGAAATTTTTTCCTCAGCAAGGCGAAGGTAAAATGGTGGCGGAAACGTACATGGGTACGTTGAGCAAGCCATTTTACCTTCAACGCAGCTGAGGGATAAAGTTCGCCGAAAACAACCTGTTATTTTTTAAAGGACTCAAATATTGACCCAACTTCTTATCTTACAATAGATTATGAAATATTCAATAAAATCTCTGTGAGAAATGCGGGCTAAGCTTATTCCGGTTATACATTTTGAGTGGTTAGATCCCGTAAGTTTTAACCGCTGAGGGCGCAGTGGAGCGCAGAGTTTTTGGCTATCAAAGGCATTTCTTTGTATTAATCGGCATGGCAGCCATTTACCTGAACTTTATCAAGAGCGGAAATTTATCTTCCGCAGGTTTTTCACGTAAAAACTGAAGCTCAAACTGACCACCGTTTCTCCAGGTACTTACAAATTGGGTGTAGGATGCAGAACCCGGATTTCCCGACTGTCCCCCGGGGTAGACACCGAACCCCTTTACTTCAGGCCCCAGTTCAACGACCATCCTCCAGGATGGCCCATGGCTTCCGCGAATGGCGTTGATAGCTTCACGTGCACCATCAGTAAAGAGGTCTTGTTCACCAAGGCCGTTAATACGTGCAAGGTGATTCAGATCGGTTTCATTATAGTACGCCCACTGCCATGTATCGCCAATCTCTCCGAAGCGCTCTTCCAGTTCTGTTGTGCTTTGTACAAAAGAAGCGGTTACCAGGTCAGATATTGTTTCAATCTTTTCGGTGTTGATATTGTCAATCCATTTGGCACCGGGATTATCCAAAAGCATTTCAATTGTCAGCTCACCGGCTGGTCGCCTGAGCGGGTATGAGGCATCCAGTTCATCATCCCATATTCCATCATAAAGCAAATCAAACCAGGCCTTAAAAATTGTTGGAGCCACACTGCTTCCTTTGTTGGTGTAATCCCAATTTTTCAGTATTTGAAGCATTTCAAGTTTGTTTTCGGGCAGTATTCGTGTATTTACATTATCGAGCATTGCAGGCAAAATAACCTCTGCACGATAGCTAAAATCATCGAGCTGCATAAGCTGCATATCTTTCACGGTAAATTCATTTCCCTCGCGCAGCAAATCGTTGATTCTCTTTCCGCGCTCAAAAGAAGCAAACCGTTCACCGAGATAGTAGGGATAGTCATCGGATGTCAGTTCTTGATTTGCAGAGCTGACAAACCCTCGTTCCGGATTTACAATATGCGGATTTTGATCATTTGGAATCCAGCCCTGCCAGTCATAAGCCGGGTTTCTGCCATCGCTGACTGTCATGCCCTGCCCGTTCCACTTCAAGGGCAGTTTTCCGGCTATAAACATGGCAATATTTCCACTGTTGTCTGCAACAACAATATTTTGAGCAGGCTGTTCAAAATGAGACAGGGCCTCAGCTGCCTCTTCGTAATTATTTGCCCTGTTCAGCATGTAAAAGGCTTTGGGTTCATCCGAGGGTTTGTGTGCAATCCATTTAAGGGCGTGTCCAATGTTGCCATCAGTGATCATCTCTTCACCGGCGATGCTTGCAACCGGTCCGTGATGTGTGTAGAGTACGGTTTCAGTAACAGGCTCGCCATACTTTAATTGAATCGTTTCAACTCTTTTTTCAACGGGCAGCCATTCGCCGTCGTGGAGATATTCACTCCGTGAATCATCCCTGAATTCGATTTCATACCAGTCCATTACGTCTGCACCTGTATTGGTTGTTGACCAGGCTACAGATTCATTAAACCCTTTTATCACACCCGGAGCGCCGGGAATACTTACACCATACACATTTACACCGGGAGCATGTAATTGTATTTCATACCAAATGGATGGAAGTGACATATTCAAATGGGGATCACCTGCAAGCAGTGGAGACCCGTTTTTGGTTTTTGAACCTGAAACAGCCCAGTTGTTGCTTCCATTGTCAGGATCGGGCGGGTAAGGCTGTACCTGTTTCGAAATTTGCGGGGTGAACGGCTCCGGAGTTTCAGGCAACTGCAGCTGATCAAAATCCCATTCACGTTCAGGCGGTATGATCGGCTCCGTCCATTTTGAGCGTTTAGAAATATATTCTTCAACAAAGGATTCTCCCAAATAAGCGATGGTATTGGATGTGGTAACATCATCATTCCGCCCGGCAAGCATTTCAGTCATATATTTCAGAAGAAGTGCAGAATGAATGGGTTCCCACGTTCGTGGCTCAACACCCAGAAGTTTAAATTCCAGAGGAAATTGATCCGGCCTGAGGCTTTCTATGTATGCATTTATTCCGTCTCCGTACGCGTTTATGATCTCTTCAGAGTGAGTTCCTTCCAGGTTGTCAAGCATCAGCCCGGCCCCGTAGAGAATACCCGTTCGCCGCTGATTCAGATCATAATCGACCATACCTTCACCCAGCCATTCGGAAAGCATGCCGCCGGAAGCGCGAACCTGTAACTCCAGCTGAAAAAGCCTGTCGCGTGCGGTTACATAACCCTGTGCAAAGTAGAGGTCGTCATCATTTTGAGCAAAAATATGAGGAACGCCCCTTTCGTCGTAAAAGACATCAACCGGATTTTGGGTCATGTCTGCCGGAAGAGAAATGACTCCTTCCAGGTTTCTTGTCTCTGCATTGGCCCAAAACCCATGAACCGGGTTAAAAAAAGAGCCGGCGGCCGGTAACGGGCCGATGGGTACCGACAGGCCATAGATAACGAGTATCGAAACTGTGATCCAGAAGAAAAATGGAAGTTTTCTGCGCATGGTTTTGATGAAAAAGTAATTATTCCGGGTTCTGAGTTGTAATTTACTGCCGGATGATCATCAAGGCAAACTCACCACAGCATTAATTTCATACAAAAAACACTTCCCCCGCTTTTGATAAATTCATATGTGCTGAATTCATGAACTTTAAATCCGTGATTGCGGAGTTTTCTGTTAATATCAGTGCATCCCTGCTGAATTAAAACGTTTCGTCCGTCGGGACATGCCGCATTCACGGCAAATTGACTTTTGGCTTCATATGTAGTGGCCTCAATTACTGTCGGATAGAGTTTGTGGATAATTTCAAGTCCCTCTTCTGTAAATGCCTGAGGATAGATCAATACGGAGGTCTCATTCAGTGAACAGAAGCAGGTGTCAAGGTGGTAGAAATAATCATCGGTAAGTTCAAGGGCAACAACAGGAATGTCAAAAAGACCTGAAATTTGCCGGTATGCTTCTGATGATGTGCGGAAACCGTATCCGCCCCATAAAAGTTTTCGCTGAAAATGCCAGATGGCATCTCCCATGCCTTCAAATTCACTCACGCTGTCTATTTCCAGATGAACTGTTTCGTAGCCAAGCGCTTGAAGGGCCGTTTCAATATGTGGAACTTCGTCTTTTCGCTCGTCACTCTGCATAATACCCATAACAGCTTTCAGGCTGCCGTCTTCATCAATAAAAGGCAGGCTTTGATTCGCTGAAAAAACCATATCGGGCAGGTTTCTCTGGCCATCAATTATAATCACTTTATATCCAAACTCTCTGAAAGCATCGGCCAGATGCTCCCATTCATTTTGAGCCTGCATTTTGTCAACCCCGCCGATGAATCCTTTCATATGCGGATTGATGACATACTCCACATCGAAATAGGTTGGTTTAACCATTAAAACACGATTGGGCTGCGGCATTACCGGCAGGTCATCTATTGAAAAATCAATCTCGTCAGCTTTTGTAATTATTTGGCTCATAGTTTATGTATTGTAAATCGGATAAAATTAGTGTGATAAAAAAGGTTTTTTAAAAAACTCTATACTTTTTATGGAGTTAACTTATGCATTAACATCCAGTCGTAAATATCACGCCCGGCATAAATTCTTCTCCATGCATCGTGCCCCATATCTTCGTGATTGGTGAAGAGCAATTTATCGTGGCCCAGCTCTTCCAGCCTGTTCAGCCCGGGATAGAAAAACTCAATGGGAACAACGGGATCTCTGCCGCCGGCAAAGCACCAGACCGGAAGCTCAGCCTCAGCAATCGGCTGCATTAAATCCGGATGGCCGTACCCTACAACCGGCGCGATCGCTGCAAACTTTTCCGGGTATGTACCCGCCATATACCAGGTGCCGAAGCCTCCGTAGCTGATGCCGGTAAGATACACTTTTTGCGGATCAGCATTGTAATCCGTAATGGTTTTGTCAATCATGTAAATCAGATCTTCCTCAAGCATAAACCATCCCATCGGTGGTCCTTCTGGAGGTATATCAATATTGCTGTTCAGATGCGATCCGTTCATAGGCTGAGGAGTTGGAAATTCCTCCGGTCTCGGCGGCA
Organism: uncultured Balneolaceae bacterium; assembly: GCA_964449075.1. Classification (GTDB taxonomy): domain Bacteria; phylum Bacteroidota; class Rhodothermia; order Balneolales; family Balneolaceae; genus CAYVBJ01. The sequence continues at coordinate 4,316 of CAYVBJ010000121.1, forward strand.
CGCCTTCATCAAGGCGTTTGGGAATATCATCGGTCGTCCGGTTCCTGATGTAATCCGCCTGCCCATCCATCCCATACATCGGCAGCTGTGGTACAATCATGATAAAAGGAAGATCTCTTTTCTGAATCCAGGCTTCATAGAGAGGTCCGTGAATCAGAACATAGTCAAGTTCATTTTTGGCATCACCCCTCTCCCCGTTACCGTGAAGAAACAACATGACCGGCCACTTCTTTTCCGGGTTACTGTGATAGCCTTCCGGTAAATACAAGAAGTAATCTCTCTCTTCACCCGTAGCACTGCTCAT
>CAYVBJ010000122.1:0-4467 GCA_964449075.1 uncultured Balneolaceae bacterium
TGCCCGTTTCAAAACCGATATTGTAAACAGCCCCTTCCGACCAGATGAGGTCGAACTGGTTTTTTTCAAAAGGAAGCTGATCCATGGAGGCTTCAAGCGCAGATATACCCCCGGATAAACCAAGTCGTCCGGCTTTTTGATTCAGCTCCTCCAGGAATTCCGGAAAGATGTCAACGGCTGTGAGATGTCCGCCTGTATTCCGGGCAAGCGCAATGGTCGGGCCTCCCGTACCACACCCGATATCTGCAATTTGCAACTCTTCCCTGTCCGGAAGCCCGGTCAGCTCCAGTGCCCTCAGTGTCTCCTTATCGCTGCCCGGACCCTGCCGTTCGGAGTTTCTGTGCAGGTCGACAATTAAATCCGGTTCTGTCATAATATCTGTATATTTCCCACTATAAATATTAGTCTATTCTGTTAGCAAGTTTCCAAAATGCTGTAATATGGCATAAACCCTATACTATTACTCAATTTACCTGTTCAAAAATGATTTAAATGTACTTCCCCAATCGTTATTATCCCTGTTGTTAGGGTTACCGTTCTCATCAAGTAATGCGTTCTGATAATCCGGATTCCGCACCCAGAGCCAGCCCAAAGCTGGAATATTTTCCTGGAATAGGGCGTCAAGAAAAGGCTGAACCGGCATTAGACCCGTACTGTTTACCACGCCAACTTCACCGAACATGAAGGCAAATCCGTTGTTTTTCAGAGCAGATATCCTGCTACTTATAGTATTGACCGTAGATCCGATAAGCCACTTTTCGTAGGCGTGTAAGTCAAAAATGATGTTTCCTTGTGCAGACATTAATTCGGTCCCTTTTGAGAGTACAGCTTGCTCAGACTGTCCCTGCCCGTTTCCCTGTACAACAATCATATTATAAAAACCCTCAACAGACCGCAGGTTATTCACCATATCAATGTGATCAGCAAGCCACCTTTCATGGGTGTATCCGTTTTGATCATTATAGTGATAGGGCTCATTCCAGACATGTATCCAAACATTCGGTTGATTTTTAAAATGTTGAGCCAGTTCACGCATTTTCTCTTTATAGGAATCGTAAAAAGGCTGTTCCGAAGGATTCAAACCGGTAAACAGAGTCTGTTCACCCGAATTGTCAACCCAGCCAAACGGCGACAGAATAGTAACCAAATTTTGAGACTTATTCCGGTCAACAATGGCTTGCAAAGGATGCAGCCAGGCACCGTTACTCGCCTGTACAGGTGCACCGGTTACAGGCTGTTCCCTGAGATTTCCAATAAACTCTCTTACAATACCAATATTCCAGGATGTCATCTCTTCAGGATTTCCCGGTCCGAAGGTATTCATTGCATTCACCCCGTGTCTCAGCCAGGGTTCATTATTAAATAATATGTTGCCACTATCAACCTGGTAAGGATATGATTCGGGAATTGAGACAAATGCAACAGGCGTTTCCGTTTTGTTTTCGGCAGAATCCGACACATTACAACCTGCGACGTAAACCATTGTGAACAGCGATGCAAACAAAAAGGGGAAAATATTTTTCAAAATCATTATTTGTAAAAGCCCGGTTACGATTTAAATCTCTGACATTATAAAAATACAAAACTTACCGATCGATCGGTATTTAATCTGTTTTAGTTCTCTAAAGATCATATTTAACCTTAACAGAATGACACATCACTTCTATGAGAAGTCTGATTCGGAAAAGCGGGCAGTAAAAGTCGTGAGAGAACAGAATTTGTTTTATACGTTTATGCTCCCGGCCTGATTCAGATTGTATCCGAGTATGAAGTGGTTTGTTTGGGACTTATTTAAAAAACCGACAGTCAGGCTTATATACCGCTCATCAAATAATCACTGTAAACTGCAAATAGTTGTTTTATCATTGGTGCAAATACCAATTAAACATTAATAAAAACTATGAAAAATCTTTATCTGCCGGTCGTAGCAATTGTTTGCTCATTACTGATCGGTTTAACGACTCAAACATTTGCACAATCAGAAAAAAATGGTATAGATGTCCGCGTGACCGGTGCTGAAGATGCTGAAAATATACTTCTTATTCCCGGCCTGTCGAGTCCCGGAGAGGTTTGGAATTCTGCCGTTGAAGCAATGGGAAATGAGTACAGGTTTCACATCTTCTCATTACCCGGTTTTGCAGGTAAAGCGCCTGTCTCAACTGATGAACCGTTCATCGAAGCCATGGCATCTGGAATTGTGGATTACATCCAAAAAAATGATCTGAAGAAACCGGTTTTGGCAGGTCACAGTCTTGGCGGATTCCTGTCTCTCTACATAGGGGTTCAGTACCCGGATTTGCCAGGGAAAATCATATCTGTTGATGGTGTTCCGTTTCTGCCGGCCATGACAAATCCATATATGACGGAGGAATCTGCGCTGCCCATGGCCAATAATATGAAGAATCAGCTATTAGAGATGAGTGATGATCAGCGACTTGCTCAACAAAAGCAGGTTATTGCAACTATGGTTACCGATCCCGAAAAACAAAAAACAGCTGTTGAATGGAGTATGCAAAGTGACTTGGCAACCGTAGCCGATGCGGTTCACTATCTCTACAGTAACGACCTTCGGGATGATCTGTCACGAATTGAGGTACCGGTTTTGGTATTTGGGGCCTGGAAAGCGTACGAAAACTATGGGGTCACAAAGCAGATGAGCCTTGAAATGTATCGCAGACAGTTTAGCAAGCTGGAAGATGTGACTATTGAAATTAGTGATGCGGGCAAGCATTTTCTGATGTGGGACGACCCGAAGCTTATTACCTCCAAATTTGATAAGTTCTTGTCTAACTGATCAGTTTCCTTCTATACCAGATACTCAAAGATCTTGAAACGAAAGACACTTTATTGGAGCCTCCAGCTTTTTGGGTGGTCTTTGCTAACAGGAATTCTTATTATTTCTTCCCTGGCATTTACAGATGGCGAACATACGGAGGCACTTGTTCAGCTCCAGCTGCTAATCGGCCTGGTGTTAATGATTGCCTCGCATGTTCTTCGTGCACTCTACAAGCGTTTGCGTTTCCTGAACCTTTCGACTATAAAACTGGTTGCTATGGTTCTGGCAGCCGGTTTTATCTTTTCTGCTCTGGCGCAGCTCATTATCCAGGGCGTTATTTATGGTCTGTTGTCATGGTCTGAAATCCAGGAGTTCAGCCTCAAGGCATCCGTTATGTATTGGTTCAATACGTCTGTGATTCTTATCGTCTGGTCCGTTCTCTATATTGGCATCCGTACCTACGAAAGCCGCCGTAAACAGGAAGTAGAGAACTGGAAATTAAGGGCCGAATTAAGAGAAGCTGAGCTGGCAATGCTTAAAGCTCAAATCAACCCTCACTTTCTGTTCAATGCTCTTAACAATGTGAGATCACTTATTTCTGAAGACACTGCCGTTGCCCGGGAAATGGTTAGTGCACTTTCAGACCTTTTACGATATGCCATTTCCCATACATCAGGCGATCTTGTGTTGATCTCGGATGAACTCGAAATTGTGAAACAGTACGTGAGCCTGGAAAAAATGCAGTACGAAGACCGGCTGGATGTTCGGTTTGATATAAATGAACAAACAACACAATGTACTGTTCCACCGATGGTTATTCAAATGCTTGTTGAGAATGCAATAAAGCATGGTATTTCGAAGCGACCCGTACCCGGCATGATTGAAGTTCGTACAGAAATGACGGGGCATCTGTTATCTGTTATTGTGATTAATGAGGGTCAGCTCGATTCATCAAAAGCCGGTGGCGGTATTGGACTTTCAAATATCAAAAAAAGACTCTCCCACCGCACCGATGAGGATTGGACCTTTAAGCTTAAACAGATCAGTGATACAAAAGTAGAATCTAAAATAGAAATCCCATGCAGGAACCACACAAACCGCTAACAGTGTGTATTATAGACGATTCCAGGCTTGCGCGGGCAGAGATGCGCCGTCTTTTAGCCGGTATTGATAAGATAAACATCACAGGAGAAGCCGCCAACGCTGACCAGGCCTTGGAAGTCATTCAAAGAACAGAACCCGAGTTGCTGTTCCTTGATATTCAAATGCCCGGAAAAGATGGATTTCAGCTGCTTGAAGAACTTGACAGCGTTCCCTATGTTGTTTTCGTCACCGCATATAATGAATATGCCGTCAAGGCTTTTGAAGTCAATGCTCTCGATTATCTCACGAAACCGGTACATCCTGCAAGGCTGAATGAAGCCCTGCTAAAAGTGAGAAATTCACGGCTTAATTTTCCACAAAGTGATGACCTGCTTCAAGAAGACAGCCGTGTTTTCGTGAAAGATGGTGAGCGTTGCTGGTTTGTCAGAGTAGGTGACATATTCCTGATTGAATCAAGCGGGAATTATGCAAAAATACACTTTAATGATGTGCATCCGATGATTCATAAATCGCTGAATTACCTGGAAAATCGCCTGAACCCTGAGCTGTTTTTCAGGGCCAATCGCAGCCAGATAATCAACCTGAAG
>CAYVBJ010000123.1:0-4408 GCA_964449075.1 uncultured Balneolaceae bacterium
GGAATATCAACAAATTATTGAAAGAGTTAACCTTTGCTGGAACTTATCATAAAAACATTCCAGGCCACATGCCATCAGGTAGCAGGTTTAATATTATGATTCTGACGGAATAAATTACCTGGGTCCCACTTCCTCTTTATTTCTCTGAGCTTTTGAAAATTTGTACCGTAAGCACTTTTTACCCGCTCTTTTTCATCTTGTCCCAAAAGGTTCACATAAACACCCCCGGTACTGAAAGGCTTTAATTCATTATAAAACTCTCTGCTCCACGATATGACAGCTTCATCTTTATTAGCATCTGACCATCCGGTTAAAATGTGAATCGAATAGGCAGCAGATCGATGCGGAAATGCAGTTGCATTTTGGTCTATGCGATTTATAGCTCCTCCCATCGGTTCAAGATAAACAACCGATAACGGACCCGGCACATCTTCTGTATTGCTCAATATAACACCTATCAGATCATCACTAATAGTATCAAGATAGTGAGCCTTTGAATACCAGCGATTTCCTTTCACAAGCCCTTCATCAAACATGGTTTGTGCAGACGTATACGGCATTGGCTGAACAGCCTGAAGTATAGGGTTACCGAATTCCATTAATGGCTTGATCTCTTTCCTTGCCTGTTCAAGTGAACCAATGTGTCCGACAACAAAACTGATTGCCGGCTTTCCGTGATATTTCACAGGAAATATATCCAGAGGTGGCACTTTCAGGAAAAAAAGATAGCATGTCAATTCATCGAACGCACTGGTCATCCAGGAATGATAAAAACGAATTGCTTCATTTGCCTGATCGAGCGGATAAACCACTTGTCCGGCCATAATTTCGGGACCTGTCGAATGCAGCTGGAATTCAAATGATGTGACAATACCAAAATTACCACCTCCGCCTCTGACTGCCCAGAAAAGATCAGGGTTCTCAATTTCGCTTGCAGTAACTTCTTCACCGTTCGATGTAACAAGCTCCACAGAAATAAGATTATCAATACTCAACCCGTGCTTTCTGGCAAGATATCCTGAACCTCCGCCCAGTGTGAACCCGGCTAAACCAACAGTTGAAACAGTTGCGCCGGTTGAGGCCAAACCATATTCCTGAGCTTTTTTATCAAATTCACCGATCAGAACACCTGCTTCTACTCTGGCGCGCTTTTCATTCTGGTTGATTTCAACTTTCTTCAATTCTGACAAATCAATTACAATTCCATCCTCGCAGACAGATTTGCCTGAATAATCGTGCCCGCCGCTTTTGACAGATACAGGAATATCATGAGTTCGGGCAAAGTTTATCGAATTCTTAACATCTTCACTGTTTCTGCACTTAATAATTACTGACGGATGCCGGTCAAACAGACTGTTCCATATCTCGCGAGATTTATCGTAATCATTGTTTTCAGGAAGAATAACATTCCCTTTGATTTGATTTTTAAGATGAAATATTTCCTCTTCGCTTACTCCGTTTTTTGACATAATCTGATCCTTTTTTTCAGAAATAGTTATTACCAGATGGTTAAAAACCATGCTTTAATTAAGTATGCGTAATTAGCTGCTACTCTAATTCACAATAAAATGGACAAAACATTTTATTACTCTTCATAGATCATTTTCCGGGTCATACCACCATCAATCGTCAGGTTTTGGCCGGTTATAAAATCATTGTCGGAGTTTGCCAAAAAAAGGCATGCTCTGGCGATATCTGCAGGCGTACCAACTCTGCGGGAGGGATGTTGTAAATGGTCTTTATCACGTAACTCGTCAGCGGTACCGGTATGTATCCAACCCGGTGATATACAATTAACACGAATATTAAACTCTGATAAGGATAAGGCAAATGCATGAGTCATTGAAACAATCCCTCCTTTGGATGCGGCGTAGGCTTCGGAATTTTTCTCGGACATAAACGCCCTTGTAGAGGCAATATTGATAATTGATCCGGAATTGTGCTCAGCCATTGATAAAGCTGCTTCCCGCGTACACAGAAAACAACTACGAAGATTGGTATTCAACACGTTATCCCATTTCTCAACAGTCACTTTAAACGGTGATAAAAATTCTGATACTCCTGCATTATTAACCAAAACATCAACCTGATTATAGATATTCTCAGTTTCCTCAAACAAATTTTTAATCGATCCGGGTTCTCTGACATCAGTTTGGATGTAATATCCACTGCCGGATAAATTGTTCAATTCATCAGCGAGCAGTTTTCCATTATCGCTATCAATATCGGCTATAATAACAGCTGCCCCTTCAGAAGCAAAATGCTTTGCGATCTCACGTCCGATACCATTTGAAGCCCCTGTTACAATCACAATTTTATTTTTTAACAAATTCATCAGACCTGATATGTTTTAACTTTTTAATGCGATATCAATTCTTTTGTTTAAGTTACTTTATTTTGATACCAGTATTTTGAATAATCTAAATTCTCAATTTCAGACTCATCAAAAGGTATCTTGAAACCAGTTTTTGAGATAGTGATTCACTTCTGAAATCTGAAACAGTAAAGTTCTGAAATTTATTCTGATTCAACAGATTCCGTGCCTCAAGCCTTAGTCTCCATTTGTTTGGTTTTATGATGTAGTCAAAAATGGAATCCAGAAATATCCATGTTTCTTTGCTACTGAAATCATTAGTCCTGAACCTTTCAGTAACAAACTGAGTGTTTATTTTGTCACTGAAGTCAAAATACAGATCAATGTATTGTGATAGCTCTACTGTGTTTCTGCTGTTCTGAGTTTTTACCTGATAATTTGTCCACCGGGAACCAATATTATAATTGAAAATGCCGCGAAAAACTGATTTAGCTTCTAATCCCACATTATATTGATTAGATACAAAATTAAACAGGGTTTGATTAATTCTGCTAAGAGTGCTGTAGTTTGTATAATTGCCGGTAAATTTCAAATTACTCTTTATTCTGTTCAAAAAAAGATCTGCTGAAGATGCTGCCATAAATGTTTCCTGAAATCCATTTTTTGCTTTTTCAATAATCTGAAATTCCGGTGTGATAAACACTTCAGAAAAGGGAAGATTATTTTCTTTGTTATAGATTACAGATGTATTGAGAAGAATGCGGTCAAACCACTCACCATACCGGTATTGAAAAATTAAACTATGTCCCCTGATTATTTCAAATGAGCCAATACCTCTCGTGAAACTTCTGTCACCGGTAAAAATTAAACCGTCCGTCAGGTCAGATACAGCAGTTGTCGTAGCATTACGAACATAGCCAAACCTGATTTCATTACTATGATTTAATTTCCAAAAGAATCCTGCATTCGGGTTAAATATTTTTGAAAAATTATGAACCTTTAGTTTCTCATTATCCCTGACTGCAACATCGTCTTTCAAAAACGCAACATCGATTCCGCTGTAAAAAGAAACGTCTCCGAATCCAAAACGGAACTTAAAACCGGTATGTGAACTTTTACTGTTAAAGGAAATACGGTTATTAAAATTTAAATCACTGTCAGACAGATCTTCAGAAGATTCCTGTTCGAGCAGTTTTGAACGAAAACCGGAATTAAAAAAGTTGAATCCTGTATTCGCTTCAAGTTTAATTACGGGTGATAATCTACTGATCCACTTTGCATCAAAATCGAACAGCTCATTCCTTTCAGCATAGAGTTGTTCACTCCCAGAAAACTGCCGCCCTGAAAACAGGTCAGCGGATGGGAAAAAAGGATTGGACGAAAATGTTTCCTCCAGATCCTTAAACCTGTAAATAACAGATGCTTCAATTGCACTATTTTTGTTTACTCGATTAATATGATGAATATTATGCAAATGTTCTGTCATTGAAAGATCGTGTAGTTTCGATGCATCATCGGTATTAAAAACCAGGTTTGACAGGCCGCCACCATCTGTTTTTTTATAGTGCCCCTGGTAGTAAATCCTTTTCTCCTCATTCAGATTGTAATCAATTCTTAAAGAACCAAAAAGATCGTTCAGTTTATTTATTAAATTCAGATTTTCGGTTTCTATGAAACGACTCTCCCCTGTTTCAAAAGACTCAATTCTTTCTCTTTCGAACCTGTCTTTATCAAAATTCAGGAAAGAGATAAACTTCACTTTAAGATCCTCGTTCGGGGTCAGTATCATGTTGTTTGACAACATATTGGAGTTATTAAATCTGGTTCGTCTGTCTCCCAGGCCGATGTCACTTTTTCGAAGAGACAAACGCGGAGCCACTGAGTAATTAACAAGTCTGTTGAGATTATCAAGTGGATTTTCACCTAACAATGCATTTAAATCTGTTAAAGATTCTTCGCCAACACTGTTACTGTTAATAATGGAATAGAATTTGACAGAGGGTGTCAGATTTACCAAAAACAAGTCTGCCTCATGATTATTTGATGTGTTGTAACCAAGTGAAGAATTTCCGAAAATCGTGTGTTTCATATCCT
>CAYVBJ010000124.1:0-4376 GCA_964449075.1 uncultured Balneolaceae bacterium
AATCCGGTTTTATTCTCTTTATCTGTTTTAAAAATATCGTATTGAATACTCATCTTTTTTATTTCGTTTTAAATGTCAAAAGACTGATGATAATAAATGAAAGTAAGGAGGCTGAAATACCGAATACATTCGGATCCAGGTTATAAGGTAATGTGAGCCCGGCTATTTGCAAAGTAATTGTTGTGCCTCCGCCTATCAGCATAGCTCCCATAGCTCCCGCCGGAGTGCTTTTTTTCCAGTAGAACGCACCAATCACAGGTACAAGCAAACCCGATACCATAAATGCATATGAATAGAGCATCAGGTCAAGAACGTTGGTCATCATACCGGCCAGTAAAAGTGCGCAGAGGCCGATTACCAGTGTTGCAATTTGTGACATCCTCAGAAAAGCGGGACTTTCGGAATCAAATTCTTTAAACCGGCCAATAATATCAGAAACCACATTCCCCGACGATGCCATCAGGCAGCTGTCGGCTGTTGACAGGATGGCCGAAAAGTATGCGGCCATCATGATCCCAAGGAAACCGGTGGGCAGAACAGTTCTCAGCAGCATCGGCAGTCCGGTTTCGGGATCGGTTTCACTGATGTTTGCAGCTCCCAGGTAATCGAACATCCCCTGGTCTGCCGCTACTTTTGCAAACAGACCAAGCAGGACTCCCATAAAGGCCATTACCGGCCATTCAAACAGTCCCGCCAGGTACCAGGCCCGTTTGGCTGTTTTTTCATCCGGACAGGAATAGATTCGCTGGTAGAGTGTCATACCCACAAACCAGATGGGAATAATCGTAACCATCCAGAATACGATATCCTGCCAGCTGACATTCGTCATCGCTAGCATTTCGGGTTGAACGGTTGCACGGATTGCATCAATCCCGCCTATCGCATTGTAGGCAATCGGGATTCCGACAAATGTGAGTCCGAGCATCAGAATTGCCCATTGAACGGTATCCGTATAAATAACTGCTTTCATTCCTCCCAAAACTGTATACAAAACGGCAATTGAGCCCATAATCCAAAGAGCTGTATCCAGATCGAGGTTTTCAAATGTACCGTTTGCCAGCTTTGCACCGGCCAGTATTTGTGAGCTCGTAAACCCGGCATACCCGATTGCTGATATAATACCGGCAACAATCGCTACATTCGGGCTGTAAAAATGTTTGAATATTTCAGGAAATGTGTAGGCTTTATCAAAAACGGGATTCCCTTTCACCTTTGGAATCAGAAAAACCGCGGCAAGCCAGGCGCCGATTAATCCCGTGAAAAGCATCCAGGATCCTGATATTCCCATCACAAACCCGAGACCACCCAGGCCAATAGAAAATCCGCCTCCCACATCTGTAGCAACCACCGACAGACCAACATGAAGAGAGCTCATCTGGCGGCCGCCTACGTAATAGTCATCTCCGCCCTTATTTTTTCTGAAAAAGAAATAACCGAACGTAAGCAGGCCAATTACATAAAATACAAATATTGAGAGGTCAACAGGATGCATAGGATAGAATAGTTTCTCCCGGGGCTGAGAAAGATGTTAGCAAAATGACACGCAGATAATCTGTTTTATGGCTCTGCATCAAGCAGTTTCAATTAGAAATCGTCTTAAGATAAGGTTAATCTTTGGCAGCATCAAATTTAGCGGGTTTGGGGTTTTTAACTATGATTAATGCTGTCCTGATATTTTTTGGAGGCTATGAGAATTCTTGTAAGTAGCTTTTTTGAGATAGAAGACCTCCCCTCTTGAGAGGGGAAATGTGAAGACAAATATCCGTCATTTGACGGATGATTTGTTGAGCGAGGGGTGTGTTCCTGCAATCGGTCACCTTCCCGGCTACAGAAACAAAATCCGCACTCGGGACACAACCTCTTCCCGACAAATATGCGTAAGGGATTTCGTGAAATTTCTAAATTCAAACCCCTGATAAGGGGTTTAACGTGAATAGCCCTGTGCGAAGCTCAGGGATAAATGACGTCCCAAAACCGGGAACCCCGGAGCGGGTTCAACAAATCAAGGCGTGCCTGTTCAACCCCTTTTCGGGGTTGTAGGGATCGCACCGGTCTGCAACAACCCCGCATTTCATACGGGGCTATTCATATTTAACCCCTTATCAGGGGTTTTTTGTGAGGATATCAGGATCATTGAGGATTATGAATAATCAATGTTTTGTGTTCAAAGTGCAAAGATTTGGACAGATCTGAATTATGATTAGCATCACAAATCATAGGCCGGACGATTCATCACTCTTAAAGAGTTACCCTGCTAATGTTTGTTAAACTAAAAACCTTTCTCTCTGCACAATCAAAAATCGCTACGGCAGATACATTGCAAGCTGGAGCGGTTTTATGACTTCAGGAATCATAAAGATCGCCACAGCCATAACAGTACAAACAAGAGTATTGATCCCGACAGTGACAAGCAGATAGATAATGCTTTTGCCCTCAAGTGCTTTTGCACCGTCGATAGCCGCAACATTGAAGCTCATAAACCAGATAATCAGGAAAATTACAAAGAGTGATATCATCCAGAAATCACTTATTCCGCTGTTTAAGCCTATCACTGCAAATGTAACTACCAACAAATTTATTTGGAGTGGCCAGGTATAGAGAGTCAAAACCTGGCTGATATACCGCAACTCCCTGTTAAAGAGATGGAGCCATAATATTGACAGCGCTTTTGAAAATGCAGAAACAACCACGCCTATGATGAAAAATGAGTAGTAATCCTGAGGCAGCGAAGAGAGCAGCGGATAGTGATAAAAAAGGCTTTCAAGGCCGGCCTCTGAAATTAGCGAGCGCGCTGTCACCAAAAATATCAGACCCGATAATAGAATATGCTGAGCGAGAAGTATTAGCCCGGGTGTGGTGAGATAAATTCTGTGTTCAATAACATCATCCACAAAAAAATTGTGATTGAACAGAAATCTGCCCAGTGAATGGCGATACACAGGCTGATACTTGTAGTGGAGTATGTAGGATATAAAGAGTAACAAAAGAATCAGCGCCGGAAGATTGAGCGTTAGTTGCACTTTTGAAGCTTCCGGAACAGGGATCGTTACAGCCCCACTCAGCTGATAATTTTTCAATATGATCCCCATCCCGACCGAATCATTCATTTGGTCAATGACCCATTCGCCATCCAAAACAGCTACTGAATTGTCTGCCTCCCGACTCCTTTCCAGCAACTTCTGCAGGTTTGTATAATTTTGGTGGTCATCATCAGACAACTCTAAGCTATAGAGCTGATTGCGAAGAAAAGAAAATGAATCTAAAGGCGGTACTACAAAGTTTACAAAATCAATATTCCCGGGAAGATCTGTTTCAGCTTCACTTAAAGGAATGGTAATGAAAACCGGTATCGATGCATTTCGGTTTTCACTCAATCGATCTGCAAAGCCTGAGATCAGCTGAACGGTTTCCAGGTCTCTGATGTGAGGAAATACCGCAATATCGTAGCCGGCGACTTTTTCGGACATTCGATTTTGAAGAAGTCCGTAATCTTCATTCAATTCGGACAAGTATAAACTGTCTGAACGCGAATCACCGGTGGAAATCAGGTAACGGCGATCAGTTGAGAAGAAATAGCGATAGGGCCGGTCTTCAAGAAATGAGATAACCTCCTCATCAAACTCGCCCCGGATCTTCAAAATCTTTATTGACGCCTCATCAAATAACTCAAAATCCGCTTGTTGCAGGCTAAACAGTCCCGGTTTATCAAACTCAAGCGCTATAAAGTGATGTAAAGAGTCGGATGTTTCTGCCTTATTGCTTCCATGAGCCGCAAGTACATTCCATGAAATTGCAAGAAAAAAAGAGAGAAAGACCGGGGCATTAATCATTATTTTTTAACTTCAATCGTGCGTTCGATTGGCAGTTGCCGGGTCTCTTTAAATGAAGATAGTGCAATATTGGAACGCGTTTTGACAACACCGTCCCAGGTTTGTATTTGTGATAAAAGTTTCTCGAGAGATTCCGTATTCTGCGTTCTGATTTTCAGTACGTGGGACCCGTCACCTGTGATCGAATGACATTCCAGCACCTCCGGGTGTTCGATAGCATTATCTACAAACGCAGCATAATTCTCTGATTTATCGACCTCAACGAAGATGAAAGCAGTTATGTCGAAATGAAATTTCTTTGGATCGAGAACAGCATCATAACTTTTTATCAGTCCTTTCTCTTCAAGCTTCCGCATTCGCTCGGATACAGAAGGTACTGACAAGTGAACAATATCCGCGATTGTGTTTCGCTGTGCCCGTCCGTTTTTTTGCAGATGATTTAGAATAACAACATCTGTTGAATCAAGATTTTGTGCCATGGGTTTATTTGCCTTAGTAATATAATTTTGTGCTAAAATAGCCTAAATTATTTAGGTTATCAATAGC
>CAYVBJ010000125.1:0-4312 GCA_964449075.1 uncultured Balneolaceae bacterium
GCCCTACTCGCGGGCAATGGTCCGGATTTGTAAAGAGGAAAGTTTTCACAAAAAACAGGGCTATGAAATGCTTGCAAAAATGGCATCCGGAACACCGGAGCAAAAAAAGATGGCGCAAGACTCTGTAAACAGATGGTGGTGGCCCACTCTGATGATGTTTGGTCCACACGATTCCGATTCACCTAATAGCGCTGAACTCCTGAAGTGGAAAGTAAAACTGAAAACAAATGATGAACTTCGTCAGAGTTTTATTGACCGAAGCGTGATGGAGGCCGAAGCAATTGGAATTGAACTTCCAGATCCCGAATTAAAATACAATGAAGAAACCGGACACTGGGAAACAGGCGAGATACCTTGGGATGAATTCTGGTCCGTTGTAAAGGGTGATGGCCCCATGAACAAAGAACGGATTAAAGCCAGAAAAAAAGCATATGAAGGTGGTGCCTGGGTTCGTGAAGCTGCTTCTGAGTATGCAAGAAAACAGAGGCTCAGAACTGATAAAGCGTCCTGAGGTATTGATTTGGTATTTGAATAATGTGCAAGAAACTCAGATAAACGCTCATAGTTTTGCATTTTGTGTTTAAAAAATAATAATGATCAACCTAAAGAATTAAAAATTGAGCGAAAACGGTGAAAAATTAAATGAGTGGCCTCTGTGGGAAGTTTTTACTCAGCCCAAAACAGGTGCTCCCCACGAACATGCAGGAAGCGTTCATGCTCCCGATGCAGAAATTGCACTTCAAAATGCACGGGATACATATGCCCGGAGAAATGAGGCTGTAAATATTTGGGTGGTTCCTTCTGATCAGATTGTTTCTACCACACCAGACGATTCCGGGGCATTTTTTGACCCGGCCGATACGAAACCGTATCGCCATCCGCAGTTTTACAGTGTTCCCAGGTCAGTTAAAAAACGAAAATAAACTATATAAAAGTGAGTCTTGAGGTGAGGCATCCTCAATATTAATCAGAAACTCAAGTCTCAAAATTCAAAACAATGAGCACATTAGAAACCAAACCGGCAACAAAGCAGGAAGTTTTACACGAGTATATTCTGCGCCTTGCCGACGACAGGTTAATTCTTGGTCAGAGATTATCCGAATGGACCGGATTCGGACCGGAGCTTGAAGAAGACCTGGCAATGGCAAATATTGCACTGGATATGATTGGCCACGCATCTTCCCTTTATGAATACGCTGCAGAGTTGTCAGGTGAAGAAGATCGCGATGACGATTACTATGCCTATTTCAGGGATGATACCGATTTTAAAAACCTGAAAATCTGTGAACTGCCGATCGGTGATTTTGGATTTACGATTGCACGTCAGTTTCTGTTCAGTTCCTTTAGCTATTTTTTATATGAACAGTTGAAAGATTCTGAGGATGAACAATTTGCCGGAATTATCAAAAAACATCTGAAAGAGATCAAATACCATCTGCGACACAGCCGTGAGTGGGTGTTGCGGCTGGGAGACGGAACTGAAGAGAGTCATCAAAAAATTCAGACTGCATTTGATGATATCTGGATGTACACCGGCGAACTATTTGATATGGATGATGTGGATAAAATGGCCGTTAAACATGGAATCGGCGCCGACTCCTCCGGTTTTCACAATGACTGGAAGGAGTTAGTCGTTAACACTATGGAAGAGGCAACATTGAAAGTACCCGATTTTAACCAGTATATGCAGGAGGGCGGCCGGCGGGGATTCCACACTGAGTATCTTGGTCATCTGCTTGCTCAAATGCAGTTTTTACGGCGGTCATACCCCGACGGTGAGTGGAAGTAAAATATAGCAATGAGTCTTGATTTGTCTGAAACTCAGGATTCAAAATTCAAGATTGCGGATGAATGAAGTAAAATCAATATCAAAATCTCAAATCTGGTCATGGCTTAAAGAAGTTACTGATCCCGAGATTCCTGTACTCAATGTGGTTGAGATGGGCATTGTCAGAAATATTGAAATTGACGATGACACTGTCGTTGTTAAAATCACACCTACCTATTCAGGGTGTCCCGCAATGAATGCCATAGAGATGGATATCAACAAAAAACTGAGAGATAAAGGGCTCTCGGATTTTAAAGTGAAAACCGATTTCAGTGAAACCTGGACCACCGACTGGATGACCGATGAAGCGAAGAGAAAGTTAAAAGAATATGGAATTGCACCACCCGAACCGACTGAACCGGAAAAGGACTTTCTGTCAACTTTGGTAGCAAAACAAAAAATTGTGCCCTGTCCTCACTGCGACTCACTGAACACCAAACTACAGAGCCAGTTTGGATCCACTGCATGTAAAGCACAATATTTTTGTAATGACTGCGACCAGCCATTCGAACATTTTAAATGTATTTGATATGAAAACAACGAGCTGTTTCACAGTCATATTCACAGTTATTCTTCTTCTCGCATTTATACCCGAAGCTAAATCTCAATATAAGGATGGGGTTGTTCCGGACACTTCAAAATTTTTAACAGACCAGGTTTCCGCGGAAAGTCTGCTCTTTTCCAATTTAGCTTTGCCCGGAAATTCAGTTTCAAAAAATTATGATTTTTTTGAAACGAGAGCTACACGATCCATCTTTTTGCTTGGAAAGATTATTCTCAACAACAAAATTGACGCTCCACACTCTTTTAAAAGCTTTTACCCGGAAACAGTGACTGACTTTACTTCCGGGTTTCATTTTTACAGGCAGCATAAGGAATTTCCGATTCTGAACAATTGAACCTGCTTTACATGAATAAACAAAACAGCTTATACCAGATTTAAAATTTCATGCCTCTCATTCAAACAGCACATCAAAATCAAATACTTACCATTACTCTGAACCGTCCGGATAAACTGAACAGTTTTACAGAATCGATGGCAGTCGAACTTCAAAATGCTTTGAAAGAAGCTGAAAGGGATGACATTCGTTGTGTACTGTTAACAGCAAATGGTAAAGCATTTTGCGCAGGCCAGGATCTTCCTGAAGTGGTTGAAAAATCAAAGAACGGATCCTATGTGCTGGGAGATACCGTTCGTACAAGCTACAACCCGGTAATCAAAGGAATTCGCTATTTGAACAAACCGGTTGTTAGTGCTGTAAACGGAACAGCAGCCGGAGCAGGAGCAAATATTGCACTGGCCTGTGATATTGTTATCGCGTCTGAAGAAGCTCTTTTCGTACAGGTATTCAGCAAAATAGGGCTGATCCCCGACAGTGGCGGCACCTTCTTTCTTCCCCGTGTTGCAGGATTTGCACGTACCAATGCCATGTATCTTCTGGATGAAAAAATTACGGCAAAGCACGCTGCAGAAACAGGAATGATCTACAAAGCTGTCTCTTCTGAAGAGTTGATGAACGAAGCTCAAAAGATCTGCTCGAAGCTTGCAGTTATGCCGACGAAAGGCTTTGCACTCTATAAACGTGCCATCAATCAATCTTTTGCCAATTCGCTATCAGATCAGCTCGAAGTTGAAGCCGGTCTTCAAACAGAAGCCGGAAAAACAGGCGACTACAATGAGGGAGTTCAGGCGTTCCTGCAGAAAAGAAAACCTGATTTTAAAGGACATTGAGATTCTCTGCGGTTGCCTTTCTCATATACTGTTGACATAATCTCTGAAAGGTGTTGTGGATATGCCTCTGTAAAATCGCCTGTCTGCAGTATAAACTTCCTCATTAAATTGCAGCGCTACCGACAGATAGGTCGCATCATATGTAGTAATAGGAAGTGTTGCGGACAATTCAAATGAAAGCTTGGCCGTCTGATCATACCGAATTAATTTAAACGGAAGTTTTCTGATTTCATCATGCAAAATATATGCTTCCGATAGCTCAATTTCCTTCTTCCTCACTTTTTTTGTGATAATAGCATCCATCTCAATTAGAAAAAGTTCGGGAGCTAAAAATTCGGAATGAGCCTGAATCAGTTCAGAGGCTTTCTGATAACCGGTTTCCGGAATGAACCATTTAATCGCCGCACAAGCGTCAATGACCGGAATCTTCATCTGAGGCGATCTTTGGAGAGATCTTTGGAAGAGTCGGTAAATGACCTTCCGCTTGCTTTATACGTTTCCAGGATTTCACTAACCCGGTTACGGGTTTCTTCAATATCAGGCCTTGCATGCAGCTCAAGGAGCTCTTTTAACTCTTCTTGCAGGGAACGGTTCCGGGCTTTTGCTATTTCCTTGAGCTTTATGAGAGTTTCTTTGTCAATATTTCTGATCAGTACATCCGGCATAGTTTTCACGATTTTGAATTAGGGGGCGCTAACAGCTATCAGCTATCAGCTATCAGCTATCAGCTATCAGCTATCAGCTATCAGCTA
>CAYVBJ010000126.1:0-4287 GCA_964449075.1 uncultured Balneolaceae bacterium
GCATCTCTCCGATGACATCGAGGTCTTTTTCGCTGAAATCACTCATCGACTCCTGTATGTCCTCAGACCTCACTTTCCGGATGTAATCAAGGTCATTAGGCCTACGGTAGATACCATTCGTAATAAAGATATCGCTCGATCCGCTGTTATCCATATCCATGAAAAGAGGGCTCCAGCTCCAGTCAGTTGCAGCTACACCTGAGGCAAAGCCGATATCACTGAACATGGGAATATTCTGATCATTAAACCCGCGGTTCAGCTGAAGAGTGTTTCGTGCGAACTGCGGCTTAAACCCAAACTGCTCTTTTGTATCGGAGATCATTTTTAAATCTGCTCCCCCCGATCTCATTAATACTTCATCGTCTGAAGGCATCATGTCCAGAGACATAATATCCGGTCTCAAATCATTGTTGATATCACCTGTATCATTACCCATTGAAGAACGGCTGGTATGCTCCATCGCTTCTGCAAGAGCTTCCTGAAACGTGCCATCCCCATTATTCAGGTACAAGTAATCATCTTCATGAAAATCATTGCCCACATAAATATCCGGCAGGCCGTTTTGTGTGATATCACTCACGGCAACACCCAGGCCATAGCCGAGCTGGCTGCTGTAGATTCCTGATTCTTCAGTTACATCTGTGAATTTGTCACCGTCGTTTCTGAAGAGTTTGTCACCGGCCCTGGGGTCAGTCATTTCGCGCAGCAGCTCTGCCTGTCCGTAACTGTTTTCACCATGCATGGTATGGTTCAAAAGAAAAAGATCTAAATCACCATCAATGTCATAGTCAAAAAAGACCGCCTGCGTTGAATACCCTTCAAAATCCAGCCCGTATTCAGCAGCTTTTTCCGCAAATATTCCGTCTCCATTGTTTATAAAAAGCTGGTTTGCCCCCCTTTTCTCCAGGAAAGTTACTCTGCTCACATAAATATCCAGGAAACCGTCCCCGTTTACGTCCGCCATGGTTACGCCGGTTGACCATCCCTCATCATCCGTATACACACCGGCCTGTTCGGTGATATCTTCAAACTGAAAATCACCTTGATTGAGATAAAGCCGGTCCGGCCCGTCATTGGCAGTGAAGTAGATATCAGGTAAACCATCGTTGTTGATATCACCGACAGCGACTCCTCCTCCGTCATAGAAATAGAGATAATTTATGATGTTAAATTCAACGGTATCCTCTACCCTGTTTTCAAAATTGACACCGGTTTGCTCGGGTGATAATAGGGTGAACCGGGTATCTTCTTTCCCACAAGCTGTCATGATCATACTGAAAACAGAAAAGAGAGAGATAAGTATAAATAGCGGGTAATAACGGTCTCGTTTTTTATGGATCATGGATTGATAAACTGTTGAAAATATAACTGCGAGTAACCTTAGATACGAATCCTGCTGCTGTTACTGTATGCTTAATTAAGCTGATGAAAAATAGTATATTTTATGATCAATATCTGACTGAAAAATGAATTCCGGTCAATCGATTTTAATGATTTATGCAGGAATCGCGTAGATAAGGGCGGATAATTTCAATTTGGTTTTAACCGTTAACCCTGCATATATTTGAATCCCTCAAAAAGGGTTCTTAGCTCAGTTGGTTAGAGCGCTACGTTGACATCGTAGAGGTCGGCGGTTCGAATCCGCCAGAACCCACCATTTCAATTGTAAATGACTGTTATTCAATTGTTTATATTATTTGGTACAAATAAGGTATATTTTCCCGTCTTCAATCTATTTCATTTCAGATATTATTTATCTGCCTTAGCATCCAATAACCTGTCAAAATTATGGGCAACTTCATAGACTAAGCCAGATTATAGAACGACTGCCTGAGTTTGTGGTCGCGTTCGCGCCGCGCTTGATTGGGACATGGGTTGTTGGTCCGGTTTAAGATCCGGGATAGTCCCGACAGTCGTTGGGACAGTTTCGCCCGGTGTGCTTGAAACAAAGCCTTAAGGAACTTGTCCGACTCTCGTCGAATGTTTGGACGCCTGTAGCGTCGCTAAGATCCCCTGCCCGGCCGTGCCATAAGCAGGTGAATACGGTCAAAAAGCTCATAAGATTTAACGTGTACGATAATTAACGGTGGGAGAACTACGAGTCATTGACAATGTCCTTTTTAAGAGGTTATGCAACCATACTATTGAGGTGAACTTTAGCGTTGGAGATTTAACAAAAAAGTAATAACATTATTATAACTTTAAAATTCAATTCAATTACCAAGCAATGGAAGCCAAAATTAGAAAAATCGGTAACAGTCTGGGGGTGATCCTGCCCAAGCAGGTAATCGACGAACTTCACCTGAAAACCGGTGACAAAGTGAGTATCGAACGGAGGGGATCCAACTTGGAACTGCGACCTGTAGATCCGGAATTTGAAGAGTGGGCTGAAGCCTATCGCCAGGTTAATCAAGATTATAAAGATGTGCTTAAAGCTCTGGCTGAATGATCAAATTTCTGAATAAAGAAATTATTTTGACCTTTCATAAAGACCATCTTGAGCGTTATAAGGGCAAGTCCGGAATCCGGAGCGAAGAATTATTGGAATCTGCTTTGGCTCAACCTCAGGCAAGCTTTGGAGGAGAATATGTCCATAAAGACCTTTTCCACATGGCTGCTGCCTATGGTTTTCATCTATGCCAAAACCATCCATTTTATGATGGCAATAAACGAACAGCTCTGATTGCAATGTATACGTTTCTGTTTGTCAACCGATATCAAATTAAAGCTGACAAGAAAAGCCTTTTTGCGATTATGATGGATTTGGCCAGTGGTAAAGTTAACAAAGAAGAGCTCGCCGGATATTTAAAAAAACACTCAAAAAAGAGAGCCGAATAGAGGATTTGATTAATGGTTGCCTAACGTTCTTGCGGTTGTACAGTGGAGCAACATTGAAACTATTGTAAAGCGACCATCGCCCGTCCGCACGAACCGCTGGTTTAAGGAATGTACCCGTTCAGGAGGAAAAACCCAACAACCATGAGAAACTTACAAGCCCAGAAGTGTAAACTACCTGCAGACAGGCGCGGAAAAGACGCCGGCAGGCAATCCATAGTAGATCAATGAAGCCCGGCCTCAAAGTTCTGTCTGTTCAAGTGCAGAGCGGATTACACCAAGCTGAATTCGGATGGCGGTTTCAATTGATAAAGGCCTGATCTGAAACTTACTCAGTACCGGTTCAAGCGGCTGGCCTTCCAAGGCACGGCGCCTGATCTCCGGCAGTTTCTCTTTAAGTGCCAGGTAAGTAGCAGGAATCCCTGGTTGATCCGGTATGTGATCTGAACTAACGAGAAACAGGGGTAATTCAGTAACCAGACAGAGAGGATCACCTCCTAGTGATCGTAGATACTCCATCGAACTCAGGTGAAACTTGGATGCTGTTTCTTTGTCTCCCTGATTCAAAAAATGCTTTTTCATAGCACGCCCTTCCGGAGTCGTGGTAAACCCCGGCCCGATATACTGAAATCCTTTTTCACCGTTCCGGTCGTGATCGTGCAGGGAAAGGTTGTGGTTTTTAGCTAATGCTTGAAAATCAGTTTGTAATTTTTTTGTGCGATCGGCCCAATGCCTCTCAATCAGCAGCATAATTCCATCGGCAAACGCCATCCCATGAAAATTAATATATAAATCACAAGGGGCAAATTCTTTCAGAATTCCTGAAACTGCCCTGTTCTCCGGACGCATGTCGGGATAACCGAATTCCAGGTCCCTTCCCGGCTCTTCCCGGAATGCATGCGCTGCGTACGCCTGAAGATCCGGCCATTGATTAATCCAGCGTTGATTTTTTTTCTCGCCATCCGGATTGATATGTGGGATAATCAAAAACCTGTAATTTTCAATGAGCTTACCCGGTGTTTCACCTTCCAGCAGATGCTTTACCAAAATACGCAGCATTTCCGGTCCCACAGGTTCATCCGAATGGGCACCGGCAAGAAGAACTACAGAGGTGTCTCCACTTCCGGCCCGGAATGCATAAATTGGGCGACCTTCTTCACTTTGCCCGATAGTAAGAATTTCAACGGGGTTATCTGTCCGGTCCAGCAACGCTTCGATAGACCGTATAAAGGATTCTGAATTGCTAAAAGCACAATTATTTATCTCAATTTGATCGAAAAATGAAAGCATTCTTAAATATAATAAATCATATCGTCTTTAATTATCAGGGCATAGATAAATCAAATCAGTACTGTCCAAAACGTTTAAGAATTTTAATACAGGCCTATGTTTCAGTTCATCCGGAAGCATATATTGTTGAATTTCGAAACTCGATTCCCCGGATGTTCGTCT
>CAYVBJ010000127.1:0-4135 GCA_964449075.1 uncultured Balneolaceae bacterium
AAAGGGATTCGCTCAGGAAATCGACATAGTTCATCTGTGCAGCCTGCTCTATCACGGCGGATAGTAAGATGTACCCGTTAGAGGAGTATTGAAAATCTGAACCCGGCTCAAAAAGCAGTGGATGAGAAGAAAATACGGGAAAAGCATCAAATGGGCTTTTATGATCCTTTATCTCAACAAATTCTGCATTGTCACGCTCCGGGGTATCGTGCGGAATACCAGCAAGATGAGAAGCCAGCTCTTTTACCGTAAAGGAATTTGTATAACCGGGTTCATTAATGTATTCACTTACGAAAGCATCCAGCCGAATTTTATTTGCGTCAACCAATTTGGCTATTGCCAGTCCCGTCATTGGTTTAGCCACACTGCCAACAGAGTACTGCGTTTTTGTGTTCGCCTTTTTTTCTGAGGCAACATCTGCATAACCAATAGCCTCAGCAAAAATGATTTCATTTCCCTGGCTAATAGCTACAGACAATGACGGTAGCGCGTAATCAGCTTTAATCTCCTCCATCTTAGACAATGTTTGAGATTGAGTATCGTCTACGAAAAATACCAATGAAGACATAAAGATCAGGATTAAAAAAAGAGGGGCTGTTTTCATTTTTTTCACTAAGAGCTAATCTATAATTTTCTGTGTATCGGATAGGTTTACTACGGAAGTGGTTTCAAAAAGTTACAACTATCGCAGAAATGTGATATCTGTCAAAACGGTTTAATCAGAAGTATTTAGAATCAGTGAAATAACCCTGGTCTCTTATATGATGGCAACCGTTTTTTTATTTTAAAGGTGTCTAGATTAGTAAAAAAATCCTCACGGAAAATATTCAACACTACATCTTTATTGATATAGATCAATTTATTTTGAAAAGGTTTCTTATATATTTATTTTACTTAAACTTCTCAATGCATACTGATAAATATAGAAACATTAAATTAAAATTTGCAACATGATTTATAGCACTCTGAAAAATGATAACAGGTTAATGTTATTACTGATCATATCGATATCCGTTTTTTCCATTTATGGTTGTTCAACTACAACTAATGGTGATCTG
The DNA here is from genome assembly GCA_964449075.1 of uncultured Balneolaceae bacterium. Classification (GTDB taxonomy): domain Bacteria; phylum Bacteroidota; class Rhodothermia; order Balneolales; family Balneolaceae; genus CAYVBJ01. Next base: position 1,059 of record CAYVBJ010000127.1, read on the forward strand.
AAATCAATATCCGGAAACGTAACTATTCATAATGAAGTCGGAGAACGAATAGCTGAATCAGGAGATGTTAAAGTCACATTGACAAATACAGATGCAGCCAGCGGCACCAATAATATTTTTACAACAACCACTCGTGATGACGGATCTTATGAATTTTCAGAGATTCCCGACGGAACTTATTATATTTCTTTTGAGAAAGCAGGGCTCGCTACATTTAAAGTGCCAACTGTTGAATTGGAAAATAATGATTTGAACAATATAAATGTAAATCTCTCTGAACTGCCATCTCACAATATCGAAGCACTTGAAGCTAATATAGTGCCCTTCGGAACTGATAATTCTGATGGCAGTGTATCTTCAGTAGCTTTACAGTTGAATCTTACAGTCACTAATTTTCTTACAGAAGATAAAAATGTAACGAGAAGACTCTTTTACATCTTCTGGGGTGAAAACGACAATGTAAGTAATACCAATTTTGATGAAAAAACGCTTTTGGTTGCCACCAATGATTCTCCTGACGTATCCATAAACAATCTTGATGCGAATGTCTTTTTTTCGCAGATTCCTTCCGGTTTTATTAATAATATACCGTCCGGATCAGAGTTTCATATCGCATTATATGAAGTAACTGAAAATGACTTCTCTTACACAGATCCGGAGTCCAATTCACGTATTTACAGTAACATGTCTGAAATACCCGAAGTAATATCTGTAACAAATACAATTCAATAAATAGTAAATAACCTCCTTTTTTCCACTTCAGCTAAATCGCGGGTACTATAAGTTTAACCGGAGTAAAATATAATGAATAATAAGATAGAATTATCTTTTATTATTTTGAATTAGAATATATTTTACTACTTTAAGTTCAATATTTTATACATAAAATAAATTGTGTAATCAACGTATGCCTGAAATCATCGACAGTTGAAGATTACTCAATCATACCTTAATGCATTTAATCAATCAAAAACCACTTTCATGAATGGAAAAATAACGTTACGATTAGTCCTTCTGTTGATCTTTTCTCTGCCTGCTCTATCTCTATTTGGACAAACCAGGTACCAGGAAGGAAACGGCATCTTCATAACAAATGGAATTGGCGGAGTTGGCTATCGGTTTGCCAGCCATTTTGATATATCAGCTTCATTCGGGGAAGATCTTTTTGACCGGGACCGGGACAAAGTAAGCCTGGCCGGATCTTTTACGAATTACTTAAACAAAAGCAATACATGGGGATATACACTCGGCACCGAACTATCCTATCTGACCAATGATATCACGGCTGAAAGCAGGTTTACCCCTAATCTGAACAGTTCAGTATTTAGAAAAATAAAACTTTCAGGATCATTTGACCTCGTGCCATCGCTTTCCGGGTTTATCTCTTTTCCTGAATTTGATCACCAGGCATTTGGCGGGGAATTTACAATACCTGTTTCTATCAGAGTTTTTGGCGACAAACGTTTCGTTGTTGGTCCCGGAGTCAAGTTAGGGCAGACAAATGTACATAGTTTTCAGGCAGGTCCGGATAGTTTTCAAAGAACAGAAACAGTTTTTCAATTTGGACTGATGGCCCTTGGATTTAATTTTTAAGCTATTCACATAGAATCAACTTAGACAGGCATTATCCGGAATTACACATAATTTAATATGTATAAATACTTCTGTAGTACTATTTTGATTCTACTTTTCTTTACATGTCAATTGGCAAAAGCTCAGGGATCAGACCAATCACATACCACATATGTTGAAGCCTGGGGAAATACCGGTTTATTTTCATTAAACTACGACTACACATTTAAAAATCACTACGGTTTCCGGGTTGGACTTATGGGAGAGCCAAAAACAGAGCTGGAATCAGCTATTAACTCTTTTGGTATTATAACCACTGCCAACGTTTTGGCGGGAGCCGGCAAGCATAAGCTGGAACTGGGCATGGGAGGTTACCTGGAGGTGGACCAGGGATCCAACACAGAAGGCTTTTTTCTAAGCTCAACGTTGGGATACCGCTACCAGGATACTGAGTCAGGAGGATGGATTTTCAGAGCAGGTTTTACTCCGACATATAATTCCTCTGATTTCTTTACGCGTTTTGGAATTAGTATAGGCAGAGTATTGAACTGATAGTGACAAGCAGTGTTTCGGGCTTTCTGCCTTTAAATTAGTAATGAAAGTATTTTATTACTTGCCAAACGGGGCTTGAAATGATCAAAATGTGATAAACGATTCCCCTACATGCTTTAAGTTATCCATCTATTTATTCCTGTATCAGATCGTTTGTGATAAAAACAGCACTCCATACAAAATCCGGTTATGAGATCGCCATTAATACATTTAAACCGGAATCGCCGGGCGACATTGTTGTACTCATACTGCCTGCAAACGGATCCAAACAAGTTTTCTATTCGGATTTTGCGCTATTTTTAAAAAAGAATAACATTATTGTATATACATTTGATTACGGAGGTATAGGGCAATCCAAAAGCGTGAACCTTCGCAGTTTTGATACCTCAATCACGAACTGGGGTAAATATGATCTTGAAGCTGTACTGAGTGCCATCAAAGCGGATTATCCGGATAAGAAACTGGTTGTTGTGGCGCACAGCATGGGAGGGCAGATATTTGGGCTGGCGCCTTCCTCATTATCTGCAGATAAGCTGATTTTCGTAGCCGTTCCGTCCGGTTACCTGAAATTCTGGACAGGTGTCGGCAGGGCAAAAATGCTCATGACATGGTATTTCTGGTTCCCGGTATTAACAAGACTCTTCGGCTATATGCCAACAAGCAAAATCAGCGGGATGGAAGATTTACCCAAAAGCGCGGCACTTCAGTGGAGAAAATGGTGCCTGAGTCCGAACTACCTGTTCGATCATTTGGACGGACATGAAACTTGGTATGACAAAATTGATTGTCCGCTGGTTTCTTACAGTGTTGAAAATGATACCTTTGCCCCAAAGGAGTCGGTTGACTGGTTTACAAATCGCTATACATGCTGCAGCAAGAAACGGATTCACATCAATCCGGCGGATCTGGATATGGAGTATATTGGTCATTCCGGATTCTTTAAGGAGTCGAAC
>CAYVBJ010000128.1:0-1453 GCA_964449075.1 uncultured Balneolaceae bacterium
CGTACCATCCCAGTGAGCATAGATAAATCCGCCATCCTCAATTTTGGTTTTAAATTCTTCATATGTATCAACAACTTTTGTGTGATCCTCCATTCGTTTTTTAGCTATCTGGAACAGTTCATTCTGAATGGACCCGAGCATGTTTTTTATGTTATCTGCCAGGCCGTCTCTTGGAACAATGTTTTTATCAAGAGTATCACGCCGTGCCAGTTCCACATTCTTGTTTTCAACATCCCGCGGACCCACAGCAATTCGCAAAGGCGTTCCCCGGGCCTCATGCTCAGCAAATTTCCAGCCGGGATTGTAATTATCACGAGCATCCAGTTTAACACGAATATCGAGTTCATTCAGCTCGGCAAGAATGGAATTGGCGTATTCGGTTACAATCTCTTTCTGTTTTTCATCACGCCAGATTGGAACAATAACAACCTGGACCGGAGCTAGTTTTGGAGGCAGTACGAGTCCGTTATCGTCACTGTGCGTCATAATAAGGCCGCCAATCAGCCGGGTGGAAACGCCCCAGCTCGTGGCCCATACATGTTTGTGCTCACCATCACTGTCCTGAAATCTTACATCGAAGGCTTTGGCAAAATTCTGACCGAGAAAATGGCTTGTACCTGCCTGCAAGGCTTTCCCGTCTTGCATAAGAGCTTCAATACAATAGGTATCAACAGCGCCGGCAAATCGTTCTGATTCCGTTTTCACACCGGTTATCACCGGCATAGCCATATACTCTTCGGCAAATGTCCGATAGACCTCAAGCATCTGTTTGGTCTCGGCAACAGCTTCCTTTTCTGTTGCATGAGCCGTATGGCCTTCCTGCCACAGAAATTCCATGGTTCTCAGAAAAAGGCGGGTACGCATTTCCCAGCGGACCACATTTGCCCATTGGTTGATCAGGATTGGCAGGTCCCTGTAGGATTGAATCCAGTCACGATAGGAATCCCAGATAATAGTTTCAGAGGTGGGGCGCACAATCAGTTCTTCTTCCAGTTTTGAATCGGGATCAACTTCCACTCCGCCATCAGCGCTTTTCAGGCGACTGTGTGTAATAACCGCACACTCCTTGGCAAATCCTTCCACGTGCTGTGCCTCTTTTGAGAGAAATGATTTTGGAATAAAAAGCGGGAAATAGGCATTTTCGTGGCCGGTATCTTTAAACATCCCGTCCAGTGCCTGCTTCATGTTTTCCCAAAGTGCGTAGCCATTCGGACGAATAACCATGCATCCGCGAACAGGCGAATGGTCAGCAAGTTTTGCTTCTTTAATGACATCAAGGTACCACTGTGAATAATCGTCTTTTTGTTTCGTTATTTTCTTTGCCATTAAGCTGTTGTTACGTATGTATATGTTGAAATTTCAGATGGTTATTAAAATAGCCCCGTTCGTGATGAAGATAAAGAATGATTTTGAAAGAAAATATGAAAGAGTACTTCAACCTTGTTGAAAAAAG
>CAYVBJ010000128.1:1553-4065 GCA_964449075.1 uncultured Balneolaceae bacterium
TAAGGCGTGGTAGCTCAGCTGGTAAGAGCGTCGGATTCATAACCCGGAGGCCGAGGGTTCGAGTCCCTCCCACGCTACAATACAATCTTGAGATACTTGACTTAAGAACTGCAGAAATGTCTATTCATATTCTTACAATGATTAAGACTGTCGACTAACAATGAGTTCAAAAAATGTATGCAGCATTTTACTTTATAGAGAATGTAAACTTTTGCCTTTTTTCTCCATCCTCTGCAAATCCAGCCTCTTTAGACACACCCCATAGCATAACTGTACTTTTTAAACCGGGCCTGAGAAATGAGTTCCCGCTGCTTTCGAGTGCCGTAGACGGAGTTTGAATTAACTGACCGGTAAATTTAAACCTGAGATTGGCTTTTTTTCAGATCAAAAGGTACATTCATGTGTAAACAGGGACGCAGTAAATCCGGCATCTCCATTTTTTAAAATATCAACGACAAGAATTCAACATTAAATACACTTCGACATGTTAAAATATTTGTTAATACTACTGACTTTTTTTGCTATGGCTTGCAGCAACGGAAAAGAAGCACAAGAAATTGAAAACAGCAATAGTGCATACAACCTCGAAACTGTAACAAATACGGTTGATGTTCCCTGGGGTATGGATTGGCTGCCTGACGGAAGCATGCTGGTAACTCAGAGGAGCGGTAACTTATATCTGTTCAGCGACGGAAGTGAAGAGGGGCAGATTATCGAAGGAGTTCCTGATGTATTTGCTCGAAGCCAGGGCGGCCTTCTGGATGTTGTTGTTCATCCACAATATGAAGAGAACGGGTGGATTTATATCACATATTCGAGTACCGAAGGTGGTGGTGGCGCCAATACAGCCCTGATGCGGGCCAGGCTGAATGATGACCGCAACGGCCTCACCGATCATGAAGTTCTTTACAAAGCTGAACCGAATACCAATCGGGGGCACCACTTTGGAAGCCGGATTGTTTTCGATAACGAAGGCTATGTCTATTTTGCGATTGGTGATCGTGGCAACCGGGATGTGAATCCACAGGATATTACCCGTGATGCCGGCAAGATTTACCGGCTTCATGACGACGGACGAATTCCTGAAGATAACCCGTTTGTTGGAGAAGAGGGCCTGGATGCAGTATTTGCTTATGGAGTGCGAAATCCGCAGGGAATGGACCTGCACCCTGAAACCGGGGAGCTTTGGGAGCACGAGCATGGCCCGCAGGGCGGTGATGAAGTTAACATCATACGGTCCGGGAATAACTACGGATGGCCTGTAATCAGTTACGGAATCAATTACGATGGCACCGAGTTTGCTGAAGATACAGCCAGGGCAGGAATGGAGCAGCCGGAATGGTACTGGGACCCGTCCATCGCCCCGTCGGGCATGACTTTTGTTACCAGCGAACGATACCCTGAGTGGCAGGGTGATATTCTGGTCGGGTCATTGAGATTCGGGTATGTTGTACGGGCCGATATTGAAAACAATACCGTAGCGGGAGATGAAATTCTTTTTGAGGATATCGGTCGGGTGCGGGATATCAGGCAGGGTCCGGACGGATACATTTATGTGGCTACGGAAACGGATAATGGTATTGTGAGAATTTTACCCAAGAGTGAGTAGCGGGATATCCATCATTTTAAAATAACTATAGATTGAAAACGCCCATTCACACACCTCTATCTTACACTTCGCAAGAAACTTGAACCGCTGGACTGATTGGTGATCTTTTTTGGATGGCCATGAACCATGATGCGGGATGAACCGGATGACCTGGATTTGAGCCTTTCGGAGGCATAAATTTCGGCTTTGGATGAACCGCTTGTCCGGATAGCAACTGTTTCGGCGATTAACCCGGAGGCATCGATTCGTGAACTTCCGGACATCCGCACCTGAAGATCATCAGCGTATCCGTCCGCTTCGATCGTGGTGCTGCCACTTCCCCTGATGGTGAACGAACTGCGGTCTATATTTTTTATATTAATCCGGTTCGACCCGGATACCCGAATATAATCCAGCGAAGTGGAGGGGACTTCAATTTCAACCCGCTGTGTAGGGCTAAGGGATGCATTGGATGCTGTAGTTATGACAAGAGTACCATTTTCGACATAGGAGGAAGTATGTTCCAGGATGTTGGAATCACCGGTTATGCGAATGGGTCCGTTTCGGTCTCCATACACAATCGTGCTGCGTGCACCGGTAACCCTGAGTTCCGTGAAATCGCCAACCTCTCTTGTTTGGCTGATAATATCGCCGTTGCCTTTAATCGATTTTTGGGATACAGGTCCAAAGCTGACGCATCCCGCTAATGCAAATAAAGAAATTGAGAACCCTAAAATAACCCGGTACATATGAGCAGTGATTTGTTTATATAGTTGCTAGTCAGTTACGAAAAGGTTTCATAATTGTTTCATTTTGTTTTTACTGATTGTGGAACAGAAATTTTCACTGATTTTTTGCAGCGTATCAAATCAGACAAACTCATCCATACCTGATTTCCATCCGGACCAAAGTTTTATAACGGAT
>CAYVBJ010000129.1:0-4015 GCA_964449075.1 uncultured Balneolaceae bacterium
AATAAATGACGAAAAAGAGCCTCTGAAAAATGGGGCTCTTTTTTTTTGCAAAAAGGTAATGAAACTATTGGCAGCCTTAAACCAAGGAGGTCTCCCGACCCTGCCCCGCCTAAAACTTATTGACCTATATTGCTATACGGCCCGGGACGCCGCTCGAGACCTGCCCGTCTCCTGACTGATGACAAGGCGTTTTGTGAATGATGCGCGGCGCTCCGGTACCCAGATAAAACCACGTTCTCCATGCGCCGCGAGGGAGGGTATTACCCTCACCGGGCGGCGTGAAACCAATCTGGCGGCTGTTGAGGATTGTATACACCGCCCACGATTAAAAAACAGTATATCATTTCGACTGTAGTTACGACAGCTCATTTCTGTCGTGACGGAGTGGAGCTCATCTTTTCCCCGCGTTAGCGAAATCTCATTTTTACGGGCTATTTCTAACACCACTGCGGAGACAACGCCGCGAACAAGGAAATCTCCTTCTAAATGGCTGCAATTATGTATTTTTTGCTCTGCGCTTTACAGAAAGTGCCAACCCGAGTGCAAACAGGGATGCCAAAAAGAGCTGAACCCGAAGATTACCGGTTTTTTGGAGCAGCGGACGATCATCACCATTCAGCATATACGGACCCCAAAAGTGAGGATTTGCATTCCTGTTTTTTATAAAATGGAGCTTTGCCCGTCTGAGTGATTCAGATTTACTGAGGCCTTCATTCAGGTGCCCGTAAAATTCGATGGCAAATTCGGATGCAAACTGATCGTTGACAGACCACCCGTTCAGGACAAGGCTTTGAGCACCCGCATAACGCAGTGCACGGCTGATTCCCATAATTCCTGTTCCCTGGAGATATTGACCCGCACCCGACTCACACGAATTAAGCATGATCAGTTCGTTCTGAAGGTTCAGGTTGAATAGTTCATAAGCGAAGAGCTGACCGGCAAGGGTACTGTCTTTAAAACCACTTTCAGGATTCAGAAAGAGCCGTGAAAAGAGAGGATCACTTTCTGAGACTTCACTGTGTGTAGCCATGTGCAGTATCCTGCTTGCGGGCGCCACATTTCTGAAGCTGTAAGGGGTGGCTTCCTCTTCAATCAATGTGTTATTATTGTCGAAACGGCTTAACTGGTAAGCGGCTGTCTGAACCTCCATCGGGGCTTTTGGCAGAGAGACGAGGTTCTTTTGCCCGTTCCTGCTAAAATCAGATATACCGAATCCGGCAAAATCGTAGGTGTAATTCTGCCGGTCATTCACATCATGAAGTTCATTCAGATTATTCAGGTAGCGAACTTTCATTCGTTCAACCAGGTATTTGGCAGAGCCGTAACTGACCGGCGACGCCGGCCGCTGAACCGGTAACACATCCAGTGGCAGCTGATGCATATAGCTGTCCGGGATCATGGTAATAGAATCGATGGTATCAGGAACGCGGTCAAGTTCAAGCAGGATATATACCTGGTGCAGCTTGTGAAGGTCCGTTTTTCCCTCAACCATGGATAAAATGGCATCTTCAAAAAGAGCATCAATTTCATTGGTGACGGCAAGTTTCCGGATGTCAAGATTCTCCTGGGTGAGTTTTGTTATGTATAAATTATCACCGACCTGACTGAGGTGCACCAGGAGTTCTGTAGGCCGTAAATTCTGTTGCAGCACCCAGACAGGTTTGGGTTTTTGCAAAACAGAATTGTTGAGTTTGGAAGTAATCTCCCTTTTTTGCGCACTCAGCACTTCAATTTGATTTTGCAAAGACATCCGATCATCAGGACCGGCCGTGATCATTTTTTTTCGAAGCTGGTCCATTTTGATGTTGATTTGCTGCTCCCGGTTTAGCTCCTCTTCGGTCAGTACTTCCGCTTTCACCAGCGGATTTTCAACCATCGATGCATCGTTGATAGTTTTAACCCTGTCAAGGAAGCGCAGCGCTGCATCACTTCTGTTATTTTGAATAAGAAAATCGGTATAGCTTTCAAATATCTGCAGGTATTCCGGTTCTACACTCCAGTAACCGGTTTCACGCTGCGAAGTGTTGCGAGCACGATCCAGCACAAGTTCCACCGTGCGCTCCAGGATATCCCTCGCTTTGGTATAATTTCCATCATGAGTAGCAAGCTGTGCTTCCAGGTGGTTGGCCTGTGCAAGAAAGTGAAAATTCAGAACGGAAACATCATGGGAATAAAAATTATTCAGATTAACTCTGAGATTATTATAATCACCTCTGATGTAATCGATTTCCATCATTTTAACCAGTGCAGTTAGATAATCTCTTGTATTATTCTCTTCGGACGCAAGCTGCAGTGCTTCATTCAGGTAGTCGTAGCTCTCCGCATATTTTTTCTGAAGCTGAAATACATTGGATCGTTCAAAAAGCAATCTCGATCCTATCACTTTGTTGTCAATAGTTTTATTGGCAGTTTTTGCTATATCCAGGTGATGGTGTGCTTTTTTGTAATCTTCCTGGGACTCATAAAAGTAGACAGCCATGGAGATATGCAGTTCAGCCATCATTTCCGAATTACCTGTCTTTTCAGCCAGCTCAATACCCGTGGTTAAATTGGAAAGAGCCCGGTCCCAATCCTGGTTTTTGCGATAAAATTGGAAAAGGTTTCTGTGAATTCTGATGACAAATTCACTGTTCTCTTCATCCTGAGCAAGCCTTAATGCCGCAAACTGGTTCTTAATGTAGTTGTCATTTTCGCCCAGCATAAAATGAACCAGGCCAAGGTTATTCAGTACCCTGGTATTTAAGTTTGTACCTAATTCCCCACCTTTTTCCAAAACACTGTCAAATACTGACTTGGCCTCACGGTATTTTCCCAGGCGGTAGAGATAGGCTCCCTGTGTCACGAGGGAGGAGTTGACCGAAGATTCGTCTCCTAAAAATTGGGAGAGAGGCTGAATATAATTTCTCTGTAACTGCAGGCTTTTGCTCAGGTTTCCGGTGATTCTCAATGAGAAGTCAAAAGCCCGGTACATATTTCTTTTCAATTTGGTATCAGGGATCAGGCTGAAATCTAAAAAATCATCATGATTTTGTGCTATCAGGTTATCTTTTTGACTCTGGTAATAGATCTGAAATTTGAATAATTCAAAGAGCTGTTTGTTGAAGTTTCCTAAGTTATTTGAGTTGTTGTGACTTTTAATCCAATTGAGATAATAATTCAAAAAATTATCCCTGCTTTCAAAATTCACTTCTCTGAAATAGTTGCTTAACAGAAAAAGAGTAAAATTCCAATCGTTCCACGTCAGGAGTTCACTGTTAACTTGATCGGCAATTGAAAGAGCGCGATTTAGTTCTTTTAAATGGTTTTTTTGGGAGTGAGTGTAAAATTCTTTTAAAAATCTTGTCTTATCTCTCCTCTGTTCATTCGGAATAATAAGTTGTAAGAAAAGTTGCAATCTCTCATCATCAAAATAGACAGAGACCATGTGTATTGACTCAAATATATTTTCATTTTTTTCTAAAAACTCTACCCATCGGTGTCCTCTTTCCACACCTTTGCCAATGATAGAAGATTTGTGTGCATTATCTTCTCTTGCATATTCCAAGAGTGCCCATAGTGATTCAGTCACATAGCGTCCTTCATCAATATTATCAAAATAGAATTCTGTCTGATTGGATACAGTCTGTTTACTGTACTCTTTAGAACTTGGTTTAGAAAAGGGGGAGATTTGGAAAAGAAGAACCAGTAATATTGTGTATACCATCTTGATTGCACAATTTTATTATGTATTTTCAAACTGTAATATTAAGATTGAAAATAATGCACAATCACTAATTTTACTAATAACATCTCACTGGATAGATATTATTGTCTTCAAGAGGTAAATATAGAGAGGATAACAGATAGATACTTTTAATACCACTGGCGAATCACCAGTGGTATTAACATGGAAATACTATCAAAGCGAATAAAAATAAATGTAATTCTAAAAATTAGTTACCGCTGCTGTCAGGTCGCCGGTTGTCCATTAAAGGATCCATTTCATCAACACCATTTATAACATCGCCTTGATCTA
>CAYVBJ010000130.1:0-4010 GCA_964449075.1 uncultured Balneolaceae bacterium
ATTCAATAATAGAATGAATAGAATACCCTGTTGACCCTGTCAGCAGGGTATTTTTTTGTTATAAATTTAAGCGAGTGGCAAGCTTATTACAGGTAACTATCTACTCACTTCGCCAGACTTCAGAATTGGGGATTCTCCGATCTCATAAACCACATATTCTTCCGATTTGGAAGCTACGGGAAATGGCAAGATATGCTCTTTTTTTGTAAGAATGTGTGTAACCCCTTTCTGCTTTTTTAGGGCCCAGAGTTGTGATTCAGTCAGCGAATAATAAAAAGTTTTAGCATCAGGAATGCATTCAAAGCCGCCCGCTCGCTGGATCTGTGAGGCCTTCAGTCCATACACAAGCTGGACTCGTTCAGACCAGGCTTTTAAATAACTTTTATTATGGGAGATGGACTTAAAGTCGACCCAAACTGAACGCTGAGCGACATGCCGAAAGCGGGTACTGCCAGGCGGAATCAGAAAAATAGCTTCCAAAGGCGTTGTTTGCTTCGCCAGTTCAGCTATTTTGACTTCTTGATTCTGCTTCCACCGCTGACCAAAGTCGTAGGATTTATTATCCAGAGGGGGCCATCCGAGGAAGGCAATACCGCTCAGAATGGCCAGTAAAGCGATTAGAAAAATGCTCATTTGAACTTGAATGCGAATTCTACTGCTGAGCCATGCGGAGAAACCGAGGACCCCTAAAAACTCCACCCAGAGAGTGCTTTTAAACCATTGCGTTTGTAAGGCCAGTTCCAGATTCATGGCCGATCCCACACTGTAAATAAGCCCACCCAGTGCCACGGCGCAGGTAAATAAAAATAGTAAAAATCCGCGATGGTAGAAATAGAATAAGCTACTCGCAAAGAGTAAGGTGTAAATCAGGTAGTTCTTTATTCCAAAGTCACTCGGAAAAAAATGGTGGTCCATTCGCAAATGGATGATTTGGAAATATTCTGTAGCGCTCAGCACCTCCGAATGGTGATACTGTTTCAAAGTGAATAAATATAAAAGCATGGGTAAGAGGAAAACCACTGTCCAGAGATGCGACCGGCGCCACTGAAAGACGCAAAATAGAGTCTGATAGAGCAGTGCCACCCCAAATATGAGCAGGAGTTGGGCTGCGACTAAAGGTTGGAAAATAACGGCCAACAACAAGAAGGCAGATGTACGCGGGATTCGGCGCTGAATAAAAAAGTATACAGCCCAGATCCCAAAGGCCTTTGCCGGAAATGAAGGAGCGATTTGCGTATCGTAAATATCATTTCCTCCCAAATGAACTCCATGAAGTCCTACCACCACAATGTACAGAGTAACCCATCGTAGAAAAGGCGACGAAATGTAAAGTGCCGTGATTTTATACATCCCGGCAAAAAGTAGCAGGGCGGAGGCGGCATGCAGGATGAAGGCCCAACTTTCCTGAATGATACTGAGCAAACCCAATAGCCAAATGAACGGGTTGCGCTCATTTATGGGCGATTGCATCATGGAGGATACATACAGGTCCCCTTGAAATAGTTCGGGCTGATTCCCTTTAATAACCAGTGATAGCGTTTCCGTCATATCCCCACTACCGAAACCATATCCGTTGAACAGGAGAACGGTAAGGTAGAATAGGACCAGGTGGAAAGCAAAAAGTATAGCTTGCTTAGACTTCCGATCCGGTTTTGTATCGCCAAATATTATGAGATTCATCTCTACAAAGATAAGGTCCTTTGACCCGAATTATTCATAAAATATTCATCATTAAACAAGCATTTTAATTATAATGCCCTGCACAACAATGATTTATCGAGCGATAAACCCTCGAACTTGACATACTTTTATTGGTTGTTGGGGAAAATCTTCAATCAGATATACAGGGTCTCCATCCTAAATAAAAACGGTGAGATGAAACGCTAGAAATTCTTCAAAGCAATTGCATTTTATCCATAAACCGTTCTTTCAGTAGAATGCGAACCATTATCTAAAAAACTACCTTAGAATATCTTTGAAGAATCTTCGACGGCATTCAAATGTAAAGAACCAAATTTGGGTGCTGTGCTTTTCAATGTCAGCTAATAAAAGTCATATAAGGCATTAATAATCAATGAATTGAATGAGCTTCGGCCCGCAGGGCGGAAAATGGGTTCATTTTTCGGCTTAGGAAGATCCTTTCCAGATCCAATGCGAATATGCAATTCAACTTGAGCAGGACACTTTTCTGATATAAAGTAGATGCTTGCTAATATGAATCCTAAAAAAAAAGGATTTTAGTAAAAATTTGGGAATTTGTTTATATATATATATATATATATTTGTAGTATAGTTTAATGAAAACTTAAATATTATGGAAACAAAAAGTTTACTTCTGTCATTGTTAATTGGTATTTTAATTTCTCCTTCTGTTTTATCCGCTCATGGTAATTTTCATGGATTTAATCAAAAATTGGAAATACAGTATTCTATCATATTAAGCACTGATGAAGCTAATTTGGTAAATGGAATGATAGGCTTGTTTGAAAGTTTTGAAGCTGCTGAATTAAAATTAGATAGTTTCGAATTAGATACCTCGAGCACTTTTCAAGATTTACTTATTTTTCTAGATGAAAATCTCGTGGATACTGCACGGGTTGATAGCCTGGGTACACTTATAGGGAATGCGGCAAGCAACCTGTCGAATTCAATAACCGATGAAAGAATTGCTGGCCTTATTTTTATCGCAACCGATATGTATTTTGAGGGGATTTCCTCTATTTCCAATTATATGTCTTTAAATAGTTATTCAAACTCAGATATTCAAGAAATAGGAAATCTTTTATTAAATTATCAGTCCACAACATACGTCGGGATGCCGCCCTGTAATGATTTATTTATGGCGGAACTTGCCGGTATTGTAGCTACATATGCTGCCTGTGTAATAGGCACAGGTGGATGGGGTGCAGCGCTTTGCGGAGTGGGTAGTGGTATACTTGTATGGAGGGCTGCTCTTGGCCAATGTGCATGCTTATGTGGTAGATATGGAACAGTACCCTCAGGTTGTGGTTCATGTCCTTAAACTAAAAAAAACAGTTTCCCAATTTTTAAAATATACAGTATGAAAAACTATCAATTGAAATTTTTTGTTGGATTTCTCCTCTTTCTTTTTTCTTGTCAAGATCGTGAACCAAGTAGTTCTAATGATCATAGTCCTATGGATAACTATCCAGAAGTTATTAAAGAACATATTAATGCGGCATTTAATCAAAGGAAGGTGCTAAGCAAGTATATGCTTAATCCCAGTAAACGAGAGATTATTAGAGACAGAATCAGTGAACTCTCATTGGAATATGGGGCTTCTAATGTTTGTCATATTATCGAGTACATCGATCCAAATGACACCATGATATTAGAAGTTTCAAAAGCTCGATGCAATTTTTATAAGACGTTTAACGAAGCACTAAAAGTTTCAGGCATGAGCCGAAAAGAAATAAGTGATGCAAGAGCTAAGGTGCTAAACTCTAGACAGATTATTTCAAAGGAGCAATTAAATAACTCAACTATAAAATAACTATCGAATTATGAGAAAATTGATGATTTTAACACTTTTATCTTTCGTCTTTCTGACACCTATGGTTTTTGCAGCTGAAGATCCCTGCATTTACCAATTTAATACCGAAGTCAATATTGCATTCACTGAATTGGAAGATTGTTATTCGGATTGTTACATACAGGTGAATGGTTGGTGCGACTGGGAATGTGATACGAGATTTGATAGGAATTTAGATGGCGCTATTAACAGCTACAATGATTGCATGGGCTAGTTCTAAGTAGAAGTCATATCAAAAAGTAAAAGCCAGAAAAAAGAATCTTAATAATCCCAAGCCCGCTTAAGGTAAAAAACTGCATTAGACCATAAGCGGGCTTTCTAAATAATGAAAATAAAAATCCCTATAGAGTTCCCCGAATCTCCTGCTCTCGTTCTATAGCTTCAAATAAGGCTTTGAAATTACCTTTCCCAAAAGATTTTGCTCCTTTTCGCTGAATGATTTCGAAAAAGAGGGTCG
>CAYVBJ010000131.1:0-3987 GCA_964449075.1 uncultured Balneolaceae bacterium
GCAGATCGTCCGTGCTGCCAAAGCTGCCATGGGATCGTTTTTTTGACTGGCTTTTGCACACATTCGGGATTCAGGGTTTGATGGCTGCCGGTTTACTCCTGTTGAATGGAGCTGCAGGCGGTGTGATTGCCTCCTGGTTTGTGAAGAGAGGGGGTGCCTGGCTCCGGAAAACAGGATATGTCCTGGCGCTTGGCTCTCTTCTGCTTATCTCAAGTTCGGCCTATCTTTCATACGTGGAAGATCGCTACGAAACCGGGGTGATGATTGAAAAACAGACCTCTCTTTACCAGGGTCCCGGCAGAGATACTGCTGTCATCAGCTCGGTGTACGAAGGTTACGAAATGACGGTCGACACCCAAAGAAGCAGTGAGCAGGAAGAGTGGGCGTATGTCCGCCTCCAAAACGGTATGTACGGGTGGGTAGATAAAGAGCAGATTATGAGTTTTTGAAAACCTTTTCTGAAGCAAATCTGTCAGCATAGTCTGGTGCGTAACATGTAGGGTCTTCCGGCTTCCACCCCCTAAATTCAGCATGTGATGGACAAATTCTTCCTCATATTGCGTGTCTGTGAGGTTATCGGTTCCTGGTTCAAAAACTCCCCTCTCCGGGAGGGGACACGCTAATCCGTGTTCAGCGGATAGCGAGGGGTGGGTTCCATCCACGACTACAAACCTGCCGCCCATGCAGGACGGGTTCAACAGCAGATCCAGGATTTACGAATCCTTGCAAATATATGTCATTTCGTGAAAAAAACATCCATTGCCCTCGGCTTCAACCGGGGTGAATTTGGTGCAAACCAGAAATTCAACTGGTTTAATGTTGATGGATGAAACAATCATTGCAACTATGAATAAATGATAATCGTGAACAAAGCGCGTCTCGTAGAGACGTCCTGTTTATAGAAATGAATGCGGATTAAGAAAGAATCCATCGGAAAAGATTTTGTTAAGGGGATAAATCCGGATCCGATGGGTGCGGGCAGAATTCCGATCAACGCTATCCGCCATCCTGCGGATTCAATTCTGTGGTTTGTAGCCGGCATCCCTCGATAGGATTAACAGCCATTGGCAAAATTCCGCCTCGGGATGTGTTGGCTTGATGCATCTGTTTTTCTATAAACAGGGCGTCCTTACAGGACGGGTTCGATAGAAGATCCAGGTTTGTGAACCTTTTCAATAATTGTCATTTCGTGAAAAAGAGATCCATTGCCCTCGGCTTCAGCCGGGGGGAAGATGTGGTGTAAAACAGAAATCCATCGGTAAAGATTTTGTTAAGGGAATAAATCCGGATCCGATGGATGCGGCAGAATTTTTATCAACGTAAAAAGACCGAAGATAAAAAATTGAATGTTTATATAAAATTAAACAAATTAATGTTTTCGGAACCTTCATCTTGAAATGCCTGTGCAATCATTCAGAAAAGTACTATTGCTCGTAAGCCTGACCCTCATTCCTTTTACCGCTGTTTATTCTCAAGTTCCCAATTTACCACAAGGTGTAGAGACCGAAAATGATCCGGGACCACTCTTTTTTGATATTCATGCGGGTATTCACAGGATTGAGCTTGGTTTTTCCAATCAAACATCCGAAAGGATTATTACCGGTTTGTACTATGCGTTTTTCCCGGATGTAAGTGGCATTTCTGATATCAGAGCGAGTGATGCCATTTTGGCTAAAACCCGGTTCTATCTTGGAGAGTCAATAAACGGGTGGTATGTGGGTCCATCGGCCGGCGTGCACGATTTTATACACGGAGGAGTAAAAGGGGTATTTGCAGTGTCATTCGGACTTGATCATTTTTTTGATGTTGAATTCTATTACGTTCGTAACACATTCCGGATCGGTTTTTATACAGAAGCCGGAATAAACACGGTTGGCGGAGCTTTTGCCGGTGCAGGAATTGCGATCGGGATTTAGTCAATCAGCAGGCAACTTATAACGGATTTACCGGATGAAGGTAATAATATTACAAAATCTAAAAGTTATCGGATTATCTGGTAAATATGTGCGGGAAAGGGTTGACAGATGGTGGCGCGAACACACCCCTCGCTAACCTTCATCGCCTGACGGCGTTCAGGTTAACATTTCCCCTCTCGAGAGGGGACAGTCTCAGACGCGTATAGCGGATAAGACAGGGGTGTGTTCTCAGTGCTGAGCAGCCAGCACCCCAACTTCTTTTAAAACCATGAATAATTTCACCGGATGACTCAGATCGCGCCAGGAGCGTTGCACTTGCGAGTCACCCGTCAAAGGTGGATTCAATTCCGGAATGTTCCCCTGCATCCCTCGATAGCATTAACGGCCATTGGCAAAATTCCGCCTCGGGATGTGTTGGCTTGATGCATCTGTTTTTCTATAAACAGGGCGTCCTTACAGGACGGGTTCGATAGAAGATCCAGGTTTGTGAACCTTTTCAATAATTGTCATTTCGTGAAAAAGAGATCCATTGCCCTCGGCTTCAGCCGGGGGGAAGATGTGGTGTAAAACAGAAATCCATCGGAAAAGATTTTGTTAAGGGGATAAATCCGGATCCGATGGGTGCGGGCAGAATTTCAATCAACGCTATCCGCCATCCTGTGGATTCAATTCCGGGATTTGTAGCCGGCATCCCTCGATAGCATTAACGGCCATTGGCAAAATTCCGCTTCGGGATGTGTTGGTTTGATGCATTTGTTTTTCTATAAGCAGGGCGTCCTTACAAGACGGGTTCAATGGCAGAACCCCTGAAAATCAATAACCTACTGTCCCAGTGTATAATCCCTGTTGTCACGGACGGATGTATTGAACTCTACACTGATCTCTTTCCCCTCTCCGCTGCCAGGGACTGGTTGATTTCTCTCCGTGCGGACTTCAAAAGCCACTTTATCCCTCCGGTAAAATCTCTTTTGATAGTAGATAGGTTTGTCGCTGATGGTATATGAAATCCGTTCGATAAGAACGAGCAGGAGACCGGTTTCAATGCTTAAGTGATCCGATAGAGATTCATCGCTGATAGCAGCATCAATCCTGTAGCACCCTTTCAAAATGGGAATTTCATACTCATCCTCAAGAATTTGAAAAATGGTAGACTCTTCCAGGCTGTGTCCCTCCAGAAGCTGCCCGTAAAAGAGAGGCATCCAGGTGATATCAAACGCAACCGGTTCGCCATTACCCAATCTGATTCTTTCAATTCTTACCACCTTTTTGCTGCTCTTCAGATTCAGGATAGCTTCAACGCGTTCATCGGCATCAATTTGGGTAAATGAAACCAGTTTTGATGAGACATCCATCCCCGAACCAGCCATATCTTCCATGAAATCGGTCAGAGTTGCAAACGATTGGTGTGACCGCTGATCATTTACAAAAGAACCGATTCCCTGGCACCGGTAAATCATCTGATCATTTTCGAGCGTTTGCAACGCCCTGCGCACCGTTACCCGGCTTACGTCAAACTTTTCACTCAGCTCGCTTTCGGAAGGTAGTTTTTCATTGGCAAGAAAACGATTCTTTTCAATCTGTTTTCGCAGCCAGTCACTAATCTGTTTATGGTAAGGTGTTCCGTCTTTCAGCATATTAATAATCTCGCAGAAATATTTTTTTTCAAAAGAAAGATAGTAATAGGAAAATATAATATCAATACCTGTAGATACAAGTAGCTTTTCAGGAGCCGGGAACATGAATTCTGATTGCATGAAGCGGAAGCTTTTTATAACCCCCAATATTATATTTCTGTATTGAACAACTCTGAACAGGCCATAAATGCCAGTTAAAAGCTTACATAGGCTGTATTTGAAATGATTTTTTCAGTTACAGTTATATAAAAGAGTTTCCTGATTCTTCTTATTTCCGCCCCCATATTTTTTGTCAAAAGATTTGATTAAATACATGTATTGACAAGTGAAATCAAAAATGATATCTTTTAAGAAATAGGAACTAATTCTAAAGACAAAGATTATGACATACCACATCAGTAAGAAAGTTAATGTACCGTTTGACGAAGCAATCGAAA
>CAYVBJ010000132.1:0-3980 GCA_964449075.1 uncultured Balneolaceae bacterium
TTGCAATCAAAAACCAAAGAGTCCTTTTACACCGGCTCTTCTGATGATCCGTTTAAACGCCTCAACTATCATAACCACGAGAGCAAAGGATAAACTTGTAAACCCTGGTACTGGAAAATAGTCTGTACTTATAAATCACTAAAAGAGTCCTCAATATTTTTGATTATTGAATTCATATTTCCAGGATCGCTTGGGTTCAAAAGATTGTCATCAGAATCTTTAAACCAGTTTTCAAAATCTGAAAATATAGATATAACTGAATTCTCCCCTTCTGATATTCTAAGTGGCGGATTCAGGTCTGTCTCAACCTCAAAATCTTCATCAGTCCTGAACATAAAACTATCCCCTTGAAAATTTCCCTTAACAACCAATGAGTAATAACCATTTTCATTCCAAAAATCAGGATCACTGATATCGATATTATCATCAGGTTCATTCATTTCCAATTCAAGTTCATCGTAGAATCCGGCCGGGATCTCTGTATGAGTAATTCTGAATGGTTCACCATCAATTGGTAAATTCAGAATAAAATTTCTGGTTTTAAAATCTTTGGTACTGCTGAACCCGCTTAGTTTCATTTCATCCACAAAGAGTTTAACCTCATCGATAAAAATCTCCGTGATCAATTCCTTTTCAAATACCCCGGTTACACTTTTATTTTCATTAACAATAACCGACTGCGGATTCTCAGTTCCGGACAGGTCTCCTTGCCATTGCTTAAAGTTCCAACCAGACTCCGCCACTGCGGTCAGCACAACCTCTTCACTTTCCAGGTAGCTGGCTTTATCTGGTTGTTTGTCTACACGACCCTTCCCTTCTGTATTGATCGTAATTGTATATTCACTAACCTGTACCTGCTCAAAGACCGCCGTCACAGATTTATCCCCGTCTATCGTAACCGTAACTGGATTCTCACTGACAGACAAATCTCCCCGCCACTGGTCAAACACCCAGCCATTTTCCGCAACTGCGCTTAGCTCGACTCGTTCTCCTTCCGAGTATGTGGATTTGTCAGGATCTTTTTCGACACGGCCATCTCCGTCAGTATCAACTGAAAGTAAAAACTCATCTTCTGTTATTTCTTCCTTGAAGATTGCTGTAACGGTTTTCGCTTCATCTACGATGATTGTATCCGGATTACTACTACCACTGAGATCTCCCTCCCAGCGATCAAAAAACCATCCTTCATTTGAATTCGCCTCCACTTTTATTTTTTTTGAAGTCGTATTCTCATTTCCATTATTCTCCGGGTTTTCAAGAACTGTTTCTGTTACAGTCCCATTTCCTTCTACTTCAATGGTGAGCAAATAATCCTTTAGAGAAAAATGTGCGGTAACAGATTTATTTGAATCAAAAGTAAGTGTTTCCGGATTTGAATTTCCTGTCAGATCACCTTCCCAACGATCAAATACAAATCCTTCAGACGGTATCGCTTCAATTTGTATCTCCTCTCCTTCCGAAAATTCCCCTGCTGACGGAACGGTTGTACCACCAACGTCGGGTGTTATATTAGTATTCAATGCAAATAAACTGCTTATTGACTCTTCAAATGATGTATCATGGGTATCGCAACTGAATACCAAAACAAGTGCTATTAAAAAAACAGAAGCTATTATCTTTCTCATATTATTTACACAGCGTGCCAAAACTCTCTTTAAATATATCTCCTAAACTATATTTCTCTGAAAAGTAAAACCTAACTATACATAAATATACATTTGACAGGATTAGTCGCCAATTTGATTAAATTAATCTAATCTGTTTAGTTTACAATTATCGATTTTTATGGTCACTACAGAAGAAATTTCAATTGTCGTGAGCGAGCTTATTAACTTTTTTTGCAGAGAAAGTTTTGACCTGAGACAGACTTTTGACTTTTACGATTCATTTTTTTAATTCTGCATTTGATTCGTATACTTAAAATTGTATACCACTAAAGAGATCTTGAATTCAAAGCATTATCAATTAAATATTGTACCGGAAATCAATAATCTAAGCCATTACGTACATCACACCTATGAAAAAGATACTTGTTATAATCCCTGTTCTGTTACTGACTCTTCTATTTCAATTTGAATCTGCCCACTCACAGATTGACCGGGAAGCAGGAGCACCATTTGCAACCCGTTCTGAAGTGATAGCCCAAAACGGTATGGTGGCAACCAGCCAGCCACTGGCTACACAAATAGGTCTGGATATTTTAAAAAGCGGTGGAAATGCTATAGATGCTGCTATTGCAGCAAATGCAGCTACAGGACTGATGGAGCCAACCGGAAACGGCATCGGCGGTGATCTCTTTGCAATTGTTTGGCATCAAAAGAGCGGAAAACTCTATGCTCTGAATGCAAGCGGTCGTTCTCCGCTGGGTCTCTCATTCGAACAATTACAAAACGATCTGGATGCACTTGGAGCTGAATCCATACCGCCTTACAGTATCCATTCTGTTTCGGTACCGGGTGCCATTGATGGATGGTTCGTGTTACACGAAAGGTTTGGAAGCCTGCCAATGAATGAGATCCTTTCAGGTGCTATTCACTACGCGGAGGAGGGATTTCCAGTCAGCGAAGCTATTGCATCATCATGGAGAAGAAGTGCCCGCTTTCTGAAAAACCAGCCCGGAGGTTTTGAAGAGACCTTTACAATTGATGGTGAAGGTCCCGAAAAAGGCGATATATTTAAAAACCCGGATCTGGGTAACACACTACGCCAAATCGGCGAAAAAGGTCGGGACGTATTTTACAGAGGTGAAATTACAGAAAAAATCGAAAATTATATGAGAGAACAAGGCGGGTATCTTCGATTTGAAGATTTTGATTCTCATAAATCTGAATGGGTGGACCCGGTTACTACTAATTACCGGGGATATGATGTGTACCAGGTTGGAGGGAATGTTCAGGGAACAGCTGTACTACAGATGCTAAACATTCTTGAAGGATTTGACCTTACAGAGTCAGGATTTGCTACCGAAGAAACACTTCATCTTCTTATAGAATCTAAAAAACTTGCCTTTGAAGACAGGGCAAAACATTATGCTGATCCTGATTTTCAGGAAATTCCCTATGATATTTTGCTATCCAAAGAATACGCAGCTGAACGGCGTGAGCTTATTGGAGAACGTGCACTAAATGATCTTTCTACTGGTGTTGATGTTC
The DNA here is from genome assembly GCA_964449075.1 of uncultured Balneolaceae bacterium. Classification (GTDB taxonomy): domain Bacteria; phylum Bacteroidota; class Rhodothermia; order Balneolales; family Balneolaceae; genus CAYVBJ01. The sequence goes on from CAYVBJ010000132.1 coordinate 3,153, forward strand.
TCGAAGACGGGGATACTATTTACCTGACTACGGCTGACAGCGAGGGAAACATGGTATCACTTATTCAAAGCAATTTCCGCGGGATGGGTACCGGTTTTGTTGTACCCGGACTTGGGTTCAGTTTTCAAAACCGCGGTGAACTCTTTTCAATGGACCCTGACCATCCTAACGCTTATGAACCTGGCAAAAGGCCTTTTCATACAATTATACCCGGTTTTGTTATGAAAGACGGCAAACCGTGGTTCAGCTTTGGCAATATGGGAGGAGCCTATCAGCCAATCGGGCATGTAACTATTTTAACAAACATCATCGATTTCGGTATGAATATCCAGGAAGCCGGAGATGCACTCCGATGGACTCACTCAGGTTCCACGCAGCCAACAGATGATCTATCCGATACCCTTGAGGGACCCGGGCAGGTATATATCGAATCGGCCATTAACTTTGAAATTGTAGAAGCACTACGCTCACGTGGCCATGATATTCAAATTGGCGGAAATTTTTACGGCCGATACCAGGGAATTATGAAAAATCACGAAAAGGGTGTCTATTTTGGAGCCTCGGAATCACGAGTTGACGGACAGGCTGCCGGTTATTAACAAGCTTAACCTGCGTTGCTGATTCAAACTTTGACCGTGGTCATCGAAACCCATCAAGTAGCTGTTGAGCATATTCCGGATCATGCGAAGAAGTTTGTCAACAGTTTGGGCTTTTTCAACACCACTGATACGCTATTTTTATCCAGAATTACTTTCGTCCATTCGAAATTCTGAGGAATATCAACAAATTATTGAAAGAGTTAACCTTTGCTGGAACTTATCATAAAAA
>CAYVBJ010000133.1:0-3912 GCA_964449075.1 uncultured Balneolaceae bacterium
CCCGCTTCCGACCTGGGATACATTCAGCTGAATGATGTACAAATAGCCAGCTACAAAGAAGAAGTTGACAAGCTTTTTGGCATCATCAATGAAGAAAAAAACAGATGGCTGATCGTTTGTACAGGGAACCAGGGAGAGGCCCGTTCCGTGTTAAAGAGAATATCCGAAGAACAGTATCCATTTCGGCTTGCTCCGGGTGATGACGTGATATTCTCCTCTTCAACCATACCTACTGAAATAAACCGTGCCGAGCGCTATAAACTTGAAAAAACTCTGAAAAAGACCGGTGCCCGTCTTCATTTTGAAATTCATGCTTCCGGTCATGGCCACCGTGAAGATCTCAGATTTTTGATTCACACCCTGAGGCCTGAAATAATGATTCCGGGACATGGAGACATTCATAAACTTGCTGAGCATGCAACTCTTGCACAAGAAGAGGGATATGTGCTAAATGAGAATCTATTCATCTGTGAAAACGGAAATGTGCTGGAATTTTAGAACAGTTCAGAATTGATAACTATGAATACGCGAAAGAAAAAAAGCCGGAATTCATCAAGATGTCTGATAAGACAATAAAAGAAGCAAAATTAAAAGATGCATACAGTCAGACAACTGACGCAGTAATTAAAAAATTGGAATCAGACCCCGAAGAAGGGCTCAACTCTGAAGAAGTAAACCGGCGAAGAAGGGAGCATGGCCCCAATATACTTCCTGAAAAAGATGAAATAACTGCTTTCGAAATTTTTATCAAGCAATTCAAAGATTTTCTTATCCTGATTCTTTTTATAGCAGCAGGAATAGCCTTTTTTGCTGATCAGATTATAGACACCTACATCATTATGGCAGTAATTCTATTTAATGCCATCATGGGATTTGTTCAGGAGTATCGTGCTGAACAAGCTGTTGAAGCTATTAAAAGCCTGGTAAAGCATAAAGTAACTGTTCTTCGAAACGGGGTTCAGCATACAGTCGATTCAAAAAATGTAGTCATGGGTGATATCCTGCTTTTACAGGAAGGTCAGACCGTAGCAGCCGATGCCCGCCTTTTTGAGGTACATAACTTACGCACAAATGAGGCATCTCTTACCGGAGAATCGGAACCAGTAGAGAAAGTAACGAAACCTCTTAATAAAGAGACTGAACTGGCAGATCAAAAAAATATGGCCAGGAAAGGCACCAGTGTTGTAAAAGGTTCTGGAAAAGCAATGGTCACTGCAATCGGTGCAAACACTGAAATTGGGAAAATTGCCAAATCTTTAAAAGAGATTAAAAAGACAGAATCCAACTTTCGTAAGAAAACCGGGAAACTGGCGCAGAAAATGGCAGGCCTGGCAATTTTTACAGCAGTAGTTGTCTTTATTCTGGGATATTTTGTCCAGGATTTGGAATTCCAGGAAATACTCCTGGTAACGATCGCAACGATGGTTTCTTCGATTCCGGAGGGTCTGCCTGTTGTTATTTCAATTGTACTGGCCATTGGTGCTAACCGAATGGCTAAAAGGAATGCAATTATACGTGAGTTTACCGCTACTGAAGTGCTTGGTTCGGTTTCGACTATTCTTACTGATAAGACAGGAACACTGACCCAAAGTGTGCTTACTGTCAAAAAAATCTTTGGTGGCGACAGAAAAGAGCGATCCGTTACCGGCTCTGGTTATTCACTGGATGGGAATATCAAAGAGAATGGAAAAACGCTATCGGGAGTGTCAGAAGATCTGGTTTTAAAAACGAATACATTCATAGCCAGTTTCGGAAATAACGCGATCATTAGAAAATCATCAAATGGAAAGTCTGAAAACGATAATTCCGAAAACAATGGTGAAAATGGATTGTATGTTAGCGGCGATCCAACGGAAGTGGCTCTGCGTATTTTTGGAGAAAAAAGTAAAATCTGGAAAACAGATTATTTCAGCAGCGTAAAAGAGCTGGATGATATCCCTTTTAATAGCATGCAAAAATACAGGGCAAAGCTGGTCAGTACGGATCACTCAGAGAAAAAAATTTTGGTAACCGGTGCTCCTGAACGTGTTTTGGATCTTTGTTCATACATTTTAACAGACGATGGATGCGAAGAAATGAATCCTGAAATGAGGGATGAAATCCTCCAAAAAAATGATGAATGGGCTAATCAGGCTCTGCGCGTATTGGCATTGGCTTACAAAGAGATGCCCGGCGAAACTGAAAATATCAGCTCCGATGATATAAGCGAATTGATTTGGACCGGGTTTGCCGGTATGATTGATCCACCTCGTCCGGAAGTAAAGGAGGCAATTTCTGATTGTAAGCGAGCCGGAATACGTGTAATTATGGTAACCGGTGATCAAATAAAAACAGCAACCGCTATCGCGCGCAACATTGGAATTTTAGACAACAATGGAGTTAGGGATACATATCCACCGGCTCTTTCAGAAAAAGATATTGCTGATATTGCTGATAAAAAGCTGGACGAAATGATCCGGGGAGTATCGGTTTTTGCGCGGGTGAGTCCAAATACAAAACTCCGCATTGCAGAGCGGCTCCGGGAAAGCGGTGAACTGATTGCTATGACAGGTGATGGAGTGAATGATGCTCCTGCCTTAAAAAAAGCGGATGTGGGTATAGCCATGGGACAGAAAGGGACGGATGTTGCCAAAGATTCTGCCCAAATTGTACTCTCTGACGACAATTTTGCCAGTATTGTAAAGGCGATCGAAGAAGGCAGAATTGTTTTCAAAAATGTTAAAGCTACCAGCTATTTTTTAATTACAACAAATTTTGCATCAACTTCAACACTTATCGCCGCTTTGTCACTTGGATTGCCCTTACCTTTAACGGCTGTTCAGATTCTTTGGGTTAATATGGTAACAGACGGAATTATGGATGTAGCACTGGCCACCGAACCGGGGCATGGCCGAATGATGGACCGAAAGCCAATCAAAAAAAATGAACATATTCTTACCTGGGATGTAGTTCCTTACCTGCTTATTATGGCTGCTATTATGGTAACACTCGCAACATTTACATTTATTCATTATCTGCCTGATGGTGCGGAAACAGCCCGTACCGGGGCTTTTATAGTAATAGCTTCCACACAGATTTTTAATGCTTTTAATATGCGCTCCCTGGACAGATCAGCTTTCAGTGTCGGTATTCTTTCCAATAAATGGATTAACCGCGCTTTTATCGCCTCCATTATTTTACAACTTGCTGTAATCAAGATAGGGTGGTTACAGGATATCTTTGGTTTTAGTGATATCCCCTATCCGGATATAGCTGTTATTTTTCTTCTGTCCAGTGTTGTTTTATGGGCGGGAGAGATCTATAAATGGATCAGAAATAAAATTAAAACATGGACTAAATGAGTTAAAAGGTTTTAGAGAAGAGTCAATCGAGTGCGGAGCATGCTGTATATTAAAAATTCCAGCATAACGGTACTATTATTTTGGAGATTTTATATAATTGTAATGCGTGTATCAAGTTAGTGGAGTTACATTTTTCAGTCATTAAGCAGATAAATCCGGAACATATATAAGTTTGTCATTTTTCAAATAATCAGGAGTATACCATGAATACAAAAATTAAAGAAGACCATACATATATTGATGGAAACAAAATCGCTTTTCGTGAAATGGGTACGGGTAATCCTCTGCTGTTGATACACGGTATCCCCACGAACAGTTTGATGTGGCGTGAGATCATTCCCATACTTGCTAAAAATCATCGCGTGATTGCACCCGATTTGCTCAACTATGGAAAATCCGGTAAGCCGGCCGGTGATGATGTATCCATCAATGCTCAGTCACGGATGATTGTTGATTTCATGGATTCAGTAGGGGCGCCCGCCGCTCATATTGCAGCCCATGATATTGGGGGCGGAATTGCCCAGCTTGTTGCAGTGAATCATCCTGAAAAGATTAAAAAGCTCGTGTTGAT
>CAYVBJ010000134.1:0-3815 GCA_964449075.1 uncultured Balneolaceae bacterium
TTTCCATCACTCCATGTGCTGTGAGCATGAATAACCCCTTTGATATCTGAATCGTCCACGAGGGACATTTGTTTATTTTTTTCATAAAATTCAATTTCACCCCGGTCCTCACGGTGTTCAGGCGGAATAAAATTCAGATTCAGTTTTTTATATATATCTTCTTCCGAACTGAAGCTGACCGGCTTGGTAAAATCAGTACTGCCTTCATCATCAAGCCGGAATAAACCATATTCATTCAGTGCCATCTCACGGTTTCGTGCACGCTGCCGCAGTACAACATTGTGTTCTTTGCTGCCGGTAAAGTACATCAATGCAGCCGGGTGCTGTTTTTGATTTACAACTCTGAGATCCACCTGTCGGCCTTCACGGGTTCTGATAGAGCTTTTCGTTGATCCTCGACCCAGTACCTCAGTTACAAGTTCATGATTTACAAAAGACTCAAAAACAGTTTCAGTATCAGCTTCATCCGCGGAAACAAGAATATCTACATCGCCAATGGTCTCTTTTCTTCTGCGGAGTGAGCCTGCAATCCCAATCTGCTTTACTCCCGGAAGTTTTTCCAGAAACTTATACATCGGCTCTGCAATCTCAAGAGCCTGGTCAAGACGGCATCGTTCACCAAACTGTTCGAGCCACTCAATTGATTTCAGAATTTTTTCCGCAGATTTTTTCCCAAGGCCGGGCAGGTCTGCAACAGCGCCGCTCAGGCAGGCATCTTTCAATTCATCTATTTCTGTGATGCCAAGCTTTTGGTGAATTTTTGCAATATTCTTTGGGCCGAGCCCTGAGATATCAAGCCACTGAATCAGCCCTTTCGGAACACGCTCTTTCAGGCTTTCCAGGACGGGCATGGAACCGGTCTCTGCATAAATCTTTATATCGTTTGCAATGGATGAGCCAATACCTTTAATATCTGTCAAAGAGTCGTTTCTGATATAAACGTTGATATCAGTTTCGAGATTTTCGATGGTTTGGGCTGCCCGGTCGAATGCAATTGCACGAAACCGGTTTTCACCTGCGAGCTGCATTAATTCGAACACCTGCCGCAAAATCCCGGCAATATCCTGGTTTCTCATTTACTCTGTTTTTATTAAAATTTTGTCTTATAACATTTAATTCACAAATATAACTCATAAATATTCCAAAAAAATCCAATCCTGATTATCCCCGGTTGTGGATCTCTTTTAGATGAAAAAGTTTATACGAATTTTGGGATTATACATATTCATCGCTTATTTTAATCTGCTTTTTAAACTCATCTTTTATAAAATTTTATCAATGTTTACATGAGCCTGACAAGAATCAAGTTTTTTGCAGTTTTCGCACTGTTATTATTCGCTACACCACTCTATGCACAAATTCAATCACCTTCTGAGTTCCTGGGATATGAACCGGGGGAACGATTTACTCCCCATCATCGGGTAATCGGTTATTTTAAACATGTTGCAGATCAGTCAGAATGGGTATCCTTTGATAAATACGGATGGACCAACGAAAGGCGCGAACTGGTTTATGTGATTGTCACAACTCCTGAGAATCATGAAAATATTGAGGAGATACGGACAAATAATCTGAAGCTGACAGGCTTAACGGAAGGAGAGCCGACTGACAACAGAAAAGCAATTGTATGGCTCAGCTACAATATACACGGGAATGAAGCGTCAAGCAGTGAAGCAGCTATCAAGACGCTTTATGAACTGGTCAGGGCTGAAAATGAGGAAGCAAGAGGCTGGCTTGGAAATACAGTTGTCATCATGGATCCCATGATAAATCCCGATGGCCGTGATCGCTATGTAAACTGGTATAACCAGATGGTGGGAGAAGATTTTAATGCGCGTTTTGATGCCCGTGAACACCACGAGCCCTGGCCGGGGGGACGGCCCAATCACTACTATTTTGACCTGAACCGCGACTGGGCATGGCAGACCCAGGCAGAGTCAAAGCAGCGGGCCGAAATTTATAAAAAATGGATGCCTCATGTGCATGTTGATTATCATGAGCAGGGGTATAATTCTCCCTACTATTTTGCACCTGCCGCAGAACCGTTTCATGAATCGATTACAGACTGGCAACGCCAATTTCAGACTGAAATCGGGAAAAATCACACAAAATATTTTGACCGCGAAGGCTGGCTCTATTTTACACGTGAGAGGTTCGATCTGTTTTATCCAAGTTACGGAGATACCTGGCCGACATTTAACGGTGCTATCGGGATGACCTATGAACAAGCAGGACATAGTCTTGCCGGCTTGGCAATTGAGACACAAGAGGGGGACACGCTAACGCTTCATGACCGTCTTACCCATCATTATATTACAGGAATATCAACCATAGAAGTAACGTCCCAAAATGCCGATCGGGTGATTAGTGAATTTGAAAATCATTTCGATCGAGGCCGGAATAATCCTGATGGCCGGTATAAAACCTATGTTGTGAAGGGGGATAATAATCCCGATAAAATCCATTCCCTTTTAACATTTCTCGATGATCAGCAGATTCGATATGGCCGTTCCGGAACCATCAAGAATACAGATGGATTTGATTATATGACTCAGGAAACCGGCCGTGTGTCCGTAAGCGAAAACGATATTCTGATCAGTGCATACCAGCCGCAGTCTCAATTGGTAAGAGTTCTGTTTGAACCCGATCCCGTACTCTCTGACTCTCTCTCATACGATATTACGGCCTGGGAGACTCATTACCGCTACGGATTAAAAGGTTATGCACTCACTTCAAGGATTGAACCATCCGAAACAGCATCACCGGGTGATTTTATAACATCGGGTATAACAGGTTTCCGGGGTAATCCATATGCATTTATCAGTAAATGGGATGACATGAAAGATGCTCGTTTCCTGGCTGAAATCACACAAAAAGGAGTAAAAAGCCGGTTTTCTGAAGTCCCGTTCCAGGTTGAAGGCCGCAATTATGAGGCAGGTTCGCTCATCATTACACGTGCAAACAACGGTCATTTGGGGAGCTCATTTCATGAAATAGTGACCAGCGCAGCAGAAAATCATGCGCGTTCACTGTATGCAGCTCAAACCGGGTTTGTGACTCAAGGCTCAGATTTCGGATCAGGAAATGTAAAGTATATCGATAAGCCTGAAGTAGCGATGCTTTCGGGAGAGGGTACCTCGTCCCTGAATGTCGGGGAAATATGGCACTTTCTGGATAAACAACTGGATTATCCTGTTACGATGATCCACACGGAGCATCTGAGCCGAGCGGATCTCTCTGCTTTTAATGTATTGATACTTCCAAGCGGTTCATATTCGGATGTTTTGGATGATAGCATGTGGAGTGAAATTAAAGAGTGGATCAGGGATGGCGGGCGCCTGATAGCAGTGGGGGGAGCCAATCGTGTACTGGCCGGCAAGGATGGATTCCGGCTATCGGTTAAAAGTCCGGATGATGACACTATAGAGAATGATCCTGAAGAAAAACTGCGAACCTGGTCGGAGCGTGAGCGGGAAGCGATTCAAAGCAGAACCGCCGGAGCAGTTTATGAAATTACGCTTGATAATACACATCCGCTTGCATTTGGATATGGTGAAACCTACCATTCCCTGAAACTGAACGCCTCAGCATTTTCCTACCTTGATACGGGCTGGAATATTGGTGCTGCCCGGCCCGGTGCGCATGTAAGCGGTTTTGTGGGACATAAAGCCAAACAAAACCTGGAACACACCCTTGCAATCGGGATACAGGATATGGGAAGTGGTTCCGTGGTTTATATGATAGAAAATCCTCTTTTCAGGGGATTTTGGGAAAACGGAAAACTTCTGTTTGTGAATGCTCTTTTTTTGAGATAG
>CAYVBJ010000135.1:0-3793 GCA_964449075.1 uncultured Balneolaceae bacterium
GAGCTTTAGGAAAATTGGTCGCCTCGCCGGTTAGCCGCCAAACCGTTATAGGGCTTTAATTTAAAAACAATTACTGAGACAAAAATGAGATTAAATAACAAAATAGCATTAATAACTGGGGCAGCACGCGGGATTGGACAAGTCACTGCTGAACTATTTCATAAGGAAGGGGCAATAGTAATTGTTACTGACATTAGGGATGAAGAAGGAAAAGCTATTGCAGAGAAATTGGACGCGAATGCTGAATACCTACATTTAGACGTTGGAAATGAAGCCGATTGGATAAGAGTAACTGAATATATATCAACAAATTACGGAAGACTTAATATTTTAGTAAATAATGCAGGAATCACAGGATTTTTAGAGTCAACGGGACCTTGGGACGCTGAGAATTCCGATTTAGGAACCTGGGAGGAAGTTCATAGGGTTAATTCAACGGGCGTGATGCTTGGCTGTAAATATGCTATCAAACTTATGAAAGAAAAAGGAGGAAGCATCGTAAATATATCTTCAAGGAGTGGAATTGTAGGAATACCAAGTGCCGTAGCTTATGCATCAAGTAAGGCAGCAGTAAGAAATCATACAAAAAGCGTTGCGCTTCATTGTGCAGAAAAGAAATATAAAATCAGATGTAATAGCGTTCATCCAGCAGCGATCATGACACCTATGTGGGACGCAATGCTTGGAGAAGGGGAACAAAGACAAAAGATAATTGAAGATGTTGAATTTGGTATTCCAATGGGTCACTTTGGAGAGCCTTCTGACGTAGCTTATGGGATATTGTATTTAGCTACTGATGAGAGTAAATATGTTACAGGTATTGAACTGACCATTGATGGTGGAATCTTAGCAGGTACTGAAGCGAAACCTAGAAAATAGATGAAATAACCCTATAACCAGCGTTCCAAGCGGACTCGATTAGGGTTCGGAACCTTAATTCTAACTACTCGGCTCGCCGCTTAAACGCCAGACCGTTATAGAACGCTTTTATAAAAAATTCAAAGAATTGAATGCCTTTCCTGTAACTTTAGATAAAAAATTAAGTATTACCTAGTAAAAGCAAACAAATTTGCAAAAAATTAAAATAAATCTCTTAAAATGGGTAAAAGACTACTCTTATTAATACCAGCTATCACGCTCTCATTATCTACGCTTTTTGCCCAATCCACAAAGGCTGACGAGGAAAGTTTTATATACGAGACCTGGAATAATCAGAAAGTAGAAGCATTTAGAGGTTCTTTAAAAGTTCCGGAAAACCGAAGTGCCGACAATAGTCGTATGATTTCCATTCAATACGTTCGGCTTCCAGCTATGCGTGAAAATCACGGCTCTCCCATTATATATCTTTCCGGTGGGCCGGGAGGATCTGGTATTATGGCGATCAATTACCGCTACGACATGTTTATGGCTTTGCGCCAGTATGGCGATGTTATTGCACTGGATCAACGAGGAACAGGTGCTTCTAATATTGTGCCTGAGTGCCGATCGAAGCACAGCGTACCTGCAAACAAACAGATCTCTGACCTTGAGTTTATCACATTACACCAGCATGCACTGAGAGAGTGCCTGGCATTCTGGAAAAATGGAGGTACCGATATTGGCGGATATAACACCCTGGAAAATGCCCGTGATCTTGAAGCACTGCGTCAACATCTGGGAGCGGAGAAAATTATTCTGTGGGGAACTTCCTATGGCAGCCATCTCGCTTTGACCGCTTTAAAAACTATGGGCGAAAAGATTGAAAAAATTGTCATGTCAAGTGTGGAGGGCTTAAATCAGACGATCAAATTACCAGCCCGGACAAACGCCTATCTGGATCGCCTGCAAGCAGCTGTTAACAGCCAACCAAAAGCTAAAGTGGCGTACCCTGATATCAAATCGTTGATGCAACGCGTACATGCGAAACTTGATCAGCACCCGCTGCCCTTGCAATTGGCATTACCAGGCGGAGAAAAGGTTGATTTTTTACTGCAAAGGCGCGATATGCAGTTGCTTGCAGCGAGCTTAATCTCTGATCCCCAACATGCTGCAAGATTACTTCAGGTTTATCGGACGATTGACCGGGGAACCAAGCCTTCTTTTGAAAATATTCCAGGACGTCTCCTTCCAGATCGTTTTGTGGCCCCAGGCCAACCCATAACCATGCAAGCCATGCCGTATGCCATGGATATAGCTTCCGGCATGACTGAGCAACGAAAAGCAAACGTAAAAGAACAAGCAAAAACGGCAATATTAAACGGTTATCTGAACTTTACTTTTTACTACGATGAAATTGCCCCGCAGCTGGATTTAGGAGACCACTTTCGCACCAACCCGATCAGTGAAGTACCGGTATTGCTTCTGAGCGGTACCCTGGACGGCAGGACGTATATTGAAAGTCAACGCGAGGCGGTAGCCGGACTTAAAAATGTGACTCGAATTAAGGTCAGGAATGCTGGACATAATCTCTTTGACGTGCCTTCTGATGAAATTCAAAATGCCATCAACCGGTTTTTGGAGGACAAGCCTGCACTGCAAACAATTATTACTGTTGACCTGCCCAACATGGATTTATAAAAGAACAATACCAGTGTATAAGCACAGTCCTTTATTGATACTCATTTCCACAAATTCTTATTCTAAATAAAAGCGTCCTATAACCAGCGCGTCAACGGCGGACAGGCCTCGCTATCCCTTGCTCGCTTGAGGTTTTATAGTTACTCTGTCAATTATAAACAGTTCAACACTCTGGCGCCTGCCGGTTACGCGCTAGACGTTATGTGCAAATCTTAGGACACATTGAATATGAGAAAAACAACATTTACAAAAAGTGAATTTGAGCAATTGAGAAAACTTATTTCACAGAAAGTATCAGCAGAGAGAAACGAACAAAAAAAGATTCGCAACGCGATTAGAAAAATTGGATTTTATTTTTCAGACTTCTCTCCCAAAAAAGGTTATGACATTTCTGACTTAGAAGAATTGGTTCGAAAAGAACAGATTAAAATTATTGATGATTCAGCAACAAATATCTCTACTAAACAGACACTTAAAGGGTTTGTTAAGAAATCAGACACTGTAAAAACTAGTCTTATTTCTGACCCTTTCAAGAATAGTGAATTCCGAGATTTCAATGATTTAAGTGACTCAGTTCTTAGCAAAATGGGTTTGTATTGCATAAGGCTGAAAAAAGATTCTAAACTCCCACCCAGATACCAAAAGATATTAGATAAAAGATCCCATAGAATTTTATATATCGGAAAAGCTCAAAGTCAATCTCTAAATGAAAGGTTAGGACAAGAGATTTTTCATATTAATCCAGGTACATATTTTAGAAGCATCGGTGCGGTGTTACAGTACAAGCCTATACCAGGACATCTAAAAGGCAAGAACAACCAAAACAATTACAAATTCTCATCAGCTGACACTGAGGCTATTACAAATTGGCTTCTTAAAAACACTGAGTTTATTATTCAGGAAGTGGACGGTGACTTTTCAATTGAACATGATCTTATTAAGAAATATTGTCCATTACTTAACTACCAGTATAATCCTTTTCGATTAAGTGAATTAGTAGAAGACAAAAAGAAATGTCGAGAAATTGCTGTTGGATATTAAATAAAAACGAATCGTAACATTTTCACATAACAACGGCATTAAGCGGACTTGGTCAAAAATGTATTTTGACCTTTCAACTTGCAGTTATTGTTTCGATTTTTAAATTGAATACATAATACCCAAGCCGCTTATCCCGATGGTCGTTATGGTTTTCACTTTGAATCATCCCTTTTTCAGACCAAGATCTATTGATTAT
>CAYVBJ010000136.1:0-3668 GCA_964449075.1 uncultured Balneolaceae bacterium
AAAAGCCAGTCAAAAAAACGATCCCATGGCAGCTTTGGCAGCACGGACGATCTGCGGCTAAACCGATCTTCGATAAATTCAAGTGCGCCGGAAGCCATCTCTTCCGTATTTTTGTACTCTTTCGACTGTAAAAAATAGTATTTGGCCTTGCCGAGTGAATCAAGCTGCACATATGATATGCCCATATTGAACCAGAGAGCCCCCGATTCAAATCCATTTTGTTCGAGACTTTTATACAAATCGAGCGCCTCTTCAATCTGGTTCGTGGAAAGCAACTCATTTGCCTGCTCGAACCGGGTTTGCTGGGCAAATGACGAATCAATCCCGATTACAAATAAAAGGAGACCAAAAAATAAAATCAGTTTTTTACTCACAGTTTTTTGTGCAGTTTTTGAATCAGGGTTTCCGTTTTATCGATATCAATCCTGATATCGCTTTCTGTACCCACAGGAGCATAACTGATGGTTGCGCATTTATCCAGCACCTGTTTTAGTGTCCGGATCATCTCTTCACCGGTAACATTTGCACGCGTCTGTTCAATCAAATCCTTATCAGAAAGACCCGCTTCAGGAAGTTTTAATTTATCTGCAATGTACCCGGCCAGGGTTTTGTGTAGTAAGCTGTACACTTTTTTGGGCTCGTGGTGCTCAAGTGCTTCCCTCGCTTCGCGTATCCGTTCCTCCGCCTTTTCACGCGACCGGTGAGCTCTTGCAAAACTGCTGTCTGACTCAAGTTTATCCTGAAGATTTTTCCGGTACGCTGCAAATGCAAGAGACGCTACAGGGATTAAAATCAAGATCCAGAACCACACAGTACGATGAACAGCATTCGAATCCTGCTGCCATACTGCCAGCCCTGTTACCGGCTGAAGTGAAAACCGATCAGAGGCAACCATAATTTGTCCATCGGTCTCGGGTCTTTTCACTGTAAAAGTGATGGGCGGAAGCGTTTCTCTCACAATCCTGTTCGACCCGGGGTTGTAATAGGCGATCGTCTCTGCGGGAATCTGAAAGGTTCCGGCAGACCGTGCCACGATTAAATCGGTAAAGGTTTTGGTTCCGCGAATGGTGCTTCCCCGGCGTTCAATCTCACTGCTTTCGTCCGGTGAGTAAATATCAAATCCATCCGGAAGCGCATAGGCGGGTTTGGAGATCAGCGGGATGTTGCCCGTCCCCTCAATTTTTGTTGCCAGTTCGATCGTTTCACCAACTGTAAATTCATTGCGGTTTACACTTCTCGATATATTAAATGTGCCAACGCCGCCGATACTGACTGCATTTTCAATCCCGGGCAATTCGCGAACATTCACGGTTACCGTTTCGGTTTCAACGGCGATCCGCCTTTGGTTTGTGCCGAAGCCGCCAAACAGGCTTCCGAAAGGATCGCCTCTTTCCGGACGGCTTCTCACCCCCAGGTTAAATGTAAACGGATCCAGCTTCAGCTCACCGCTTCTGGTGGGGAATAGCGCATACCGGAGTAAGATTGCTTTTCTATAGCGAACACCGTTCATAATTTCCGATTCGGCCCTTGGCTGATCAACATTCTCAAGTTCTTCCTTCCAGAAGCCATCCGTTCGCCATCCGGGGGTCGGCTGGTAAGATGTCACTTCAATCCCCTGTTTAAAATAGAGAACCAGGCTTGCCACAAGCTGCTGGCCGCGTACCGGCCGTTTGTCGTTCACTTCAATCTCCATAAAGATATCGGGCAAAGAGCGGGTTCTCTCTGTAGAGAGATTGTTCTTTTCCAAAACTTCAATCGGTATAGGTGGTGTATCGTGCATTTCACCATCAATCGGAACGGAGATGGGGGGAATGGTATAATTCCCTTTTTCACGCGCGATAAATGAATAGGTATAGGTGATCGCCGTTGAGGTGCGGCCATTAATAATACTGATGCTGGTTCCTCTCGACGGTGTGGTGGATAGCAGCCGAACACCGTTAAATTCAGGCAGCTCCGGCATCTCCACATTCCGGACTGCGCTTCCCTTTATTTCGATTGTAAGCGTAAACTGCTCACCGATAAAAATTTTGTTTTCCGAGACAGTGGCATCAAGAGAAAAATCCTGGGCCGACAGTACAACCGGGGCTATCAGCAACAGAGAGAAAAGTGATAAAAATCTCAGTACCTGAATCCTACCAGTCTTTATCATTGGATGATGAACTTTCACTTGATTCCTTTTTCATTTCTTTCAGCAACTCTTTTTCCCGCTGTTCGAGGGCATCGAGCACCCGCTTGGCTTCTTCCATACTCATCTGCTGCGGACTTTGCTGCTGTTCATTTTCCTGGTTTTGCGGATCATCCGATTGCTGGTTATCCTGATTTTGGTTTTGCTGATCCTGGTTCTGGTCTTGCTCCTGCTCCTGCTCTTGCTCCTGGTCTTCATTTTGATCCTGATCCTGGTTTTGCTGCTGATCCTGGTTCTGCTCTTCCTGTTCTTGTTTCTTTTGAAGTGCAAGTTCATAATTGTACTTGGCATCAGGATCTTCAGGATTCTTTTTCAGGGCTTCCCGGTATTGTGAAATCGCTTCATCATACTGCTCCTGAGCAGAGTGAAGATTGCCGATATTGTAATCGGCCAGGGATTTTTGCGCGGGGTCATCCGATAAATCTTTAAATCTCTCGTAAGCAAAAATCGCATCTTCTGCATTTCCCATCTCAGCATATGCGTTGCCAAGATTAAAATGGAGCATGGCGTTTTCGGGCTCACTGTCTATCGCTTTGCGGTAGAGTTCAACGGCTTTTTCATAATCGCCATTTCGAAATGCCTCGTTCGCCTTCCTGGCATCGTTCAGCGAAGAACCTGCAAATATCAGGGCTATGAATAGTAAGTAGATCGTCCGCATTGGTAAAATTTAAAAAATTATGGTTTAGCAGATCACTAACGATCGAATCATCTAAAGATTATGCAGCTACAACTGCTCCGTAAGTGCAAGAGTTTCTTCATCCATTTTCAAGTTTGTAAAAACATTCGAAACATCGTCATTGTCTTCAAACATTTCCATCATCTTTAAATTTGTCAGGGCCGTTCCCTCTTCTGCTTTCACTTCCGTAACCGGAATTCTGACCAGTTCAGCCGAATCAATATTATATCCTGCCTGCTCCAGGCGATTGCGAATTTCAATCAGGTTTTCCCTGGCAGTAATAACTTCAAAATAGTCGCCTTCATTAGTAACATCCTCAGCGCCGGCTTCAATTGCATCCATCATAAATTCCTCTTCATCCGGTGCTTCAGAGGATACCCGGATCACCCCTTTTTGTTCAAACATGTAGCCAACGGATCCATCGGTCCCGAGATTGCCGCCGTGTTTTGTGAAAATATGGCGGATTTCGCCTACAGTACGATTGTAGTTATTTGTAGTAACCTCAATAAAAAATGCGATTCCGCCCGGGCCGTATCCTTCGTAGGTAGTCTCTTCATAAGCGCCCGATCCGTCATCAAGTTCACCGGTTCCTTTCTTGATCGCTCTCTCGATGTTATCTTTCGGAAGGTTTGCGGCCTTCGCATTGTCAATTGCGAGCGACAGCCTTGGATTGCCATCGGGATCACCGCCGCCTTCACGTGCAGCAATGGTAATTTCCCTGATGTGCTTCGTAAACACTTTTGCTCTTTTGGCATCTTCCTTCGCCTTCTTGTGGCGAATATTTGCCCATTTGGAATGTCCTGCCAT
>CAYVBJ010000137.1:0-3589 GCA_964449075.1 uncultured Balneolaceae bacterium
CAGCGCTCCATCCGCGGCACTCTGCGAGAACCAGCACCCGGGTTTATTTCTCGC
Source organism: uncultured Balneolaceae bacterium (assembly GCA_964449075.1). Taxonomy (GTDB): domain Bacteria; phylum Bacteroidota; class Rhodothermia; order Balneolales; family Balneolaceae; genus CAYVBJ01. The sequence continues at coordinate 55 of CAYVBJ010000137.1, forward strand.
TGATCCGTCAGGAGACGGACACGTTTACGCTGAGTATAGCGCTGATTATCGCACAGTCATAACCAGACTGATAATTAATTCTATTTAAGGAGTAACATTTTTCGTGAAAGTATTGCATCACTGGTTTGTAAACGGTAGAAATATATGCCGCTTGATAAAGCAGAAGCATCAAAACGAACCTCGTGAGAACCTGAAGTCATTCGGGAATCAACCAGAACAGCAACTCTTCTGCCTATGACATCAAATACCTCAAGCCGCACATCCGCTGGTGAATTTAACTCAAACCTTATGTTGGTACCCGGGTTAAACGGATTGGGATAATTTTGATATAACGTATGCTTTTCGGGTACTTCAGAAATAAAATCTTCATTTGAGGTGGCTATTCCTAAATTCGGATTTATCAGTGCCCATCCAGTATTATTATTTTCATGAATTTCCTGAACTTCATTCTCCTCATCAATTACCACATACACTTTGGAATCTCTGCTTAATCCCTCCGGCATCACCCATCCTTCAAGGTTAATAACCTGGTTGTTTCTTGCGTTGATTGAGGGTAATTCGAATTCACTGTCACCATTCTTATCCTCTAAAAGCGTGCCTCCGTTTCTCGGATCATCCAGGTAAAACTTCACTGAAACAGGGGTAAAGTTGTCCAGCAGGCTGTAATTTTGAATCCGGGCGCTGATGGTAACGGTTTCGCCAGGTTCAGGGAGCAGCGGATCAAAAATAATATCTCTTGTTTCTTCTCTTTGAAGCTGGGGGTTCGTACTGCCAATACCCTTTTCCTCGTCATATCTCCACGGGAGGTTCAACGTTAAATCCGGCCGGTCTCCATAGTTTTGTTCCCACCAGGAAGGAACACCCGCACTTATATCAGGCGATACTGCATAATCCAGGACCAGGGCTCCATTCGAATCCCAGTAAACAAAAGGAGAAACAGTGTATGTTTTATTGCCCAGAATGGATGCATCGATGGTACCAAATTCAACCAACAGTGCACTTTCATCCCGGACAGTCGTTTTATGAGTAGATATTTGCTCGTTGTTGTATTCATCCGACACCTTTCCCGTCAAACTTGCCCGAAATGGCCCGAAGCCACCGCTGACATTCGCTTCCAGTGACCTGGAAACCTGCTGAAAGGCCGACTGCACCTTTTGAGATTCTTCTACTGAACTGAAGCGCAGCTCCCAGGTTTGGGTAGCGGTTCCCGACAGCGTCCAGGTGTCACTGCCTCCCCCTGTAAAACTGCCGCTACCGAAAAATGCAGCTCCCTCCGGTAACGTGGCAGTTTCTTTATAGGAGAGAATGTTTCCGACTTCATGGTTAGGTATATACTGTCTTGCATTCCCGCTTTTGCTTCCCAGCCAGGTATTTTGCAGGCTTTCAACCCCCTTCAGCTTGGGAACAACGGCAACCACACTGCCTTCGCGCGCATTATTGGCGTAAACCGGGTATTCCAGAATATCATAATTTGAGATAGTTGCGTATACCCGGTCATCTTCGATTGCATCGGAAGTTACTTTTACTGTAACGGTTTCTGTCGACCCTTCCACATTTGAAAAGCCCTCGCCGTATTTGCGGCCTAATGACCCTTTTACGCTTGCTTGTATGTATTTAAAATCAGCCCCCACTTCTGCTTCAATGGATTGGGATACACCCCAATCGGAACTGATTTGAGTAGACACTTCCGTTTCAGAACTGCTTGCATTTTCATAAATAGATCTGTGTTCACAATTTATCCTGAAATCACCACTGAAACATTCGTTTAAGTCATAAATCGTGCCATCCAGGATATCGAAATGGATAGGAGGCGCATTCAGTACCACGAGGGGTTGCGTTATATCCGTGACGGTTTGGCGGGTGGGTGGGCCGAGCCGAACCGCATCACCGTCAAAATCACCTGTGGCCATGGCAATTCCGCTAATTGCAATACTTGCAGTAAACTCACTGCCGGTACCTGCAATATTGAAATCATCGGTATCCGTACTGTTTTGCCAAACTTTGGTACCACTGTTATCGAGTGTCACTGCCTCCATTCTGAGTGAATCGCTTTCAGAAATATCTACGTCCGTAAGGGCAACTGCCCGATGATATTGCAGGTTTTCTGATGTATTTATTGATATAACTTCAACACTGCGATTAATGGTAAGATTTTCATCCGGTTCGAAGATGCGAACTGCATTCCGGTAGTAAACAAGGATTTCGTCAGGCCCGTCGAGATTCACATCCTTACCAATAATCGACAATGGGTGTCCATTTTCTCCACGGCTGCTCCATCCGCCTTCGGTTTGTCTGTCTATCGTTGTAATGGAATCCAGATCTGTACTTACGTCAATGGTATGTAAGGCTAAGCTGAGTATAGCCTCGTTAGTTTGTCCTTCATCCCAGGCAAGCGCGATGTCGTCTTTAAAATCACCATTAAAATCTCCGGTGGTTATTGACAGACGCTGCACAAACTCGTTCAAATTGCCTGCAAATTCAATGGGTGTTTCAAAATTACCGGTTACATCTGTATTCAAAGTTTCAATGATCTGTTCATTTTCGAAATCGTAAACAGAAGCACTCATTTTCCAGCCTATAGTTCCAGAAGATGAAGCCGGACCGGGTTCAACATAAACCAAAGCAATCTCGTCGGTAGCATCCCCGTCAAAATCTCCGGTTGCTATATCAAAACGGCTCCCTTCTCTTAGGTTTCGCCCTGCATCGGCTACAAAAGGGCTAAGTTTGCGATTGGCAATATCTGCACGTGGCTGTGGCATCAGCGTTCCATCCGTGTCATAGAGGATGATTTGTATGGAACCGCCTTCTGGGTCACCGGTTTCAGCCCAGTAAGCGACCACAAATTCAGGTTCATTGTCATTATCAAACTGTCCGGTTACCATGCGTATCCATCCACGTAGCGGAAATGTATCTTCTTCCTTTAATTTTGGGAATCCATCGTCCTGTATCGATTTACGCGTTGCGTTTGTCCAGCCAAACGTTGCGGGATCTATTTCAGGAATGTACATAGTAACGGTACTGTCAGGGCCCGGCCAAACGCCAATAAATTCATCAAAACCATCACTGTTAAAATCTCCTGTTGCGATATCCACTTGCTCGGTATTGCCATGAATGCCCCAGGGTGATGCAATAGACTGATTATGTACTTCAGTCAACCCATCGGTAGTAATATCACCATTGGCGTCAACAATTCTAATCGTTGCATTGCCATTCACTCCTGTAACGACGACAATTTCAGAATTTTCGCCTAACAGGTAATTTCCCCTGAAGGGATCTTCGGGATCAACCTGGGCGAAGGAAGGAGTTGCTCCGGGCAATGCCATTACTGCTATAAGAATTATAAGATTTACTATTGATAAATTTTTCTTTGCCGCATGAACTGAGCTGTTTTTTAAATTTCCCATTGTTTTGTGACTTTGTTTTGATTAACAGAAACAATTATTCGTCCCTGTTGTTAATCGCGCAAAATCAAAGCAAGAGTGGCGAAATTATTTTTAAATTAAGTTATCCCGGTTATCATTCACCGGTCTCCCCA
>CAYVBJ010000138.1:0-3266 GCA_964449075.1 uncultured Balneolaceae bacterium
TCCCCGACCGGCTGCAGGCCTGCATGAACAAGAAAAAGCTGACAAAAAAGATGAATGCCGGTTACCGTGAACTGAGGGATTTTTTGCTGATGAGATATCAGAAGTAAAATCTCATTGTAATGCTTGCTTTTAGATAATAAGAGAAATCCTTAGCGCTCCTCCGCATTCCCTGCGGTTTACCTCTCCCGGATCTTTGCTCCCGGAATTTGAAACCGCTAAGGGCGCCACGCAACGCAGAAGAGATAATCAAGTTTACGGTTCTCTGTTTACCAGACAGTCCAGTACTTTAAATTTTTAGATTTGTAACCGCGGGTTCGTTTATCATCAAAATCAACTACTCCATCCTGCCAAAACACTCAATGGTCGTGTTTAAATTGTTGAAAGAATACCTGCCTTATATCTTGCCAATAACAACTTGATCATAATTAACAAATCAAAAGGCAGAAAAATGAAATCGAAAATATTTATTCTCATCATAGTAATAATCGCAACCGCCGTAAACCTCAAAGCCCAAGACCAGGGAGGCCGCTTTAGCTTTGAATTTAGTACAGGCGCCTCTTTTGCAACGCAAGAGTTAAGTGGCACAAACTTAAATACCGGACTCGGTTTTGAAGGTATCTTTCATTATCGAATTTACAAACATACCGGAGCATACGCTGGCTGGGGATGGAAAAAATTCTCCTCCGGTGAATCCTTTGCAGGTAATAATATGGATTTTGAAGAAACCGGTTATCTGTTTGGATTACAGTTTAAGCATCCACTTGGATTTTCAAACCTCTCCTATTATTTGAGAGCAGGTGGTTTGTATAACCATATCGAAGTAGAAAACACCAACGGTGATATCATTGATGATACAGGCCATGGATTAGGATGGCAGCTTGCAGGTGGCGTTGAATTGCCAATCGGAGGTAAATGGAATCTGACAGGAGGATTAAAGTTTAATTCGCTTTCAAGAGAACTTGATACAGAAGAAATCTCCAGAAATCTTGACCTCAATTCTCTTTCACTTCAGGCCGGAGTAGTGCGTAATTTTTGAAAAAAACTATGATATATTCAGAAAACAATAGTAGAGTTAAGGGCAGTGTGGCAGACCGCACACTGCCCTTAATTCATATTTCTACTATCTCAGCTTAGTTATTGTAAAGAAACCGTAACTTAAAATCGAAAGATGATTTTATAATTTCAGCAACGATAAATGCAACTAAATAGAATACATGACTTAATACCATTCCGTAAACTTTTTAAGTTACTCTTAGCTATTTCTGTCTCCATTCAGCTGATAATAATATCTTACAGCCATTATATAGGATTTTATCATGTACAGGGTTTATTAGATTTTTTATCAAGGTTCACAATCGGCAGTTTTTTAAGTCTTATTGCGGCACTTTTAATAGCTTATCCTGATCTCATAGTTATTAAGTTTTTGGAACAAAAATTTGACTGGGAAAGAGATCTACTCAAGAGGTTAAGTATTCAGTTCATATTCACCATTGTTATCGCAATAGTTGTCTCTTCAATCATAACCACATTCTCAAATTTTATCAGGCCCTATCAGGAAGGTTTCATCAATGTGTTAAGTCTGAATGCATTATTTTTTTCGGTTTTTAATATTTTGATGATGATTTTCCTGGAAGCGTGGATCTTTTACATAGAAGGAGCAGAATCTAAAAGAAAAAGTGAATCGTTAGAGAAAAAATTATCGGAAATGAGGTATGAAGTTTTGAAAAACCAGTTGAATCCTCACTTTCTTTTTAACAGCTTAAATGTATTATCGGGCCTGATTGCAAGAGATACAAATAAGTCGCAGCTTTTTATCGATGAATTTGCAAACATTTATAGATACATTCTGGAAAGCATAGAAAAACAGGTTGTTACAGTTAAACAAGAACTTGATTTTGCAAAGTCTTACATTTTTCTGCAACGGATTCGATATGGAGAATTCGTAAATCTGGACATTGAACTTTCCGCAAACGTTTTAAAATCAGGGTTGCCGCCTTTGACACTTCAACTTGTTTTGGAAAACGCAATTAAACATAATAGGATCAGTAAAGATAAACCTTTAACTATAACAATCCGTGATTTTGAAGACAGAATCGAAGTAACTAACAACCTGCAGACTAAAATTTACAGAGACACTTCCACAGGTCTTGGACAGTCAAATCTTACAAAACGTTATAAATTGATTTCCAATGACTTGCCTGAGTTTTATATTGTGAACTCTACTTATAAAGTGATATTACCTTTGATAAAAGAAGAATGATAAATATTCTGATCATTGAAGATGAAGAATTGGCGGCAGACCGGCTGGAATCAATGCTTCAAAAATCGATTCCCAGCTGTAATATTCTTGCTAAAATCGGTTCCGTGGATGAATCTGTAAAGTGGCTGTTCCGTTATAGTGCTGACTTGATATTTTTAGATATCCGGCTTTCAGATGGATTGTGTTTCAGTATTTTTGACCGAGTTGAAGTTCACACACCTGTTATTTTTACGACAGCTTATGATCAGTATGCGATTGAAGCATTTCAATTAAACAGTATCTCCTACTTATTGAAACCCATACGGCAGCGCGATCTTGATGAAAGCCTTGAAAAGTTTCAGTCCATGAAATCAGTATTCAATACGGACTTACGGGATATTTTTAAACTCATCAATGATGAGAAGAGAAAATATAAACACCGCTTCCTGATTAAAGTCGGCAATACGTTAAAAACAGTACAAACTAAAGATATCGCCTACTTTTATGCCATGGAAAAGAGTGTATTTTTAAAAACATTTAGCAATAAGTTACTGCCTGTTGAGATGTCTCTGAATGAACTTGAAAAGTATCTTGATCCGGTTAAATTTTTCAGAATTAATCGTCAGTATATTGTAAACATAAATTCCATCCAAAGTATGCATTCATGGTCCAGAAGCCGGATAAAAATAATATTAAAACCGACAACAGGAGACGACTCTGAGACAGTTGTGAGCATCAATCGTTCGCAGGATTTTAAGAACTGGCTGGACAAATGATTTTTTAAATATCTTTCTCTTATAGTATAAATATTTCTGCGCCTGTAGAAGTAAGAATTGAGAAAAGAAAGAAGCTCAATTGTTTTTTTACCTACTTTTATTTGGCATGCAATTCCCTGGCGCTCCTCCGCGTCCCCTGCGGTTACTCCTTCCCGGGTCTTACCAGCTGCCGCCGGCACCGCCTCCGCCGGAACCGAAACCGCCGCCACCGCTAAATCCACCAAAGCTTCCGCCACCACCGCCAGAACTAA
>CAYVBJ010000139.1:0-3021 GCA_964449075.1 uncultured Balneolaceae bacterium
ACGCATTTGATACACTTATCGAAGGGACTAAACCGGATCTTAAATTATTTTTTAATTTTTTTTGACTTGTTAAGTTTTTGATAATGTTTGATTAAAACCGGTTGCCAAACTTTAAATAATATTATTTACATTAAAAAATTTTAATATTTAGAATCTAATTACTACATTCATTAAAACTTTCTAATATAAATCAATCTACGACAACCTATGGAGCTCCGCGCAAACCCCCTGAACGGGGAGGCCATAAAGCAGCCGGTCCCGTATCTGAAATTGATAAAAAAATTCAGATTTGAAAGTGAGAGATTATTTGTTGCAAGACAGTTTCAATTGGATACAGATCTTCTTGTAGCGGGGATCAGGGATCAGCTCAAAGTAATCAACAAAAGGTTTGATGCCGCCAGATCGTCTGTATTTATAAGTTGTGAAACCGATGAGATTATCGCGGAGGCAGGTGACCGGTCTGTCTCTTTTATACTTGCCAAAAAAGACGAATTACAACTATTTAGAGGTGAAAGAATCGTCAAGGAATCACATATCATACAGCCTTTGGCATTTAACGGGCATGTGATTGGTTTTTTATTAATACTCTGTGATGCTGCAACTGCAGACAACAGGTTGTTGAGTTTGGCAGAAGCATACAGCGAATTAATTCTGAAAGAGCTGGAATTATCTGTTAATAAAAAGGCACTGGATAATTTTTCAAGCCAGGTGGCGAGGCAGAAGAAAGCATCAATCAGTAATGAAAAGCACAATCAGATTGTAATGAAGATGGCAGCCCATGATATGTCGTCTCCACTGAATGCAATTCACGGCTATCTTGAAATGATTGATACCTGCCTTAATAAAAAAGATGATCTTGAGGCTGTAAAAAAATATCACCGGCAGATTTCGACCGGTATCCACGATATATCTGCAATTCTGGCACAGTTTGAGGATATTACGACAATAAAATCAAAAGATGACGCTCCACAGAAAGTGGTTGTGAACCTTAATTGGATGTTACAGGAGATCTCCGATTTTTTCTCAGAAAAAGCAAAGAAAAAAAATCTCCAAATGATTTGTGAACTGCCGGATACACCTTCTTTTGTCCGTGCAGATATCACAAAGCTGAAGCGAACAGTTGTAAACCTGGTTACTAATGCTATCAAGTACTCGGATAAGAAGGGGGAAGTCCGGATTGAACTTGCGAAAGAGAAGGGAACTGCTGTAATAAAGGTTATTGACCAGGGAATCGGTATACGTCCAGAAAAACAGAAAGAGGTTTTTAAACCATTTTTCCAGGTATCAGAAGATACCCATAAGAAAGATCCAAGCTCCGTGGGCCTGGGTCTCTATATCGCGTCTAATTTCGTTAAGCAGATGGGCGGGCGCATGGATCTTGAAAGTAAACCCTATACCGGCAGTTGTTTTTATATATACCTGCCCGCTGCGGAAAGAATTGAGATGGAACAAAATATTTAAATAATGGCTGTTAGTTGCAATCTATAAGTAACATGCATTATTCAAATGTAAACTTCACTTCGTCATCTGAAAGATATCGCTGCACAGGTCAGGCAACTGCTTAAACAGAGCCGGTATAGAGAGCCCCGACAGGATCTCTGTATTTACTTTGATTGTTCGAATACAAGCTGTTTTTCCGATCAATAAAATCTGAAATTCCTTTCATCTGTTTATGAAGCGGATGCAGCATGTTGATGCCATGCTCATTTCTCATTTCAACTACAATTTGATGCAGAATAAAGGAGAGCCCGGTTTTTTTCAGGATCAAAAATGATCGACCTGAGTTTGTCACCAGATTTTCAATAAATTCAGAAATCAATGACTGGTATTTCTCCTCCTTCTGATCCAGGTCATCATCAGATTCACTTTTCCGCTTTTCAAGTTCATCCTGCAAAAGTGATTGAAATGACAATGCCGATGACGAACGTAATACGCGCAAATTTTCCGGCAATACATTTTTGCTAACTCTCAGTGCTGATTTTTCAGTGGGTTCAATCCGATCCGTTTTCATTGATATTTATCTTAAAAATGGAAAATAACTTTGTTCTTATCGTGTACCACAAACTACTTATCGAGCTTTGACCCGAAAACTTAAATGTAAATTTTACTGTAAGGAACCGGCCGGAATTTGTTCATACGAAGAAAAAGAGGTAATTCATGAGACGATTCAACAATAACAGGGATCTCTGGTATGCAGAGATGCCAACAGCAGGCGGATTGCGCCTGTTTTCTGAAGAGATGTTAAGCGGGCGCATTGTAGATGCACTGAAATGGTGCTGCGACAGGCGGGGAATGCGTCTCTATAATTACGTGATTTTGCCAGACAGGACGATCCTAATAGCAAATACAGCCTGGGGAACATTGTTTGACGTACTTCAGGGATTTCAGAAATTCACATCTAAAGCAATTGTCAGGATACTGCGCACAGGCAGTAAAAATCTGCAGCGATCCTGGATCATGCCGGTACTCAATGAAGCTGGGAGGGGCCGTAACCTGGACTACCTGAGTATCTGGCAGGGTGATCCTGAGTTGATATCACTTTTGAGCCGCGAAGATATTGATGCAAAGGTATTCTTCATCAATCAATCACCGGTAAAGTGTGGATTTGTTACCAGGCCAGAGCATTTCAAGAACAGCAGTGCTAACCCCTTAAATCCAATGGATGGCTGGCTGGTGGAACCCACCGATCGTGGAATTTGACAGAAATTGTAAATTAAAAAAAGCCGGTTACCACTGGCAACCGGCTTTAAAAGGAATCCTGAAGAAAATCAATGAAATGATCAATCAGAATCCCTAACCCATCGGAATATACTGCAGAATCGGATACGAGTAAAATTCTAATTGGAAAAAACCGGATTAAAAACTCCTATCAACCAGTTACTGTTTGCGCAGGTCGGTTGAAATAAAAAACCTCATGGATAAATGTTGTATCTGCGAGCGAAAGCTCGTAATTTTAAAGTCTGAAATAAAAGGGCCCGTAGCTCAGTTGGTCAGAGCAGTCGACTCATAATCGATTGGTCG
>CAYVBJ010000140.1:0-2948 GCA_964449075.1 uncultured Balneolaceae bacterium
TTTCATCCGGCTGGACGAGTTTTCAGTTCAGAAATGCATCTCCGTCAGATCATTTTTTTATGATATACCGGGTTCCGGAAGTGGCCATCGAAGCGGCCGAAACTGCTAATGTACCTCTTCTGGATCTTTGGTTCAGGGGAATAACTGAGCCGTTTCAGGAGGAGTACAATCCATACATCCGGGGAGATATCGCCTATGGTGAATTTGCTAATAACCTGGGTGCGGCTATTATGGAAAATGCTTCCTGGTTTTTTGACCCCGGTGCAGCGCCGAATGGCGGGCCTGGTTTCACTGCGGCGGGAAGGGTCTCTTCAACAACGGTTTACCTGGAGCCGGGTGAATATGTGGTTGAATGCTACGTGAAAGATGAAGATGAACAGTTCCACTCCTATCTCGGTATGCTTGAACATCTGAAAGTGACTGAAACAGAATCCGGAAGTAATAAACCGGTGGCAACAGCCAGCTTGAGAATATCTTCCGAAAATGGCATTGAACTTGATAAAGAACTGCGTGCAGACGATCATATCATTGAAATTTATTTTGAAGACCAGGCTACTTATGCTCATATGCTGGGCCACAATGTTCAGCTTGTAAAACTTAGCGATAGCAGTGATGAGGAACTGATTGATCGTCTTGCCGGCTGGATGGACTGGACGCAGAAGGGGAGCCTTGTAAACCGTGCACCGAAAGGTGCGGAATTTATGGGCGGTGTGATGGAGATGACGGAGGGGTCAACTGCTTTTTTCAACGTGTCGCTGGAACCGGGTGAATATGCATGGATTGCTGAAGTCCCGGATCCTGCGGCTCATAATATGATGAAAACGTTTACGGTGACTGATTGAATTATGTCTGTAGTAGCAGGTAGCCGGATATGATGGCTGAAAATTGGAATAGTTCATTTCCTGAACAAGATTTTACAGCTATTCTTCCTGGAATGTGTCTTGCTGCATCAATACCTCTCCGTAAGAGATTTCTTCGCCGGCCAGCACCATAACGGTTGTCGGCAGATTCTGAAGTCTTTTCTGAATATTTTCATAGTAACTGACAAAATTCTCATCCGGAACTGCCATGCCCATTAAAATGAGATCTGAGTTACCTGAAGATTCGTGCAGTACCTCATTAAATGATCTTCCGTTCGATACGATGACTTCCGATTTTGCGCCTGTTCTCAGCTTTTTGATGATATCAGACAAATTTTTTCTCGTCCCTGATGCAGCTGTTTCATTGGGGACCATCATCTTAATGGTTACATCAGCATCCCACCAGTTTCTGCTGCTCTGCAACAGGTAAGCGAGTATCATCATCAGACCGCCATTTCCCTTTAATCCGCCCCACCATATGTCAATTTTTTTTCTGTTCCTGAACACATCTTCATCATTATCATGAATAATAATAATGTTTCTGTTTTGATCGTGGAAGTGACTGATCATATCGCAATACTGTTGCCGCATCTCTTTATTTTCACTGTCACCCAGGATGATTGTATTGGGAACAAGAGCACCGAGTCCGTACGATTTTACCAAATCTTTTGAACCTTCAAATGCATTTTCTGCTGAAATAACGCGAACCAATCCCTGGATACTTCTCTTGGAAAGAAAATCACGAATATGTTCTTCCATCTTTTTTTGGCGTTCCGGAGCGATACTACTACCGGAAATCACAGTGGCAATTGTAAGGATACCGCGATTGTGCGTTATGGAATTGGCAAACTCGATAAGATGCCAGCGGTTTGTGGGTGCACCTGAAAGTACCAGGGGATTGGGCCTCCACGTTTTTGCTTCAGTATCGATATTAATTCTCATCAGTCCTGCTCGTATAAGTGCCATCCAGATACCCTTACTGACATCGCCCCATGCTGATTTCATTTCCCTGCTTTGCAGCCAGATAAAGATTAAGATCACAAAAATGAATGCTGCAATTGTTGCCAGTGTATTAATCAAAAACATTACGGAAAGACAGCCGATTGTACCCAAAAGTGAAAAACTCCAGTGAACTTTAAACTCAGGGCGAAATGAAGGGCTGTCTAACAACCGCTCGATACCTGCTGCCGCGTTCAAAACGCCATAGGTGGTGAGAAAAAACATCGTTAAAATAGGAGCAATGATATTCAAATTACCTAAATAAACTGCTGCCAGTGCAATAAACATCGTTACTATTGTTCCAACTCTCGGTGAATCATCTTCACCGTCACCCCTTCCAAGCCATCGCAGCCATCGCGGCAAAATTCCATCCCTTGCAAGGGCCTGAAGAACTCTCGGTGCTCCCAGAATGCTCCCTACTGCACTAGACAATGTTGCTCCCCAGACACCGATCAAAATTGCATCACCCCACCACGCTATTTTTCGCATGATAAGCGGGTCTTCAATAAGGGTTATCGCATCCGCACGGTTTGCCAGGATGATCGGAAGAGTCATATAGATGAGATATCCGACACCGATGGCATAAAATGTACCTTTTGGAATGGACCTGGAGGGATTTTCAAGATCACCGGACATATTTACACCGGCCATAATTCCGGTTACAGCCGGGAAAAAAACGGCAAAAACGACCCAAAAACTTTCAGAATTACGATCTGCGGCACCCCACATTTCAATTGAAGACTCTTCGATCGGGCTTCCGAAAACGAGGGAGAGCAATGACAAACCGATACCAAACATGATAAAATACTGAGCCCGGATGGCTACTTTGGCTGAGATCATGGCAAGTATGGCCACCGCTATGGTTGTCACCATTCCCACGGTTTTAAAGTCAAGTGAGGGAAATACACTAACGATACTTTCAGCAAAACCAACCGTGTAAAGTGCAACAGAGAGAGCCAGGGCAATAAAAAGCGGTATCCCAATAGACCCACCTGCCTCTATTCCCAGGGAACGGCTTATCATATAGTATGCTCCGCCAATACGGACACGCTGATCAGTTGCGATCGCAGCAACAGAGAGCGCTGTTAA
>CAYVBJ010000141.1:0-2921 GCA_964449075.1 uncultured Balneolaceae bacterium
TCAAAAGATTCAGTATCATATCAGGATCCGGATATTTTTGAAGTGCCTCCTCCCGCTCCTCTTCGGCTACTACACCGGGCATGTCCGCTTCGCCCGGATCTTCCCAGCTAAGCTGGTAATGAAGATGCGGGGGCCAGCCGCCATTCTCTTCCTGTGTTCCAACCGATGCGAAAATATCTCCCCGCTTCAGAATATCGCCCACACTGTTTCTCTTTAGGTCCTGTGCACTAAGATGTCCATGAAGTGCGTATATAAAATCACCGTTAAATTCGTGCTTTAAAACAATGGTCGGACCATAATTACCCTTCTGGTCATGATTTTCCATATATGCCACTTCCGCATCCCAGGCTGCATAGACCGGCTCCGCGGCCGGGCACCAGATATCCATTCCCATATGAATATTCCGGCGATTCTCATATTGCGGCGCAACGTACATATTTGTTCGCTTTTCATTGTAGCGCCCGATTCCCCAGACCTTTTCATTAATCTCCTCCGAATCAAACCCTTCGGTGAAATCGAATACAGACAATGGCCGGCTGACTTTAATTACGGGATGGAAATTCATTTTGCTAAGGTCAGGCATTCGGATTTGGATGGATATCGATTGTAGTTAGTTGGTAAGTGAGAATATGAAAAGTGAAAACACAAAACGCAAAAGCCAAACAACGTGAGATCCCGACAGCCAGAATAATAACACGATAGTTTTATTTTTCTGACGGGGTAAAAAGTAAGTTAATAATATTTTCTTTTCCAGATAACAACAGTCTCTGTAAAGCGCAAGGAAACCATGCAATTTGTGCACCCGCAGGTTGCAATCTCACAGGCTGAAAGCCTGGTATAACACAGCCTTGGGCACTGTGTACAGACCGCCTGGGGAATATGGCAAATGCAGCGAAATCACCAGGCTGAAGGCCTGGCGCATCACAGGCCCAGGCAGCGCCTGGGTTTAAAGCAATGGATGTAGTTCAAACAGGCTGTAGGCCTGGTGCAGGTCGTGACATGAATCATAATAAATTTAACTGATCACCCTTCATAGCCGGATCACATTAACTGATACAAATCAGAAGGATGATTTATTCTCATCAGGATATAAACCCAAATCACTCTAAGCCATCAAACCTGTCAAAAATCTGCCTGTAACAGACCTTCAGTCTGTCCGGTTCATTTTTGCATTTTTTACCCCGACACTGCTGTCGGGGCTGAGTTGCGTCAGGCCTTCAGCCTGTTTCCCCTCGACTGACGAGTTGGTCTACTGCCGAACTCTGTCCTGCCATGATCACTCGTCTGTCGAGCAGCAAGGACTTGGTCTTCGTTTACCCACCCCCGGCCCCTCCAATGGAGGGGAGTTTTTGTTGCTTTCACTTTTCAGTTTTGCGTTTTCACTTCTTCTAATCAGCAACTTCTTTCTCAATATAATCCGAGCTCATCAGCCCCAAAGCCCCCATATATTTCAGTTTGAAACGGATCATATCCCCCACTTTATAATCATTGGGATTTTCACCCACGTCCAGAATCAGCATATCGGAGCTGGCATCTGTTATTTTCACATGATCATCAACCGGCACGAGATAGTCGGGCTGAATATCAAGTACTCCCACATCAATAATAGCCCTGTACGCGGTTTTTCCATAATCTTCTTCATCAAAATCACTCACATTGCTTTTCTTTCCCTGAGGAGTCATCCCGATTTCACCTGTGGGTACCAGCGGTTTTTCTGAAAGTTCAATAATCTGAGCATACAGCTCCATAACCTGGTCACTCATTCCCGGAATCACATCATCCGTAAATAGATTTTTCCCAAAAAATAGAGCTTCACCAACCCGGAAATGGTTTACACCTACCGGTAGCTGGTTTCGGAGAAGCAGGGGAATGGTGACTGTGGTGCCACCTGAAACAAGCGGGATTTTCTTTTTGAAACGCAACTCAATAATCTGCTTGTAAAGTGAAAGCTGAATCAGCTTATCCCCATCGGGCATCACGCCGTGCAGACAATTCAGGTTGGTGCCAAGACCTACTACTTCTATACCCGGAAGCCTGAATATTTTTTCATAGAAGTTAACCAGGTCCTCACGCATCACTCCCTCGCGCAGATCCCCCATCTCAATCATGATGATCACTTTATGCACTTTGTCCTGCCGCACGGCTTCATCTGAGAGCTCGTGCATGGTAGAGAGTTCCGTGTTCAGGCTGATATCCGCATACCGCACCAAATCGGGTATGGTATCTTTCGGTGGCGGTTTGATATAAACCGTAACCGTATTCGGATCAATTTTTTTAATTTTTCTGAGGTTGCTGATCCTGGAATCATGCATCTCACCGATCCCCAGGTTCACCACTTCATGCAAAAAATCATTATGTCCGCACAACAATTTTGTGGTTATTCCCCACTTAATATTGTGCTTCTTGAAAAGATCGTCAAGGAACTGGTAATTATGCTCCAGTTCGCTTCTGTATAATTTCAGGTATGCCATATTATTTGTTTAATCTCATTTCGAGATACTTGTTTGTAAATCCGTATTTTTCATATAAAAATTTTGCCGGATTGTCCGGTTCCACATGAAGGGCAATATCACCTTCGGTTGAGTCAATAATTCGTTTCATCAGCTCTTTTCCGACACCTTTTCCTCTTGCATCACCATGAACCGCAATATAGACCAGGATATGTTCAGGAATATATTCGCCCATGTTGGTATCATTGATAATAACCACACCAAGTATCTTTCCGTTTTCATGTGCAAGAAGAATTTGGCCGTCCTGTCCAGGCTCATCTCCCATGGCGTAACCAATGCATTTTAAGATTGCCGATTTTGAATCGCCGTATTCATCCAGGTGATTATACAGAAATTCAGCAATATCGTTCCGGCTGAATCCGGTTTTATTCTCTTTATCTGTTTTAAAAATATCGTATTGAATACTCATCT
>CAYVBJ010000142.1:0-2897 GCA_964449075.1 uncultured Balneolaceae bacterium
GCAATTGAAATAAATGCGAGTCCCTGGCGGCTGGATCTTGACTGGCGGCATGGAAATAAGGCAAAAGATGCCGGCTTGCTCACATCCATCAACCCGGATGCACACTCAATTGAAGGTATTGATGATATACGCTATGGCGTGATGATCGCACGTAAAGCAAAGTTCGAAAAAGAGAGGATTCTTTGTACACGGTCAGCCTCAGATCTCGAACAGTGGTTTCGTGAAAGATAGTAACGACACAGTGTCCGAAAGACCTGCGCGCGTTGCGGGATTTACAAAAAAACATGGATATTGTAAGTTACAATCGGGAAAAAACCCGGTATTGAAATCCTTCTTGGCGTTTCCCTGCGTTCTCTGCGGTTACACCCTTTTTGAACCTGGATCTTGAAGGGTATGAACCGCCAAGGCCGGAAAGAAGCGCAGAGGATAAGTGTGCAGTGGCCCAAACTTTGCCAGAAATTCTTGCAAAAAACAAGGTGATTCCTCCCTTCATTAGCTACGCTCCCAGGTTTTGAATCAGAGCAACATCCAGGCTGCTAATTGTATGGTAATAATGCCGGTAACTCCCATGATCAGGGTTGCGATAGTGTGGGTTTTCAGCGCTGTTGCCGTATCCATGTTTGAAAATTTTGCCACCACCCAGAAATAGCTGTCGTTTACGTGAGAAACAGTCAGAGCGCCTGCACCGATTGAGAGTACGGCAAGGGCTTTGCCCGTTACAGATTCAAGGCCCAGCGATCCGAGCAACGGCACACATATGGCTGCAGCAGTAATGATCGCAACAGTTGATGATCCCTGGGCTGATTTCAGGAAAGAGGCAATAAGAAAAGGAATGATAACCCCAAAGCCGGCTGCTGCTGTAAAACTGTTTGCCAGCTCCGTCAGCTCAGTATTTCTGAGTACCTCGCCAAATGCACCACCTGCCCCGGTTATTAAAATAATAATGCCGGCTTTTTTCAGAGCACTCTCCATCCACAGGTTTTGAATGCGGTTTTGACCTCCGCGAACCATAAAAAGTGCCAAAACCACACCGATCAGCAGTGCCACAACCGGGTGACCCAGAAACGTAAAGAGATTGTACATCAGACCGGTCCCAAATGGTTCAGTCGGGTACTCTGCAATCGATTTCAGTGCAATGAATATGATGGGTATAAAAATCGGGGCAATTGCTATGGTAAACGATGGAGTAACTTCCGGTTCCGTTTTATCATCACTGCTGAAATCATATTTCAGAGTATATCTGGAGCAGTAGTAATTTGCCCAAAGCAGTCCTGCAATCATTACCGGAACAGAAACAACCAGTCCTAAAACAAGAACACGGCCAACATCAGCTCCAAGTGTTGCTGCTGCCGCGAGTGGTCCCGGAGTAGGAGGCACAAACACATGGGTTGTATAGAGCCCGGTTGAAAGTGCGATAGCGAGTGTGGCAAGAGAGATTGAAGTTCTTTTACCAATTGCGTTTTTTAAAGCTGAAAGCACTATAAACCCGGAATCACAAAAGACTGGAATTGAAACGATATAGCCCGTCAGACTCATAGATAGCGGTGCATTTTTATCGCCTGTCTTATCCAGAATCGTATTGGCAAGTACTTTTGCGCCTCCGCTGCGGTCCAGGTATTCACCAATCACAGCCCCAGCGGCTATTACAATGCCGATACTTGAAAGAGTTGAACCAAATCCGCCCGCAATTGCATCCAGTAAATCAGCTGTATTCAGGCCTGTCAAAAACCCAACAGCAAGCGAACCAAATAAAAGAGCTAAAAAAGGGTGTACGCCTTTTACAGCAGTCATCCAGACTATGACCGAAACAATAAGAATAAGCCATAATAAATCAATCATCACCAGCTTCTGTTGAGGATATGAAAATCAGTTATTCACTCGGAATCATCGACAATATTAAAATAGGCAACCTGGAGTGGCGAATAATTTTTAAGGCGAACATTGTACTCTTCTACTACTCTCTCTATTTGAGGAGTAACGTAACCCGAATTATCCTCCAAAATGGATTCATAGTTCACATAAGCTATGAAAGGTCTTATGTCCTGAACATCGGCAAACTCATCAATCGGAACCGTATAGGTAACCGTCAGGGAAGAAGGGTTGAAAGTTACAGCCTTCCCCGGTGGCATATTCCGTGTTCTGAGCGGTACTTTCACCTCTCCTTCCGTGAATTCTGCTACCTCAACCTTGTATAGCACCTGTTCCGGTTCAATCGTAATAGTGTTATCAGAAGGCACAAGATTTAATGTCTTTTCCACATCATTTCTCACATTTTGAAGTTCAACAGGCTCTGTTTCCCATGCCATAACATTTGATATTTTAGATACTGCTCCTGTAAGTGTAACACTGTCGGGTTCAATAACCGGTCTTCCAGTAATTCCATATTGGTCATCTAATGATATGTCCATTCTTGTGACAACAGGTACTTTTTTCGACATTTTATCTTCCAGATTAACCTCAACTGCGGCAGGCTGGACATTGACCACACTGACATCCATATTTACACCCAATTGCTGGCGAACCTGGTCGAATAAATTGACCTCATCACTTTCAATATTCAAATTTACACTGGGCGGGTTGTTGTAGAGGGAAATCAGCTGCCATCCTTCACCATTCAAGCTAACAGAGGCATGTTCAGGAACACTGGAACTGAGCGCTTTATCTTCGGGCATATTTTCGATCTCAAGGGGAAGATCCAGATCAACAGTAAAATCCCTGTTCAGATTTATCACGAACCATAGGAAAAAAGCAAAGATAAAAGCAATTAAAAAGGCAATAACCTTTTCATTTGCCACAAAAACAGAACTCGCATCTCTGCTGCCTCCTTCGGCTGAACCTGTTTTAATAAAATTTAATATGCGCTCTTTAATATTCATACTTCAATAATAAACACAAAA
>CAYVBJ010000143.1:0-2710 GCA_964449075.1 uncultured Balneolaceae bacterium
TTGAAAAGTAGTACTTTAGTATCACTATGAAGACAGAACTTGTTACAACACTCAAACGCCAGGCAACAAAACTCTTAAAGGAGCTCAAAGAGGAAAAAGAGCCGGTATTGATCACTGAGCACGGAAAACCATCTGCTTACCTGGTTGACGTAGATCATTTTGAACAGATTCAAAAGAAGTTAAAGTTGTTGGAAGGTTTGGCCAGAGGGGAAAAGGCCATTCTTGAAGACCGTATTGTTCCACATAAAGATGCCAAAAAGCGCATGGCGCGATGGCTCGAATAATTTGGACGGAACCGGCTCTTCAGGAGCTTGATGAAATTGCAGATTATATTTCGTTGGATAATCCAAGAGCGGCAAAAGGGTTGGTTCGAGAGGCTTTCAAACGGGTAGACTATTTAGCTGACCATCCGAAGAGTGGAAAAGGTTTAGATGAATTTGAATCATCCGTTTATCGGGAAATCGTTTTACCGCCATGCAGAATATTTTATCGGATAGATGATGACATTGTGTACATCATTCATGTGATAAGAGAAGAACAGTTGCTTCACATAGATGTTTTGAAATCACGGTAATCATCTGATTATTTGCATAACCTATATATGGCCTCCAATGTCAAGTGGCAATAGTTCTCCCAACGAGAAAAAAAATCTTCTCGTGTTGCCAATTTCGGCACTCTTTTAACGGTCTTGTACTACGGTCAGTTTTCAAAAACGGGTTGGTAGCTCATTTGGCTTCATTTACATGTCAACATCTTCCCACGCCTGCCTGTTGGTGGTGTACATTTTTGTGCTCGTTTGTTTCTCGTGGTCGTTGGGTTTTTCATCCTGAACGAGTACATTTCTTGTCCGGCGGTGCGGACGGGCGGGAGATGGCCGGCTGCCGATGATTTTAACCCGCTCTGACTCATAACTGCAAGACTTTCAGGGTTTCCACTTATTACAAAACTATTTCATCAAATGAATTGCTTTCTTTTTCGTTTTTAAGGAAATTGAACCATTAGAATCTAAATCGCTTAATTATGGAAGACACACTGGCCAAACAGATTGAAAAGCTAAACAAGAGCGAGAAACTGCTCTTAGTTGAGGCTTTGTGGGATTCCATTGCCTCTGAGCCAGAGGATGTTCCGCTGCCTGAACACCATAAATCCGTTTTGGATGAGCGACTTAAAACACTTGATGAAGATACTGAAAAAGGAGAGTCCTGGGATAAATTCCGGAAAAACTATATATAAGTTGTTGTGGGCAAACCATTCATCATCACTCCCCAGGCTCAGCGAGATTTTGACAAAAATTATTGGTGGTATGAAGAGCAATATCAGGGATTGGGAAAAGAATTCGCTCGTTGTGTGGATGCCAAGATAGCAGAGATTCAACGAAATCCTTTGCAATTTCAGATTATTTACAAAGATAAGGTTCGAAGAGCGTTGGTCTCACGCTTTCCTTATTCTGTTTTTTATGTTGACAAGCCAAAAGTACTCAGCATTTTTGCCATTCAACGGCAAAGTAGAAATCCTGATCTTTGGAAATCTCGTCTGTAAAAAACCGGTTCTCTGACATACTTATGGCCTCCGCTATCAAGTGGCAAAAACAATTCCTGGCAAAACCCGGTTGTTTATTACCACGAGTCAGTCAGCTGACTGATCGAAGGTTCACGAAGTTAACTTTGATTAGTAAGGCTGACTATTTCGGTCATATAGCGCCACTCTTTTTGGACAGCCCCAAAATACTCACATGTATCGAGAATTACAGGAGTTGGTGCGGTGTCCAATCAAGAGCTACAAGTTCAGGGTTTTTCCACCTGAAAGCGTACTTTTCTTAACCGGCGGGTTCCCGTATCATCGGAAAGGCGGTGCCGGTTGATTGATAATGTTTTTAATCTTGGTCCGAAGTAAATCTGTAAGAATCTGAGCCAAATAGATAAAACTTTATCCACCTGATACTTTTTGCCATTTCTTTTCGTATAATCATAGTAAGAACGAGATAAGAACAAAACATTCCTTGCAATGATTAAGAAACTTCAAAAAATTGGAAATAGCCGAGGTATTCTCCTTGAAAAACCTCTTTTGAAACTTCTGAAGGTAGATCAGGATGACTGTGTGGAGATTGTCCCCCATGAAGAAGGGCTATTGATTAAAAAAGTTGATGCTGAATCTGCTTATCACCTGGTTAGTAAGAAACACCGAAAGTCCTTAGATAAACTTGCTGAATAATGCCTGAGCCTGTCTTCCTGTCATTGGAAGAGATTCTGTTTATTCATCGGCAAGAGATTAAAGCTGTCGGCGGCGAGCCTAGTATACGCGATAATACGGGGATAAAGGCTAGTGTTGATGCTCCTAAAGCCAGTTATGGAGGGGAATATCTACAAGATCTGTTTGGTATGGCAGCAAGCTACATTACATGCATAACGATGCGCCATCCGTTTGTTGACGGAAACAAAAGGACTGCTTTGGCCTCTGCCTTAACATTTCTTTATCTAAATGGATAAAGTATCAAAGAATCTTATGATATAGAGCTGGCAGACTTGGTGCTAAATTTCGTAACAAAAAAGATTCCAAAAGAGGATATAGCAGAGCACTTAAGATTTGCATCTGCTCGAAGGTAATTTCGGCTAACATGTAAATTGCCACCAATATTAAGAGGCAATAGTTTTCCCAGCAAGAAAAATTTCTTCTCGTATTGCCAATTTAGAACCTCATTCAATGGTGATAT
>CAYVBJ010000144.1:0-2485 GCA_964449075.1 uncultured Balneolaceae bacterium
CTTACAGTCCGCAGATGGGGCTGGTCATGAGTTTTATACTCTTAACTATCTTTGTATTTGGTTTATTGATGATTCTGTAATTTTCGTTTGATAACAACTTCTGACACTGTTCACAAGGAGATTGTATAATCAAATTCTTCACAAACTATTTTGTAAACTATCTCGTGACACTTGCCATATTTAGTTTACACGATTAAAAGAGTGTCGAAATTGGCAAGACGAGAAGAAATTTTTCTCTCACCTTAAGTACTATTGCTGCTTAACATTGGAGGCCTTATAAAATATAAGCTGGCTATATATGAATTGTTGTAAGCTACTTTAACTTTCACAGAGTAAATTTATACTAACTGCATTTTCTTCTTTAAGCAGTTTATTTGAGAGATTTTTGAATTCTGCCAGTGAATTAATTTTGCCATCTTTACTCAACGATCTGTATTCTTGATCTATAATTTGAATAGAAAAATTGGAGGCTATTTTTTGATAAAATTCAGTTTCGTTAAATCCTGCATTTATCAAAATTTTTGGGCAAAATTCTATAATCAAAGTTTCAATTTTTTTTTCCGATAAAAGTTTTTTCATTCCTTTTAAGACCATTATTTCTGAACCTTCAACATCTACTTTTAGAACATTAATCTTATTCTTATCCAGAAAGTATATCCAGAAAAAATCGAAAGTTATTGTGGATACAGTAAACTTGGTTCCATCTAAGTAATTATCTGTATTGACTAAACTATGACAGGTTGCATGCGTACTATGATTTATATTGGTAAAACCATTATTATCTGAAATGGCAAAATGTGAATTATAAATATTGGAATAGAATTTGGTATTAAAGGAAAGAGCGTAATAATTTTCTATATCTGCTTCAATAGTATATACAGATCCATTTGTCCCAACGGTCTCAGAAGCTAATCGTGAGTAGTAGCCGATATTTGCACCAATATCGACAAAAATATCGCCTTTTTGTAAAATTCGGGTAAGGATTTTAGAGACACTTGGTTCATAGCTTCCCTGAGCCATTTTACCACCGGCTAAATGAGAAATGTTGGATGGGAAAATCCAATTATTTTTTTTTCGATAATAATGATATCGAATTGATCGGATAAGTTTTTCGATCACAAAACTCATAATTGTTTTCAAAAATTGAACTTTCAGTATGGAAAATAAAATGCCGGCTAACGACCGTGCGGTTGTGCGGGGTGAATGAATAAAGATCGCTGGTCAGCCAGCCATAAACCTCCTATAAGAACCGCTGGTTAAGGGAATGTACTGGTCTAAGGTTAAAAAACCAATAATCACAAGGCACGTTCAAGCCCGAAAAATTTCACCATCAGCAAAGCAAATGCGGGAAAGACGCCGGCTGGTGATTGCGGCCATCACGTATTCACGGCTTACATCCAACATACGTCCAAATGCGATTTACCAACCGTGGCAGCAGGCTCTGCGGGAAACCTGAACCGGTAATATCCCTTCGCACCTTTTGGAAAGTTTGTATGCGCCTGCCGCCCTTGACGGATCGGCGTTTAACCGGTTTTGCCATTTTATGTAAATAAAGTGCTAAAAGCTTGATTTAACTGCAAAAATTAGAACATGAAACAACCAAAGAACTGGCAAAATCCGGTTGAAACGCTTGTTAAGTACCCGCCAGTGCTATTGCTTGTTTATGTCAAATTCGACATATTAAATTATGTCTGAAAATGATAAACCATTGGTCTGGATTCAAGGAGAAGTAAAGTCTCCGCCTTTCTCGGCAGATGCCAGAATAAAAGCTGGTTTTCTGTTAAGAAGGCTTCAAAAAGGAGGTATCATAGAAATGCCGGATTCCAGACCAATGCCATCGATTGGAAAGAATTGTCATGAACTTCGCGTCAACGACAAAAATAAAACGTGGCGCATTATCTATTTCATCGATGATGATGCCATTGTGATATTGGAGGTATTCGCGAAGAAAACACAAAAAACGCCGCAGGAAGTAATTGATGTATGTAAAAAGCGGCTGGCTCGTTATAAACAGTAGCAAGGAATAGGAAATGTCATGGATAAGAAGAAACGAAAACAACTGGAAGATAAAGGATTTCGAGTAGGTACTGCCGCAGATTTTCTGGAACTGTCGCCGGAAGAAGAAACCTATATTGATATTCGATTAGACATCAGCAATTTGGTAAAAGCCCAACGTACGAAAAGGGGATGGACCCAGGAACAACTCGCCCGTGCAATCGGATCAAGCCAGTCACGCATTGCCAAGCTTGAAGGGGGTGATCCAGGTATTTCTCTGGATCTCATGATTAAAGCACTTCTACGGCTTGGGACATCAAAAAAGCAGATTGGAAAACTGTTAGAAGGAGAGTTGGAAGCAGCCTGATTCGAAGGGTACTTAACACATAATTACACTCACAGAGGTAATTGTATAATTCATCCGCATAATAGATGAAATCAGACTTTGGGGCAAGTTGATGTTGAAATATTTCCGATAAAAGGAAGAAGG
>CAYVBJ010000145.1:0-2370 GCA_964449075.1 uncultured Balneolaceae bacterium
CCCACGCATCGCCCTGCTCCGTAAACCGCAGGCCGCCCTGCCCCGAAAAGAGGAAATTTGGAAGAGGTTCAGAAGGAATCATATCAACCAGCCGTTCATAATTTACATCTTCTCCGGTCACAATCGATCGCACCATATCCGGTGTTCCGACCCTGCCAAGATAATCCAGGTTTGTAATATCCTGAACAAGACCATTGGTTACATAGATGTCATTGAATCCGTTATGATCATAATCGGCCATCAAAACCGCCCAGCTCCAGTCGGTAGCTTCCACGCCCGCCAGGCGGCCCACCTCCGAGTAGGAACCATTGCCCCGGTTCAGCTGCAGTGTATTTCGGGTAAGCTGCCTTCCGTATCCAAATTCTCCTTTTTGCTTTAGCCGTCCCCAGTCTTCAAAAGTGGTAACCGTTTTCATTCGCCGGTTCGATTCAGGTAGCATATCTAACACATAGATATCCGGCCAGCCATTATTCGACAGGTCTGCAATATCTGAGCCCATTGAGGCCGCACTGATACTTTCCATCTGCTCTTCCAGTACTTCACGGAAGGTACCGTCCCGGTTGTTCATATAAAGGTAGTCCCGCTCAAAAAAATCATTGGCTACGTAGATATCCGGCCAGCCGTCACGGTTCAGGTCGGCAATGGATGCACTCAGCGAAAAACCGATTTCACTTCCATAAATGCCTGCCTCTTCCGAAACATCCGTAAAGCTGCCGCCATCATTCCTAAAAAGTTTATCTCCTCCGAATTGATCTCTAACATCCCTCTGGTTATTGCTGATATCAAAGTTGCCTATTGCCTCATCCGAGTTATTCAAAAGATACATGTCAATCAGGCCATCGCCATTGTAATCAAAAAAATATGCCTGAATTCCATAACCAGGATCATCCAGTCCGTATTCATCTGCCATCTCAGTGAAAGTCATATCGCCGTTGTTTACAAAAAGCTCATTTCTGCGTTCATCCTCACCAAACTCTCCTGAATTCACTACATAAATATCCAGCAAGCCATCTCCGTTAATATCCACAAAACTTGCTCCGGCAGACCATTCTGTTTTTCCTTTTACCCCGGCTTGTTCAGTAACATCAGTGAATTGGAAATTACTCTCATTGAGATACAAGCGGTTTTCACCCATATTATTTATAAAATATATATCCGGCAAACCATCGTTATTTAGGTCTCCTGCGGCCACACCTCCGCCATTATAAAAATTACGATACCTGTAAATATTGAAGTCTTTTTCAAAATTAAGCTCATTTTTAAAATCAACATTGGTCTCCCCCGGTAAAAGTGACTGAAAGAGAGTTTCCTGATTGCTCCAATTTTTACAAGAAACAGTCAGAAACAAAAATAGAATGGGATAAAATATTAACAGGCTTACTTTTTTGTACTCCATCGCAAATTGTAGAGGGTTAAAAAAATTTTAAATCTATGGCGCGAATTATGAAACTTTGTTTTGAGCTGTCAGATCAAGGAACTCAACCTGAACTATAGTATCGTCCTTTTTAAATATCGCAATTCTTCGGTTTCCTGATACATTGATCCAAGCCTCTTTGCCATTTTCAGGATGGAGTGTTTTTATAAAATTATCTCCGTATTCGTCTTTGTAGTGATCCAGAACCTCTACTATCAAACTATCTGAAAAGAGCTCTTTGTTCCAGGGTGCCCATGCATCATAGCTTATTTCCACAGGCATTCTATATATTTGATTGTCTTTAAATTCAGGAAAAAAACGCATAGTGGCCTTTTTTTTGAAGTGATCCAATTCATATTCTATCCTTGAACCACCCATAATTACCTGTTGTTGATTTAACTGCCAGCTGTAATCAAAAAACTCCTTGCGCTCCATACCTAAGTAATAGCCCAAAAAGAGTGAATCGTTTCGCACACCTTTTTCCAGTTCACTTTCCACCAGTTGTTCATAGTCTGTTTTTTGTTCGCAAGAGACAGCAAATAGTATTGAAATAACCAAGAGTAACGAATAAACAATCTTCATAGAACCTATTTTTTTGAAAGTTTCAGGGAGCATAAAATTAAGATTTTCTTCATCAACTTAAACGATTAATTTTCCTATTTGGTCTGTAGCATCCATTTTCTTTCAAAGCTCCATTCACATCTCTTCCCGCTCTCCGCGTGTGCATTCACTCCGCGCCCTTTGCGTGAAACCCAAACGAGATCTTTCCGGGGTTTCACGCAAAGCGCGCCATGAGGAAACCCGCGCAAAGCATGCAAAGGGATTGTGCCATGATCTGGTAAAATGTGCCTTTGGCTTTGGCTGCTCCCTTTTTTAACTGTTATGTTACGGGGTTGCAGAGCACCGGCTCCGGAACAGTTTCGGGGCGGCGTTATTGCGGGCAACGATGATCAGCC
>CAYVBJ010000146.1:0-2362 GCA_964449075.1 uncultured Balneolaceae bacterium
AATGATTTCCTGGAGTAGCCGGATCTTTATACAAATGGTTTATATCTGCAAGCTAAAAAAATAAAAAACATGAAAAACTCTCTTCTTTTATTTCTCATTTTACTTTGGATAATACCCGTTAATGCCCAAAAGCGGGCAATGACTACCGATGATATTCTCAATATGATCAATCCAGGTGCGGCACTCATGTCACCGGATGGTTCATTTGTTATTTATGGAAAATCGGAATTAAAATGGGAGGATAACAAAAGAGAAACGACTTATTACTATATCCCGGCAGACAGCGGTGAAAGTTACCAGTATATCGGTGAGGGAGGAGGCAGTGATTTGAAGTTTTCACCGGATGGAAAATTTATTTCTTTAAAACGAAGTGTGGATGACAAGCAGCAGCTGTTTCTACTTCCAACCAAAGGTGGTGAAGCACTTCAGCTTTCTGAGCATAAAAGCAGCGTTTCCAATTATAGATGGTCATCTGATAGTAAAAAAATATATTTCAAAGCAGACGTACCACGCACTTCTGAAGAAGAGAAAAAATATAAAGCAGGATATGATCAGCTCTTTGTGGACGAACCACCCAACGGACAAACCGAAGGAAACTGGAATCATATCTGGGTTATTGACTTAGAAACGAAGGAGGAGTCCCGGCTGACAAAAGGAGAGCATATTATTGGGGGATTTGATGTTTCACCGGATATGAATCGGATTGTTTACACAGCCAGATTCGAAAACCGGAGAAATCAGCAGTATAAATCAGAGATATTCTTGTTTACGCCGGCAGATAGTTCGGTGGTAAAGCTTACAGATAATGAAGTACCGGAAGGAAATATAAACTGGCTTCCGGATAATACGCACATTGTCTACTCAGCTGCTGATGATGACGAATGGGAATTGCGTCAGAACAAGCTTTGGAAGATGAATGTGAATGATAAATCCTACGAGATGATTTCGGGTAATTTTGGTGGTGATATAAGTTCAACTTATATCAAACCGGATGGAAAAACCATATACTTTACGGGTATCGAAAAGACGAATACAAATCTCTATTCTTTGAATATTGATAACAGGGTTGTGCGAAGGCTAACCAACAAAAAAGGGTCCCTGTCAGTTATAGATTTCGACAAAAACAGGTCTCGCTTTTTATACCGGCTTGAGGATGCAGTCACTCCTCCAGACTTTTACGTGGCAGACCTGAATAAACCAGAAGCCGAAATCCGGTTGACAGATTTTAATCCATGGATTCAAGACAGTCTTCAGCTTGCAGATTTTGATATCGTGAATTGGAACAGCTATGACGGTCTTGAAATTGAAGGGCTGTTATATCATCCCGATGACTACAAACAAGACGTCTCCGCACCTTTGTTATTGCATATTCATGGTGGTCCCGCAGGTGTTTTCAGGAATTCATTTAGCCCCCGCTATCATGTTTGGGCTGGGCTGGGATATGTTCAGATTGCGCCGAATGTACGTGGGAGCACGGCGTACGGAGATGAATTTCTTCGCGGTAACATGAGAGATATCGGCGGCGGAGATTATAGAGATTTGATGAGCGGAGTGGATATGCTGATTGAGGAGAATCAGGTTGACAGCACAAAAATGGCCGTTCGGGGCTGGAGCTATGGAGGTATCCTTGGAGGGACTGTAGTCACTAAAACGCATCGCTTTAAAGCCGCATCACTGGGAGCCATGGTTTCGGACTGGTCATCAGAGTATGCTTTGGGTTTTAATTATGATGTTCGGTTATGGTACATCGGCGGCGAGCCGTGGTCTAACCCTGATGGATATCGACAGCGTTCACCCGCCACTCATGCGGATAATGTAACAACACCGACTCTTTTTCTGCACGGTGCTAACGACCGGGTAGATACGCCTGGGCAGAGTCTTATTTTCTTCACTTATCTGAAGGATATCGGGAAAGCTGATACGCGTTATATTAAATTCAAACGGGAAGGGCACGGATTCAGTGAACCCCGAAACCAGCGTGTGCGGGATATTGAAGAGATTAAATGGATCCAGAAATACATTACCGGTGAGGAGTGGACACCGTGGGAGAGGAAAGAAAAAAAGGAAAAAAATAAGTAACCGATCACAATTTAACGCCCGAAATCATCCTCAACCCGTACAATATCCTCTTCATCTGATGGGTGTGCCGGGTTGGTGTGTTTCCAGATTTCGGCGACAATTCCCCACTCATTAAGACCCACGAGCCTGTGCCGTAGACCCTGTTTCAACTCAATAATTGAGCCTGTAGTGAGTTTTTGAAGTAAACCCTGCTCATCAGTATCGCTGACGATTACGCCGGCGCTGCCTCCAATCACTTTCCATATTTCAGCCCTGCGGTGATGATACTGCCAGGAAAGCCTCT
>CAYVBJ010000147.1:0-2353 GCA_964449075.1 uncultured Balneolaceae bacterium
CCACCAATAGAGGCATCACGCTGTTGTCTTTCTGAAGTAAATCCAAAACCAAATGAGATAAGCTCAGGGAGCTTAGTATCCTCAGGCACAAGATATCTTCCACTACTATTCACATCCCCCCACACATTTACTGAATCAACGAGCTGTCCAATTTCCGCGACCCGTATATACCTGTCACCAAATCCTTCGGGGACTTGTGCAAAGGCCGATATACTTATTAGCATAAAGCAGAAGAAAGATAGAGTAACTTTTATTTTGTAGTACATTTGTTGTTTGTAAATATCTCAATAAAAATTCAGTGCGATATACTCTTGGCTTTTATCGGCAATGCTGCCTCAGTGTTAAGAGCCCGCTCAATTATGCGTATAACAAAAAATTATTTTACGTATGATTCGTAATCTGAATACACTGCTTTGTAATAACCAGCGCCGTAGTCTCCGCCAGCCTCTTTACGATGATCAAAACCATTAAGCACAATACCACTAACATTTGCTTTGATTCGCTCAAGCTCTTCTACAGTCTTTAGGAAAACTCCCCTATTGGTTTTTCGATATTTAGTAACCAACAAGGTGATACTTGCTTGTTTGAGTAAGGTTGTTGAATCACTTATGATCCCATATGGTGGTGTATCAAAAAGAATCACATCAAAAACCTCTTCCATCTTTTCAAGAAACTTTTTGAACTCCTTGCTACTCACAACACTTTCTGGCCGGTCTGTTTTACTACCTGCGGTAATAACTTTTAAGTAACCAAGATCAGTATCGTTGAGTATTTTTTGAATTGGAAGTTTACCCTCCAGATAATCTATAATACCCAACTCATTGTTCAAACCATAGTAGTTATGAATTTTCGGACGCCTGAAATCAGTATCTACAACCAAAGTTTTAAAACCCTCTTCTGCAAATGCTAAACCAAGGTTTGAAATCACGGTTGATTTACCATCTCCTTTTTCAGGACTCGTAACGGCAATAGTTTTTGGAGGGACATCACCATGTTGGTAAATAATATTATTTTTCAACCTCCGGATAGACTCAGATGCGACATGAGTACGGTCTCTTAGGAGTACCAATTCATTAGGAATCTCACCACTACTATTTTTAAATGTTTTATTGTTTTTCCTGGATGCTTTTTCCAAAACAGGAATCGCTGATAGCATGGGTAAGCTGGTCATGTTAAGTTCATCTACGCTACTAATGCTATTATCCATAAATTCTCGCATTGCAATAAATCCGGCTGATAATACTCCTCCCAGCATTATACCAACCAATAACAATATCTTTTTATTTGGACTAACGGGCGAATTAGGTATCAAGCCGGTATCCAGAATCCTCCCAAACCCAAACTGAGATTGCTTCAATACAGACATGTCAGCATATTGGCTAGAAACATTTACAAACATTTCCTCATTAATTCGAACATTTCTTTGAAGCTGCGCAAGCTGCATCATGCCTTCCGGAAGATTTTGAAATTCCTGATCGACTTCATTACTACGTTGCCTGAGCACCTCCGCTCTTGATTCAAGCTGATTTTTTTCAATCCTGAGCTCTGTGATTCGTGCCTGGGTTGTGGCGACCATCTGCGCCCGTTCTTCACTATCCATTCCCAGGTATTCATTATCTTCGGTGAACAACTGATCCGACATATTTTGGATCTCATTTTTCAGCCTTTCAATTTGCTCATCAAGGTATTTTAAGCGCGGTGGTGTTTGCTCACGATCCCGAACCCCTGGATTACGGGTGAGAATCATGGTCCGCTCCCCCTCATATTGAGCAAGCTGTTCCTGAGAATTCCTTATTCTTGGTCCAAGAGCTTCCGAAAATTGCTCAGAAAGTCCTGGCCTGATTCTGTCCATTTGTGCTTTATGCTGTTCAAGCGCTCTTTCAATTGTCTCGAGGTTAAGTTCAACTTGCTGTAGTTCCGTTTCTACAGTTGACTGCTGAGTGACCAAACCAGATGCTTGTTCATCTACCTGAACAATTCCTGTGCGATCCATGAACTCTTTTAATTCATTTTCAGATTGATCAAGTTGATTTTTTATTCGCTCTCTTTCCTGCTCCAAAAACTCTGCCGTTTTTTCAGCTGCTTCACGATTTTGCATAGTCGATTGATCTACATACACTTCCATAGCTTCATTTAATACATGAGCAGCCTCCTTAGGCGATGAACTTGAAAAAGTCAGTTCAAGAATATCAGCATCTCGTTGTGGTCGTGATGCTGTTAGATTTCTTCTGATGCGGTTTGAAACCGTAGCAAGCTCTGCTCGGGTTATATTCTCTTCTTCATCAACACTCCACAGGACTGGAAATTCGTCGATGTAGCCGGGATTTTGATCCATTATTTTTTGTGCAACCTG
>CAYVBJ010000148.1:0-2331 GCA_964449075.1 uncultured Balneolaceae bacterium
CCTATCTTTTTATTATTCAGTTCAGCCAGTTTGCCGACCAGCTTCCCGGTATCCGGGCAGATATAGAAGCCGGAATTGAAAATTTACAGGAACAAATTGCCGCTGCAACAGGAGTGCCCCTCGAGGAGCAGAAAGAGATTATAGAACGCAGAACCCGCTCCTTATGGATGGTCATTGAATCTCAAATTGCCATGTTTATAGGCAGCATTCTGGATTTTACTTTAAAATTCTTATTGGCGTTTGTATATGTTTTTTTATTGCTGCTTTACCGGAAAAAGTTCACTGGATTTATCATCAGGATATATTCTTCAAGAGAAGAGAGAGAAAATGCCCGCGATGCTATCAATAAAATCAGCAGGGTAGTCTATCAATATTTGTTGGGGAGGGCACAGGTAATGCTTGCTCTGGCTGTGATGTATTACGTCACTTTTATAATCTTCGGACTGCCATTCGCATTGTTATTTACACTGTTCGGAGCTTTGATTACAATTATACCTTACATAGGGCCGCTGATCAGCGGTTTGCTGCCGGTAATATTTGCACTAATTTTCTTTGACAGTGTCTCTGTAAAACTAACTTTTATAGTCATTTTAATTATCATTCATTTGGTGGAGAGTTATATTTTTGAACCGTTCTTTGTAGGGAAAGAGGTGAAACTCAATGCACTTGCAGTAGTCATTGCAATCATCCTCGGCGGAATCATCTGGGGAGTGGCAGGTATGATTTTGTTTGTACCACTCACAGCAACGATTAAAATTGTCTCCAATCACAGTGAAAAACTGAAGCCATTGGGGGCTCTGTTAGGAAAATGACCGGGATATATCCAATATGATTTTTATTTACTGCCGGGTCACTTTAAAAATTGACTAAACTTTAGATAGTCTTTGCCCGGACCTCGCACAGTGAGGGTATACCGTCTGGGCGAACTGAAGCGGGAAGAGATGTCGGCCTCTGGTGTTTTATTTCATGAGATCATGAATTGCCGTTCGGCTTTTGCCAACAGAACACCTGCAATGAATTTATTCATGCAATATTTCTAATACCGGTATTTGCATGATCATGTGAGGAACGCGAAGACCCGTAAAAAATAATTACTGACTCCAGTTAATAACAAAACCGTATGGATTTTTGAGATCGCTTGTCTTAGATTAAAAGCGAACAAAAATAATGTAACTGCAATTGAGATTATGACTGATAAACCCGGCAGAAATGATTTGTGCCAATGCGGCAGCGGAAAAAAGCATAAAAATTGCTGCCAGGGCAAGAATGACTCTTCACTAAAATCAAAAGGGGGAATGATTGTTCTTGTGATCATAATTGCAATCGGTTTGGTAATTGCAGGTTATGCACTTTCGGGTGGTGGCAGCCAGCACGATTGTCCGGCCGGAACTACCTGGTCGGATGCCCACCAGCACTGCCATTAGGATGATTGGAGAAGGGGTGGAATGAGCGCGGTGAAGCGCAAAGGTTTACCGCCAATTCTTATTTGACTTCAGCGCATCCATCCATTGCAATCCGGCTTTATCCAGTGGATTTCTTTCAGAATGGTTTTGTCTTCAAAGATGTTATATCTATACATCTATCTAACAAGAACATAAGTAAAAAACAATAAAACAAGAATGGAATTTAAAAGTATAAATCCCTATAACAACAAGGAAATTACCTCTTATACCGAACAGAGTGAGGATGAAATTGATAAGATCCTGGAAAAATCGCGAGTTGTAACTGAATCCTGGAAAAAAGTGCCAATCGGGGAGCGATGCAAATTTTTGACGAATGCAGGCGGTTTACTGAGAAAAAATATTGACAAGTATGCAGAGACAATCACCCTCGAAATGGGTAAACCGATCAGGGAAGCAAAAGCTGAAATAGAAAAATGTGCATGGGTTTGTGATTATTACGCCGAAAATGCAGAGCGTCACCTGGCCGATGAAATAATTGAAACTGACGCCTCGGAGAGTTTTATCAGTTTTGACCCCCTCGGTACAGTACTGGCCATCATGCCGTGGAATTACCCGTTCTGGCAGGTATTCCGGTTTGCAGCTCCAACCCTTGCAGCGGGAAATACGGCACTCCTGAAACACGCTCCGAATGTATTTGGGTGTGCCAAACATATCCAGGAATTACTGATTGAAGCCGGGTTCCCTGATGGTGTTTTTCAGAATCTCATCATTCATCACGACAAAACAGAGAAAATTATTGCAAGTGATACAGTTAAAGCTGTTACACTTACAGGTAGCGAACGAGCAGGGAGATCCGTGGGCAGCCTTGCGGGTAAATACCTGAAGAAATCGGTTCTTGAACTGGGCGGCAGCAATGCCTTTATCGTGC
>CAYVBJ010000149.1:0-2161 GCA_964449075.1 uncultured Balneolaceae bacterium
AATTTACGCAAATAACAAGATGCATTCGCGGCAGCCATAACAATCACGCTTCCGACGAGAGTGTACAGCGGCCAGGCAATGGCAAGACCATCTCCGGGTAACAGACTTTGCACGGGTCCTTCTACCATGAAAAGAAGAGAAATCAATCCTGTAAAAAATCCAATCATGGCGTCCTTTTTGTCGGGTTTTTCAAAAATGAGTCCCAGCAAAAATGCTCCCAGGAGTCCGCCATACGTATAGGAGGCAATTCCCAGCCCGAGTTCAACAATCGCAGGGCGCTCTTCACCGGTAAGCTGCAGCCAGGTAAAAAGCAGTGCTGATCCCGTTAATACAATGCCCCACCCGATAGTGATCAGTCGCGAAATTTTCAACTCTTTTTCCCGGGTCCAGTCAGCGCCGGCAACAGGTTTAATCAGGTCGAGTGTGGTTGCCGAAGCCAGTGCGTTCAGTGATGAGCTGAGGCTGCTCATAGCAGCAGCAAACAGAGCCGCCACAATCAGGCCTGCAACTCCGGGCGGCATATTTTCCACAATAAAGAGGGCGAAGATTTCATCAGTGGTCTGCAAACCCAGTTCCGATGCATTTTGCCCCAGGTAAAAGACGTAGAGCATCAACCCGATCGCCAGGAAAAAAGCAAACTGCAGGGAAGCCCCGATTCCGCTCCAAATCATTGCTTTTTGCCCGTCTTTCAAATTTCTTGTGGAAAGAACGCGTTGTACGATCAGCTGATCCGTACCGTGTGATGCTACCGAGAAAACTCCTCCGCCAATAATTGAAATCCAAAATACGTAAGGATCAGCCAGGAAAGATCGCCAATCCATATCAAAACCCCAGCTAAACAACCGGAATTTATCGTTATCCGACAAAAGAGCCCAGCCCTCGGCAGCAGTTACCGGCATCTGACCTGCCATAACAAGAGCAGCAAAAAGAGCCCCGCCAAGATAGACAACCATCTGTACCACATCCATCCAGATCACCGCTTTAATGCCACCGAGAAATGTATAGACAAGGGTAATTATTGCGATAACCGTGATCGCAAGTGCATAGATTTGAATATCTGTCCAGAGATCGAATGTGCCGGCAAGCCTCAGAATGATAGCAAGCGGAATTGCGGTAGCAAAAAGGCGCACCCCGTCCGCAAGAAGCCTGGTTATGATAAAAGTAGAACTGGCCACATTACGCATTCCGTCACCAAACCTTTGTGACAGAAACTGGTAAGCCGTTGAAATCTCACCGCGGTCGTAAGCCGGCAGAAACCAGACAGCCACGACAAACCGGCCGATGATATAGCCGAATGTGAGCTGTAGAAAAGTCAGATTACCGCCATATGCAACTGCAGGAATGCTGATAAATGTAAGGGTGCTGGTTTCCGTTGCAACCACTGAAAAGAGTACTGCCCACCAGGGCATATCCCGTCCGCCCAGAAAATAATCCTTCGATGACTTCTGCTTGCCGGCAGAGAGAATTCCGAAAACAGCAACCGCAATAAGGTATGCGATTACTATGGTTAGATCTAATCCGGTAAACCCCACAGTAGTTTCAAATTCAGGTTAAAATTACAATTAAGTGCCTCTTACGATTCAAATCATTCATCAATCAGTATGCCCGGATAAAAATTGTATCAATTTTCTGACAGCTTTTCCCCGGTGGCTGATTCTGTTTTTTTCATCTGCATCCAGTTCAGCAAACGTCTTATCATAGCCTGACGGTTTAAAAACAGGATCATAGCCAAATCCTTTTTCACCACGGCCTTCACTGATGATCTCTCCGCTGCAGGATCCTTCAAACAGATGTTCTTCAGCATCTGAAACGAGCGCAATCACGGTGCGAAACTGTGCCTTACGGTTTTTGACGCCTTCCAATTCCCTGAGAAGTTTTTCAACATTCTCTTCATAGGTTGCATTTTCACCGGCATACCTGGCAGAATAGACCCCGGGTTCACCGTCCAGCGCTTCTACTTCAAGACCGGTATCATCAGCCATGGTCAGAATTCCTGTCTCTTTGAACCAGCTTCGGGCCTTTTTCAATGCGTTTCCCTCAAGCGTATCCTGATCTTCTTCTACTTCAAACGCATTCCTGATATCACGCGTACTGGTCAGTGTAAATCCAAGCGGTTTTAGAACCTGCTGCAGCTCCTCAATTTTATGAGGATTGCCCGATG
>CAYVBJ010000150.1:0-1836 GCA_964449075.1 uncultured Balneolaceae bacterium
CCTCGTCGGTGAGCTCAAAGCCGGGACTGCGTTTGGTGAGTCGACGGGTAATTGTATTATCGCCATTGATGGGATAGGTAGTGATGAAGTCCTCCAATGCGGGACTTTCCAGCAAATGGACTTTCCTCAGTTCCCCTCCGAATTCCACGAGTTTCCAGAAAGTGTCTGGATTCGTGGGATAGGGCACGCGGGGAAAGTCTATTTTGAGAAACTCCTTGTATTTTTCGCGATAAGTGGGAGAATGCAAGACGGCATAAATATAATCTGAAATATCAATGGGCGCAAAGGTGTTATCGGTGGTTTCTTTCTCGTCGGTAAAAGTTAATCCCAATTTCTCTGCAATTTGCTCTACAATTTCTATTTCTAGGTTGGGTATTCTTTCTCTGCTTTGATCAATGACTTTCTGGCTACTAGACTCTGGATAGAGATATAATGGGAAGTAATAGCCTGATCCGTTTGTGCCAGCATTCCCTGTAATATTAAAATCACCAATATATTTTGATATAAACAAATGTTTCCATTCACTTGAAGTTTGTCTTGAAAATATTAACGCAAAATTATTCTCCAGAAGATGTCTCATGACTTGTTTAACAGGCCAACCAATAAAGCCTTTTGATTCTCCCGTGTAATATGTCCATTTGTTATCAAATTGCCTGTAGGAATATTTTATAAAAAGCTCTTCCTTAACTCCAAACTTCATAACATTGTCCTTACAGAACTCAACTTTACCATCTCTGCTTTTCCAGCTTATATAATTGAATTTTTTTTCTATTTCCGAATAAGAAAGTCTGTAAATATCATTTATTTTCTCTTTTATTTCAGTTTTAGAGTTTTGAAAAGCTAATGCATCTCGTTTACTAACAACTCCTGCACCACTAACTAAAAATAGTTTCTTCACATTAAAACCTGCATCGTAACTTTTTTTGGTCTCAAAATCTTTCTTTACCATAAAATACATCGGAGCTGTATTTGGCAAATCAGTGAAACTAATTGATTTTACACTGTTCTTTCTTAAAAATTCGTATTTAAATTCTCGTGTGCCATAAATTTCGTAGTGTGCGACTTTACTTAACTCGTTGGCTAGCTTTTTCCCAGTCTTTACAAAAATATTAATGGAAACACCTTGCTGAATATCGAACACATTAATATCTGCACTTCCGTCTGGTGAAGTTTCCTTTTTGTTAGAGTTGCCGTGTAAATCAATGGTGTATATCTTATCATACGTTTTTTGCAATTGCCAACGCATTCCCCTAAAAGTTGGATTGTCCAAAAATCCGTGGGGATTAATGAATGCTAAAACGCCACTTCTATTTTTCTCAATAAAGTGCTGACCGTATCGCAAAAACTTTACATAATCATCGTTTATCCATTTGGAATTTTTTTCTTTAAGTTTTTCCTTTCCACCTGGTTCTTTTTTGTAATCGTCCATTAGACCCATTATCCATTCGCCTTTATTGGCACTTTCTCCACTATATGGCGGATTCCCAATCACACACATCACAGGCGTATCCCGTTTGACGTAATTCGCTTCATTGGCCTCCGTACTCAACCAATTGGCAAATAAGGTTCCCGTATCTTTATGGTGTTCTTCCAGGGAGTTGGTTAAGTAGATTCTGAATCGCTGATCGGTATCCGACCGATAGCCCGTTTCCGCTAAAAGCAAATCCAGCTTCAGGTGGGCCATGGCATAAGAAGCCATCAGAATCTCGAATCCATTCAGCCTGGGGATCAAATGATCGTCCACATACTGACTCCATATACCTTCCTGTCCCTTGAATTTCTTGCCGTGAATGTGCTTGATGACTTCAGCTAAGAAGGTTCCCGTCCCTGTAGCGG
>CAYVBJ010000151.1:0-1835 GCA_964449075.1 uncultured Balneolaceae bacterium
CTGATATCTTTTGGAGAGTTTGACAATTCATATGGAATTCTGAATTATGTAAATAACCAGCTAAGGCCTTCCATTATTTTTTCTGCATTCCGGATGCCGGGAGAGGCACGTTTTTACAGCGACCGTTTCCTGATTGAGCAGCTGACGGGGGGTGATATCACGATATCCTGGCCGCTGGATATTTCGGAGAGACCATTCAGAGATGACCGGTTTAACATCAGGTTGCGGTATGCGGAAACAGATCCATTCCAAAGACGTAAGTTTTCGGATACCTTTGATGCTCCTGCCCCGGTAAAAACAGACAAAACCGAACTGCGACTTGGTTGGCGAACATCAATGATGAAACCGGGTCGTGATAATGTAATTCATCCTCTGGAAGGGTATGGGTATAAATTGCTCTTTACTGGTGCTGAAAAAATTGGGGGCGGTGATGTTGCGTATACAACGCTGGATGCAAGTGCATTTAAAATACTGCCTTCTGTTGGCAAACAGAGGTTTTATTTATACGGACGTTTCCAGGCACAATTTGGAGACCCGGTTCCACAGGATTTCATCGGTCTATCAAGATTTGAAAAAATTGAGGTAAATCTGCCTGATGAAATTTCATTTATACAAACCAACCAACTGGATCGTGTAAGAGGTTATCGTGACTTTGTTGCCGGCAACCGGGTTGCATTTGCATCTATCGAATACAGAGTACCTTTTTTACCCTCACTGCAGACACGTGTTCTGAATTCAATTGTGCTTGGCGGAACATCTGTTGCAATTTTTGGAGATGCAGGAGTAGTGTGGAACGCACGAAGGGCAGACGGATCGCGCAGCACTGAAGAGAGATACGGTTTGGGAGTTGAACTGAAAAATCGGCTGAACTTGTTGGGTCTGGATATCGGGCACGCAGTTGGCCTGGCTCAAAAATATGATGAACTGTTTTCAGGCAGTAAATATGATACTTATTACAGAGTTAAAGCATCGGTGCCGTTCTGATCCCCCGGCTGTCCGCCTTTGGTTTGATATAGACAAGGGTAAGATATTGCAGGGCGGGCTGTCGGAAGTTGCTGGCGGGGGATGAGATTTGGGTGGGAATACGGTCAGCCGGCCTGTGGGATGTGAGCGATGGCGGTATTTTTTTCAAGGCCGACAGACTGGTGGGTCTCCGGCTGTCCGCCTTTGGCTTGATGGTGTTGAAGTGAAGAGGGAAGGATTTGTGTGGCGGGCTTTCGGAAGTTGCTGGCAGGGGGTGAGATTTGGGTGGGAGTCCGGTCAGCCGGCCTGTGGGATTTGGGCTTTTGGTTTTATTTTTTTTAAGGCCGACAGACCGGTGGGTCTCCGGCTGTTTGATTGGGCAAAGATCTTTTATATTTAAAGAGTATGACTGTATTGTAACCCTAACCTGAATTTTTGCAAGAAGATGAAAATAGAGACCAAAGATATCCACCTCGAAACGCAGGGATTTTCCGATATTCATGACTTAACCTCAAAAGTTGATTCTGTTATTCAAGAGACAGGCATCAGGGAAGGATTTTGTCATGTGTTTGCAGTCGGTTCAACAGCGTCCATTTCAACAATGGAATTTGAGCCCGCTCTTGTTACTGATGTAAAGGAAAAACTGGAAGAGTTTGCTTCAAAAAAAATGAAATCTCACCACTCTGAAACCTGGGGTGATGATAATGGTTTTTCACATATACGGGCTACATTTATGGGGCCTGGAATTACAGTTCCGATTCGGGATGGGCAATGCATTTTGGGAACATGGCAGCAGATTGTTGTTCTCGATCATGATAACCGCCCCCGCAAGCGTCACATAATTGTTCAGGTTATCGGAAAGTGAGAGAGAT
>CAYVBJ010000152.1:0-1807 GCA_964449075.1 uncultured Balneolaceae bacterium
AGTATGCAGTATGCAGTATGCAGTATGCAGTATAAAACTTGCTGATTTGTAAATTTATTCAAAAATTAAAAGCAATCTTCTGAAATTTTTGTTTGACTCTGCCATTGGCAAAGTATAACTCTGCGTTACACTGTGCATATCTCTGTGAAACTCTGTGGTTAAAAAACAGTCGGGAGTCGGTGTCCAAAAAATGTGACAATTTTTTGAAGATATTCTATCAAACTGTATGGCTTACTCAACTGCTCATTATTGGATCTTTCTTTTTGCTTTTCTTATGCTGAGCTGTGGTAATGCTGGCGAATCAAACAGAATTATACATCCCACGGAAGAGAATCTGAATCCTGAGTTTGGGATAACCAATGTTATAGATATGAGGGATACACTAATTTCTGATCATGCAGCTGTTCCCGATATTTTGAATCGAGTCCGAAACAGCAAGATCTTGTTTACAATCGGAAAAGAGGAAGGTGAAGAGTTTGAGATGTTTGGGCAGATCAGTGATGTTCATATCGATGAAAACTCAAATATATTTATTTCTGACTCGCAGGATACTGGTATATATATCTACGATTCGAATGGATTTCATCTTCAAACATTTGGACGAAAAGGCCGCGGTCCGGGAGAACTTGTAAATGCAGATCGTATTATCACAAGTAGTAGAAAGTTACTCGCATTGGATCTGTTTTTTGATTTAAAATCCTACCGCTTCGAAAGCGGAGAATATAGTTATGACAGCACTCTCGAAACGGGACTAATACCCTCCTCTTTTTGTATTTCCGGTGATGAGCTATTTCTTCAGTCCATGCCGATCGGAGAGCAGCTTTTGACAGAAAGACCGAATAGCATAACTGTTTTCAGAATAGAAAATTATGAAACAGCCCTAAGATCCTTTGGCAGTTATTATCAATCTGAATCTCTGTTAGCTGTTCAGTCGATGTCAGCGGGAGCAATAGCATGCGGACAAAAATCAGATCAGATCTTCCACTATAAACGGTTGCTGAACCTTGTTTACAGTTATGATAAAAGTGGTGAGATTTCCTGGATTACACGCCTGGATAATTTTCAATTTATGCGAATTCTTGAAACACCTGACCGCATCGGTGGTGACCCTAATCATCTACAAGAGGAATTTGATTTGATTAAAAATTTGATCGTCCTAAACAGTGATTATCTGCTGGTACAGGTTGAGAACAGAAAACTGAATGGAGGCGAAAACCAAAAAATAACGCTCCACAGCTATCTCCTGGATAACAATAACGGCTCAGGTGTTTACATTGGTGATAACCTGCCTCCCATCCTCGCAGCCACTGAAAACAGACTCACTTTTCTTAAAGAGTATGATTATCCTCACATAAGAATTGCTGAGTTTTGAAGGAGATAATATGAGCTTTAAAAACAACTCTGCTCTCCTCCGCGCCATTGCGGTTACCCCTTTCCCAAACTGGAAACTAAATTCCCTTCGGATTCACCCCATACATATTTGCTCCCGGCTCACTGTCCTGGATAAAAAAGTAAATAAGCACAATCAGGCCCACAACAGGAATAAATCCAACTAAGAGCCACAATCCTGATTTACCGATATCATGCAATCTCCGGACACCCACTGCAATACCCGGCAGCAGAATTACAATCCCGAAAAGAAGCCCAAGCATCCCCAGACCCAGACCGCTTAACAAAAGGGATATTACAAAATTGACGAGTGTAAACGTCCAATACTCTTTTCTTCGTGAACGGCCCTCAAAATCAGTATAAGCCCGCAATGCTTTCAGATACCACGCCTTGATCTCTTCAAAATCCATACAATCCC
>CAYVBJ010000153.1:0-1758 GCA_964449075.1 uncultured Balneolaceae bacterium
AGAACATATAGGGATTGATTCTTAACTGATAAACCAGCTCTAATTTATCGTCGAATAACAAGCTGTATTGATTTGTTTAAAAAATCTGCGTCAATCTGTGGCCATATAGTGTAGCCCCATCCACAGAAGATATGAAATCAGAAAAATAATGACGCCGTAGATGGTGGTAATCATCGATACTTTTAAACCACCCATTAAAATCGCAGGAGAAATATCGCCGGCCATTTCTATTGCTGAAAATGCCTGGTATAGCCCCATAAGCTGAGCCAGAATACCAAAGACCAGTGCAAACAAACCTACTGATTTTATATAAGATAACCGGTGCCTGAAACTTGTCGCATAGTCCACATTACCACGGACAATCTGAATGATACGGTATGCCGACATTGATAAAATTATTAGTAATAGAATGGTAAGAATTCCCATAAATAATGGTCCTCCCGCGTAAAATAAATCTGTCATTTTGCTCTATTTAGTTTCGATTGATTTGTAACTCAATGTATCCCGTAAAGGTGACACCAGGCAATGTAGAATCCCGAATTAAACCTGCATTTCATCGAAAAAGTGTGGTTTATTAGGGATATTTCTCTTTTTTTGGAGAAAACTTATGCTTCATATTCGAACCCATATTCTTTTCTGGATAGTTGTCACCGCTTTGCTTACGGTTGTTTTCGGCAATGTTTTCGAAAGTTATATCCTCTCCTTTTACTTTGTATCGATGCTGCTGCCTGTAGCTGTAGGCACCTCGTATTTCTTCAATTATTACCTGGTGCCAAAATTTTTGCTTAAAAAAAGGTACCTGAGATTCGCTCTTTATTTCTCTTACCTGCTGGTTATTTCGACCTACCTGGAAATGTGGGTGATCACAGGGTCATTTGTACTGCTGGCCGACCTTAATTACAGCAGCTTAAGTCCGGTGGTGACCAACATTTTCATCCTGGCAATTATCCTCTACTTCATTGTTTTTGTGAAGGCATTTGTATTACTGGTCAAGCGCTCCTTCGGTATTCAGAAGAAAACAAAGATGCTTGAAGCTGAAAAAAACAAGATGCTGAAGGGTTTTTTAACGGTATGGGCCGATCGCAAGCAGACCAAAATCCCATTTGATAATATCACTTATATCGAGAGCGCCGGTGACTATATCAAGATTGTCACCGAATCGAATGAACCGGTGCTCAGCAACGAACGCATCAGTCATATACTCAAAGAGCTCCCTGAAAATTTCATTCGCATTCATCGTTCTTTTATAGTCAATTGCCGAAAAGTTAATTCCTTTTCTAAAACCGAACTGAGTGTAAACGGCATGGCCTTGCCTATCAGCAGAACCTACAAAAAGAAGGTAACCCGTAAACTTGCTGAAAGAAAAGTGTAAGTTGGAAGTTGGACGTTGGGAGAAAGGGAAAATGGCGACTGATGACGGACGACCGACGACCGGTTATAAAGTAGTTCCATGTTAATCAATGACAATCCTCAAAGCGGAAACTTAGTTGGTAGCGTTGCTTATGATTTCAGTACAGATCCCGAATCTGGTCCGTGATAACCAGTGCTCATATAGTATAGAATCAATAGTGTACTAAATACCGGAATCCAAAAGGGTAAAATGGATGTTATTATGAGTTGGATTTTTTATTCTCGCAGATTTTCACAGAGCATATCGAATATTTCGTAGTTCATTAATGGGTTTGGAAAAAATTATCTGCGAAACTCCGCGTGTGAATAGGCGAGCCTCTGTGAGAACATATACGGATTGATTCTTAA
>CAYVBJ010000154.1:0-1738 GCA_964449075.1 uncultured Balneolaceae bacterium
GGCCGGATCAGAAAGCAATTTGCATGTCTACAGACGGACTTATTCCAAGCACATCATGTTGCTGCACGGCTATATTGAAACGAAAGTGTTCAGGTTCGTATCCGAATCCAAAAGTATAAGTGGTTGGTTCCGTCGTAAAACCGGCGCGTCCGAAAAAGCGGGAGACCAGTTGCACTTCAATTCCACTTCGAACAGAAGCCGGAAATTGAACATCTTTTACTACATCTAACGTGTAGAGAACAACAGGTGCAGGCCGGATACTAAAACCCAGGGCCAGGTCACGCGGCAATTCTTCTTGGGAATTTCCGTAAACCGGCTGGTTTATATTCGTAGCACGCGCTGCGATCCACAAATCAGGGATAATTTCTGCAGCAATCCCTGCATTGATTCCAAAAGCTGAGGCTGAACCATATTCGTCACCCTGGTTAATGGTGCTATAGTTTAAGGCAACACCGTAAAAAAATTGTTCAAAACTGTTTTTGTATGCTAAATGCAGCCTGGTTTCGTTAAAGAGTTCGAAACCGAAACGGTGAAGGCCCAGACCGGCTGTTCCCCAGGAAAAGGCAGCTGAACCGGCGGCGGCAATGTCTGTCAGTTCGGAAAAACCGGAAAATCTAAGGGCATAGAGTGAAAAACTGTTCCGTTGGTCCCTTAGAAGTGCCGGATTTGAAAAAATGGCAAAGCTTGAGTTGGGAAGAGCAACCCCTGTTAAGCCCA
The DNA here is from genome assembly GCA_964449075.1 of uncultured Balneolaceae bacterium. GTDB lineage: Bacteria > Bacteroidota > Rhodothermia > Balneolales > Balneolaceae > CAYVBJ01. Next base: position 718 of record CAYVBJ010000154.1, read on the forward strand.
TAGATTGTTCTTTTGCTCCAATGGTTGCCTGTGAAAATGCAGGGTTAGCTTGAAGCAAAACAATCAGCAAAAATAGCGCCCTCAGGGCGATTTTATGATGAATCCTTTGTATCATTGTGATGAATAGTTTTTTCTCTCTTTTAATTATGCATAAATGAATGTAAAACAGCAAGTAAAATTTTCAATTTTTATTTTTCTGCCGGTTTTTTTTGGAATTTTTCCGGAAATAGTATCAGCTCAGGAGATGAACTGTTCGGTAACCATCAATGACAGCCAGATTTCCGGGTCAGGGAGTGACGATATCCGGGAACTCGGGCCTCAGCTTGAACGGTATATCAATGAAAACGAGTGGACAAACGATAGTTTCGAAGATCACGAACGAATTGACTGCCGGCTTCAAATTATTTTGAATGACGTTGATACCCAGTTCAATTATAGTGCAGAACTTATTATTGATGCACAGCGCCCCATTTACAATACAATGCAGAGAACCTCTACATTAATTATCAGTGATAATAACTGGGTTTTTAATTACACCCGGAATAAAAGCCTGATTTATGATGAACTGCAGTTTGATGATTTGGTTAGTTTGATTGATTTCTATATTTACATTGTAATAGGATATGATTATGACACATTTTCCGAGCTTGGAGGAACACCGTTTTTTAACCAGGCTCGCGGTGTAATGGAACTTGCGCAAAACACATCGGCTCCGGGCTGGGGCCGCTCTATCGGTTCTCAGCGTAACCGGTTCGGGTTAATCGGGGATTTATCAAATCCTCTTTATGAGCAGTTCAGAAGGGCTGTTTACAAGTATCATCGGCTGGGACTTGATCAATTTACACAAAGGACCGATATTGCACGCGGGGAGATGCTGGAAGCTTTAGAAATGATACAAAACAACAGGAGGAGAACCAGCAATGATTTCCTGTTTGACATCTTTTTTGATACAAAGTTTGTAGAGTTAACTTCTGCTTTCCAGGGAGCAGAAAACGGTCCAAGGCTGGAAGCCTACAATATA
>CAYVBJ010000155.1:0-1651 GCA_964449075.1 uncultured Balneolaceae bacterium
CACTGGTAGTTGATCGGGCTGCCGCCAAAGGCGGGGTTCTTCGGTGTGTAAACCAAGTCCTGGGCCGAAAGAGCAGTGACGCCGTACACACAAAGAAATAACAGAGAAAATAATATGGTTTGAATTTGTTTCATCATTCGTATCTGTTGTTGCTTATTATTAATTAATAGATGATAAATTGATTCTTATTGTTTTTAAGATAGTGATGTGACATCCTAACAGCTTGTTTACCCGCTTCTTCAATTGTATCAAAACGCGGCTGTAACCTGGACTGGAATGTCTTTGTATCATTTACGGTGACTGATACCATGGTGCCTAAATTGGGTGCAGGCTGTTCAGAAATTCTTACAGTAAAGTTATAAGCCTCAGGTGGTGCCTGCCAGTATTGATAAAAAATGTTGTAAAAATCACGCCCGATTTTGGATATCGTTTCGTCCAGTATCATACCGTCAACTTCCATACGGACAATCTTCTCTTTTTCACTTTGAACGGATTCCGGTTTTTCGCCGGCTTTTACAAGTGATTCAAAAGCCTTGCGAAATTCTTCCATTTTTTCATCTTCGGTAAGTGTATCAATCAAAGCAGTTACAGGTTTTTCAGATTCAGTTGCTTTTGAATGTTTGGCAATGAAGTCATCAAGACGGAAACGAACAAGAAACTGCCTGTCCACAGATGCAACCGGGATCTCGGTTTTTTCACAGAATGGATTTTCAAGCACGGCGCCGGCTGATTGTCCGCTTTCTGAAAAGCCTGCAATACTGGCCGGAATTAAAATTTTCTGTCCGGGAAAGATCAGGTTTGGGTTGGCCATCCGATCAGCGTTTGCGATGTATATAGGTTCCCAGAAACGGGCGTCACCAAATTCAACAGCTATTTTATAGAGGAAATCACCTTTTTTAACCTCGTATTGAACCGTAGCACTGCAGCTGTCTGTATGCTGGCTGTAAGCAGCTGCTGAAAAAGTCAGGAATATTGAAATTAAAAGGATCAGTTGTCTCATTTTTGAATATCTGTAGTTATTTATCAATAAAATTGATTCAGTAAATTTGTTCTCCTGCATGACTCTTTACTTGCTTCACTCACAAGAAATGGATTCTGAAAATTGGATCAAAGATTGTAAGAAACCTCTAATTTTATCGCACAGTTGAGGTTGTGGGAGAGCTAAGTCCATATAAAATAGATCATTGAGTCTGAACAATTTCAGTGTCAACAGTCACAATGATGAATTATATTATTTTAACGAATGCAAATTAATTCGATCTCAAGTGATTTATTGATTACTAACCTCTCGGCACTGGGAAGAATGTTGCGCCTGGCAGGGGCGTTGGTTTTCGCCTCACGACTCCGGTGAAAAACCCACCAAAATCTGCAAGATTGCAGTCGTCTGGCGAATAATGGTGGCTGGATCCTGCGTGGGTTGAGATGTAGAACTATGGCTGTGGAACTGCAGAGGGAGACTGAGGGAGTGAAGGGGAGACGGAGTGAAATCTGCGGTCAACTACACTTTTTGGACAGCCTCTGGAAAAATGCGCGGAAAGCCCAGGCAGGCTGAAGGCCTGCAGCAGGGGAGACTGAGAGACTGAGAGAAAGGGAGAGAGGGTGATTTGCATTTTCGCGGCGCGGTGAAGAATGTTGCGCATGGTCGGGTGTT
>CAYVBJ010000156.1:0-1620 GCA_964449075.1 uncultured Balneolaceae bacterium
CCTCGTCGGTGAGCTCAAAGCCGGGACTGCGTTTGGTGAGTCGACGCGTAATCGTATTATCGCCATTGATAGGATAAGTGGTGATGAAGTCCTCCACTACGGGACTTTCCAGCAAATGGACTTTCCTCAGTTCCCCTCCGAATTCCACCAGCTTCCAGAAGGTGTCTGAATTCGTGGGATAGGGCACGCGCGGAAAATCTATTTTAAGGAATTCCTTGTATTTCTCCCGGTAAGTGGGAGAATGTAACACGGCATAGATGTAATCGAGAAGGTCTATGGGCGCAAAGGTGTTTTCGGTGGTCTCTTTCTCGTGAGTAAAGGTTAAGCCGAGTTTCTCCGCAATTTGTTTGACAATCTCTGCTTTTAGGTTTGGCGTTCTTTCCGAATCTTGTTCAATTGTTTTTTGTCCACTAGGTTCTGGGTATAAATAAAGTGGAAATATATAACCAGTTTCTTTTGTTTGAGATGAAATATTACACATATCAGAAACAAGCCGGCTTGTAAAAGCATGCTGAAAATCAAAAGTAGATTGTTGCCGGCAGGTAATAAGGCTAATGTTTTCGGGATTATTTAAATGGCCGTACATTTCAGATCGTGGATATGCTACAAACCCTTTAGATTTCCCTGTGAAAAATGTATACCTGTTATCAAACGGCCTATACATTACCTTTACTTGAATTGGTTCGTTTTTTAATAGATCTTCTTTTGCCCATTCAATTTTCCAATCGCGACCATCAGCTGGTAGTTTGAGAGCACGTCTTATTTCATTATTATCGTTTTCTATGAAAACTGTTTTAACATCTTGAAGCTCGTCTGACTTTATATTGATAGTTACCTTATCTCTTTTTGTCTGAAATCCTGAAACATAAGTATCCATTAGGTCATTGATTTTAAAGCCTGATTTATATTCACCTGCTGATTTAAAATCTTTTGGAACGAAAAAAAAATAAGGTTCTACATTTTTCAGCTTATTCCATTTGATAGTAAAAAGCGAATTCTGATTTAAATTTTCGTATTTAAGGCTTCTTTTACCGTAAAATTCAGAATGGAAAACAGTCCCCAATTCATTTTTTTTCTTTCTACCGGTCTTACTAAAAATATTAAGTGATACACCTTGCTGGATGTCAAATACATTTTCATCTTTACTGCCATCAGGAGCAGTTTCATTCTTTTTCGCACTCCCGTGTAAATCTAAAATATAAATCTTGTCAAAACTTTTTAATAAGGATTTCCGCATCTGGCGGTGCGTAATACCATCAATAAAACTATTGTTTGAAATATAGGCTAAAACTCCACTTCCATTTTTATCGATATAGTGTTGGCCGTAGCGAATAAATTTAATGTAGTCATCATCTAAATTGATTTTGCGCTCATTCAAATTTTTCTTGTAGTCTGCAATTAAAGCTTGAACCCAATCTCCTTTATTGGTGCTACTCACCGCATACGGCGGATTCCCAATCACACACATGACTGGCGTATCTCGTTTTACGTAGTTGGCCTCATTGGCCTCTGTGCTCAACCAATTGGCAAATAGGGTGCCCGTGTCTTTATGGTGTTCTTCCAGTGAGTTGGTTAAGTAGACTCTGAATCGCTGATCAGTATCCGACCGATACCCCGTTT
>CAYVBJ010000157.1:0-1518 GCA_964449075.1 uncultured Balneolaceae bacterium
GACAGGTTTCCGGCAGGCAATTGCAGGAGGTTAATCTGTTTTTCAGCTGCTAATGACGTTTCATCTTCAAATATACTGGAAGCAAGCATCCGTCCGCTTACTGTTGCAAGAGATTGAACATAGTCGGCACCTGCATCATATAGTTTTTTTACATTTTCTATTTTGTTGGCGCGGACGATAATATGGATTTTACTATTCATACTTCTTGTGAGCAATGTTGCAAATATTGCCATTGTATCGTCCTGGATCGTAATAATCATGGCAGATGCATCTTCAATTCCGGCTTCCTGAAGTGTCTCAGGTTCCCGGATATCACCAATAATATCAACGCCTTCTTTATCAAGAATATCGATGACTTTTACCTGTATGCTTTTTTGTTCCAGCATGCTGAAAGCAGCCTGGCCGGATAAACCGAATCCGACGATCAGTATCTTGTTGCGTATAAAATCCCGTATTGTCGCTTCTGCCTTTTTATTGAGTCTTGTAAGCTCATCCCTGTCTCCGGCAACAAGTAACCGGGTTTTGGAATCCAAAATCAGGTCCGTAGATACAGGGCTTTGGAAGTCACCATTTTGCCAGACACCGATAATATTTATGTGATACTGATCCAGTAAGTGAGCTTCTTCGATAGTTTTGTTATAAAGTTCGCTGCCATCTTCAATATCAATTTCGATCAGTTCAACAGTATTATCTATCTCCACACTGTCTTTAATTGAAATGGCAGGAACCTGAACAGCAAGGCTTTTTCCTATAAGTTGTCTTGGTGAAATGGTACTGTCAGCACCGGCGAGCTTATGGTATGTTTCCATCTCTTCATCTGAGAGAACGGCAATAACTTTGATAGATTTATTGAGATTTCTGACAGAAAATATTGTACTTATATTTTTATCGGTTGATGAATTGACTACAACCGCCTTAGCATGTTTTAGACCCGCAGCTTTCAGTGTGGATTCCGACTCGGGATCTCCTGTTATGACTTCTAATCCTGATCGTAAAAGATCTTTTGCCGTTTCCTCACCTGATTCTATAATTACATAATCCTGTTTTCGGGAATTCAGCTCTTTAATCAGTACTTCGGCATGAGTTGAAAAGGAACATATAATGACATGATCTTTTTTAGTGACTTTTTTGGGAGGGGATTTTTCGATTGCATTTTTCAAAAAAGGCAGAAAGAAAACAGGAAAAGCCACAAAAACCAGTACCACGCCAGTCAGGTTCATGAAGAGAATAAAGTAATTTAAAAAGTCACTTTCCCAGGGAGCAAATCCACCGTAACCGCTTGTAGTCAGAGACTCTACAACAACCTGAAGTGATTGTGAGAACGTTACATCACGGTTCTCAAAAAAAAGCATAGACCACAAAAAGATTTCTGCGTATACAACAATTATTGCAGCAACAATCAGAGCTGAAATTGCAATTCTTTTTACCAGGTCATTTTGCATGTTCAGACAATTATTGATTAACCTCTCAGCGGAAACATCTCAGATAAATAAATATCATCTATTCCAGCCTCACCTT
>CAYVBJ010000158.1:0-1513 GCA_964449075.1 uncultured Balneolaceae bacterium
TATTGAAACACTGGGGTATGAAATAACAGGACATTCGGTTCCTGTTGGAAGAAAATTCTACAGATGGACCTTTGATACGATGCTGGAGACAGGACAAAAGCTGGGCAAATCTATTGGCAAAAAACTTTAGAACCCGTTTCCTGAAAGTTTTTGATATATTTTTTTGAACTTCAGGACCTCCTTCATCACATTGAAGTTCTCTTCTACGTGTTTCCTTCCCCTATAACTTATAGCCTCTATTTCATCTTTTGATGCATTAATAATCCGCTTCATATTGGCAGATATTTGATCTGTATTCCCTTCTTCAGCCAGCAATATATGATTCTCTTCCGGAATCATTTCAGGGATTCCGGAATGGTACGTACTCAGGCACGGCAATCCCGCTGCCTGGGCTTCAGCCAGCACAGTGGGTGTTCCTTCTTTATCGCCACTGGCTGACGCCTTACTGTTTAGAACAAACACATCTGCACTGTATAGCTTTTTTATGACTTGTGAGTGTGGCATACTACCTAAAAGTGAGACACTTTTTGATAACCGGTGAGATTCAATAAAAGATTCAATTTTACCCCTTGACTCTCCCTCTCCGATAATTTCAAATACAAGAGGTGTATTCGTTGCTTCAAGGACCGACTTAAAAGCTTTCAGCGAATCTATATGGCCTTTTTTATCAGACAGCCGACCCACACTTAAAAACCGACGAACAGGAGTTGAGGGAACCCGGTATTTAACACTTTCCACATTTGTGCCAAGATGCACGACCTCCGTTTGGCGGGCCGAAAACCCGGCCCCTTCAGCTCTCTCTTTCATCTCTTCAGATAATACCGTAACCCGATTAGCTGTATGCGAAAGATCATTGTAAGCCTTTCTCCAAAATTCCTCCTCCAGAAGCTCGGATATATCATACCCATAAAATGTAACCACCAGAGGTATTCCAAGTTCTTTCGCCACAGGCGCAATAAGCACGCCCATCGGGCCAAAATGAGCGTGAATAATATCGGGTTTATTTTTTTGAAGGATTTTTCTCAACCGATTTCTGTAAACCGGCCAGGCAGAAACTTCTGTTTTTCGCTTCATGATCATATCCCTTGAAATATTCCAGAGGCGCGGAATATTCCAGAGCGGCAAGCTAAGCTCCCTCACTTTATCAAACGGACGCTCATCACTGTTTATGTGATTGAGAGTGATAATGTCTGCCCGGACATCTTGTTTCTGAAGGCTTGTCACGTAATCGTATATAAACGTTTCGGACAGCCTGGAAAAGGAGTGGCTAAAATGAACGGTATGCATGAAGCAGTTTTTTGTTAAATCAGATTGACTAAAATTATCGTTAACTTCGGTTTTAACCAATTCAAAGTCAGTCAGCCGGCACCTTGGGCATAATCATACGACAAAGTATTCAAAACACAGTTATATCCTATGTGGGTATTGCACTCGGCTTTGTCTCAACCATTCTGCTTTTCCCGAATATACTGAATACAGAGCAGTTCGGGCTTACACGTCTGTTGTTATCAGT